>JBDSOC010000082.1:0-15285 GCA_039915085.1 Chitinophagaceae bacterium
AAAATTTTTGGCACTAACAGCGTAAAACGCGTTGTTGAGCAGGTTCAGCAATACACGGCCAATCTCCGAGGGAATGATCAAAACAGTCCCAATGCTGTTATCGAAATTTGTTTCAACTGTGGCATTGAAACCCTTGTCTTTGCTTCGCTGGCCATTCAATGCAAGTTTGATGTATTCATCGGCAAGTGAGTTCACGTTTATTGGTTCCCGTTGCCCGGCTGCACCACGGCTGTGCTGTAACATATTTTTTACAATCGCATCTGCGCGTTTCCCATGATGCATTACTTTTTCTTCATTGCCTTCCAGGTCGCTCGTAATCTGCCGCGCCTCTTCTATATCGCCTTTTTGTAACGCGTTGTTCAGATCACTGATCATTTCGCGGTTCAATTCCGAAAAATTATTTACAAAGTTGAGCGGGTTTTGTATTTCATGGGCAATGCCGGCAGTAAGTTCTCCCAGGGAAGCCATTTTTTCGTTTTGTACCAATTGGGCCTGGGCCGATTGTAAATCTGTCATAGCATTTTCCAGCAACTGATTCGCTTTATGTTTATTCCGGTAACCATTGAACAACACGATGGCAAGTATAAGCACCAGCAGCAGTCCTATTATCAGTGCCACCTGTTTCGTTCTCGCAAGCTGTTCGGATTTGGCTTTTTCTGCGGCCTGTATTTCCTGCCTTTTCTGGAAATCATAATTCATACTTAATTCAGTCGCCTTTCGAACATTTTGTGAGCGGGTCATCGAATCGGAAATCTCTGCCCCGGATTTAAAGTTTTTGAGTGCCAGGAGATAGTTGCCGGTTTTTTCGTAAGCGATTGACAAACGCTTGTAGCTATCGCCAAAGGCGCGGTCATACACCAATTCGCCGCCAATGGCGTGCAACCCTTTTTCAAAAAACGGAATGGCTTCGCTGAACTTGTTTTGCAGGAAGCGCACGATTCCTGCTCCGCAATACACTTCCGCTACATTATTTGGATGGCCCACCGAATCGACAAGTGCTATTGCCTGTTTGCTTAAGCTTTCGGCCATTTCATAATGCCCCAAAAAAGCCTGGGCATTCGCTGCTTTGGCAAGATTGGCGGCGGTTATACCAAGATCACCTACCTGGCGGCCAAGCGGAATTGCCTTCAGGGCATAAGTATACGTTTTTTCCGCCATCCCGGATATATCGTATAAGGTAGCAAGATTGCTGTACACATACAGCTCAATCTGCCTATATTGATTTTTGACAGCGATATCGCCCGTTCGCAATAGCATTTGTTCCGCTTTCAGCGTATCGCCCATCATGCTGTAGGTGTTGGCCATGTTCAGCAACACGTTTGCTTCGAGGTTGGAATTTTTGGCATTAACAGCCAGTTGCATGGCTTTCTGCTGATATTCCAGTGCTTTTGGCAGGTTGGCCAGTTGTTGAAATCCGATTGCTGCATTGGCATATATATTCTGTAATAGCCAGGGATACTTTAATCTCACGGCCAATGCTTCCGCCTGCTGGTATTGTTGAATGGAGGAATCGTACTTACCCTGTACCCCGTAAAACATACCCGTTGATATATGGACACTTACAAAACCAATTGAGTCAGACGACCTGAGAAATTTTTCCACGAAATGAATTTGAGCAGCAGCAGAATCAAACTTACCGGCGAATGTATAGGAAGAAGCGAGTTGCAAATGCAATGCTTTAATGCCATTGTAGAATCGTAAACTTTCCGCCAGCTTCAACTGTTCGTAGCTTAATAGTATTGCGGTATCGAGGTTCCGCCTGGCCAACAATTCTATTTTTTTGACATAAAGACTGATACGCCCGGTATCGGCAGGGGCATTTTTGATGAGATTGGAAATGCTGTCAATTTTTTGTTGCTGGCTATAGGTTGCTACGGACATAACGAGGAAGCCCAGTATCAAAAATTTTCTCATGCGCGTTGTTTAGAATGTGAAGGGGACTATAGGGCAGGAATACTGCAATGTACGCCGCCTTTGTTTTGAACAGGATAATTTAGCGGGCCAGCCGGATATTTTTTTTGGGACCGCAATGCAAATTGATGCCTGCAGAGGTTTCTTCATTCCCCGCACGGCCTCCACCTTACAATGTGGCAATGTCAACAACCTTTTGCGCAATCCGTTGGTAATTTTAAATTGAAAGTCTTAGATGCATACAATGGCTTATTCCCTTTTGTACTAACAGCCTTCTCACACAACCCCTAAGCTCGTGTAGATGTTCTCTCTTAAATGCGTTCTGTTTACTACGAATCGCGACAGGCCAAGCACTTCAAATCCTCCACCAAATGATTCGAAAAATCTTCACCTGGGGTAACTGGGAAGGAAAAGATTAAAAGTCTTTTCCTTTTTTTATTTCTAGATTTTCACAAATTGCGCGCGTATTCATTTCATATGAAACACCGATTCCATTTGGCAGATTTCTGAGCGGGATATATTTATTTTTGGGCTTCCTTATGCCGGTGGCTGACACTTTTGTAACTTTTTTAATTATGGATTCACTGCGTGTGTTATACACTCCCAGGTTATCAGCTATATCCCTTGCCAGATCAAGATCCAAAGCATTGCTGTCTTCAGAAATATTTAAATGCAGGCCGGCATAATTGGGAATTGGATTAATGTCATAAGCCGGTGAAAATATCCATCCCTGGACGCTGGCAGGAAGCCGTGACACCTAAGAGAAAAGGTATCGTTGGATTGGTATAATAATTTTTTACATTGTTGGGAGAAGATCAATTAGAATTTTATGAAGTCGCAGCATGTTTACTTTTCAAAAGCGATGCCTGCAGTGTTGAGTGCTTCATAAATATTTTGCATAACAATGCTTCGGGCAGCACCCGCTTTGGTTAAGTCTGGAATCCACCACATAACTTTCATTTGAATTGCATTGGGCTGAAACTCCTGCACATTTACTGCGGGACCAGGGTCCTGCAAAATCCCTTCATCTTTCTTCAGCTCGGTGAAAATTAATGATTTTATTTTTTCGATATCGGAAGTAAATGGAAGCGTTAAAATAAAATCAAGACGGCGGCTACTGTCGTGCATTGTCCAGTTTACCAGTTGCTGTGAAAGCATGTCACCATTGGGTATAATGATAGCTGCACCTTCTGCATTTTCAATTTTACTGGATCGTACGCCGATCTCTCTGACAATCCCGGATTTGTTACCCACTTCAATGGAGTCACCAATTTGAATAGGCCGCTCAAACGCAAGAATGACACCTGAAACCAGGTTATTAACGATGTTTTGCAAGCCAAATCCAATTCCTACTCCAAATGCGCCAATCATCAGTGAAAGTTTGTCCATTGGAATGCCCGCTGCTGATACACCAATCAAAAACCCTATTATCCATATAGCCAGGCGGATTAAAAGCATCAGCGATCCAATTTTGCCTTTCTTTTTATTCTGCGCCATTGCTTCGGTGCCGAAAAAGAAATTAATGACCCTGGAAAATGCAAATGAAATCCATATTATCAAGACAAATACCGCGATGCTTGTAAAAGTGAAGACCATACTGCCAATAGCGCGACGGGCATTGATAAAATTATCCAGCAATTTAATCATTTCATCATAAAGCGTCAGGTTCCGTACGACCGATACTATCCAAACCATGATGGCAAGTGTCCATGTTATAACCCGGCACCTTGCCTGTAGCTGGTCAAAATCAAACATGACCGACAAGCGCCTGTGAGAAATAACTTTGAACTGACAATAAATGGCTTCGATAACTATGCTAAAAAAAACCTTCAATGTCAGCGCCAATACGACCGATTGTATAGCAGTAATACCTGCTATTTTCGCGAGTGAAAGTCGCCCTGTGACGTTAAAAAATCCAGACAGCACTGCGAAAGTCAATGCAATAGCCAGTACAGGTTTCGTGACCGGTGATTCGGCAATGAAGACAAAAAGTGGTTTATTATTCCGCAACAATTGTATACAGGTAGCGATTAGCGACAATGCGGCTATAAACAATATCCAGCGTTCTCCAAAAGCGGATTCCAGCAGTATATCATCGCTGGCAAGCAATATCCATAATACGGCAATAACCAGCGCCGGCATCCTGGCTCTTTTGGTCAGAAGAGGCAATAGTAAAAAAACCAGTAATACATTTCGTAAGCACTCAACCGCATGCAGGTAAGACATGGGTGGATTGGCAAAAAAGAATGGTGAGTACGTCAGAAATCCGAATACGTTGCTTACAACCAAACTCCTGCTCAAAAAATGGACTGGCAACAGTGATACGCTGGCATCATCGGATTTTTTAAGCCGGTAGTAGTTGGTAATGGTCCAGGCTAACAGGAAAACAAAGACAAGGAAACTCCATGAAAGCACCTTCCATTTACCGGATAAATAGGTGTCAACGATTTTAGCAGAACGTTGAAGGCTTGCCTGCAAAACACCCTTTAATGTTTGATTATAGTGAGATGGGTGCGCTTCAAATAACGGTGCCTCCTCCACCTGCCACATGGATAGTTTTTTTTCAGTTGAAAGATAACCCATGTCAGAAATTATGTCATTGGCCTGCAATAATGCGATGGATACATGGTTTTGTAAGAGATTCACGCGACCAAGTATCTGCCCCTGTACAGAGTCAAGATTGTTACCTTCAGTTAAAAGATCCTGTAATTGTTCTGACAGTGTTGAATCCGGCAATTGCATTTTAAGCGTAGGGTCGCCGATGATTTTTTTTACTTTTACATTACTCTGCGACAACTGGGTACTGTAATTGGTCAATGTACGTTTATAGAAAGCGAGTTTGCCAGCAATTTCCCTTAGCAATATTATCGCGCTGTTGATACTGCGGAGATTCATGCGTTTTCCCTTTTCTTCCAGCCTTGTTTTAAACCCTTCCAGCCTTTTTTCGGTTTGGTTCAGCTCCAGATATATCGGTGAGATATTAAGCGGGTTCCTGAAAAGGAAATTGGTATGATCAATAACGTAAGAATAATTTTCTATTTTAGTAATAATAACCGGTACGGAAGTATCCGCACGAACAACCAGTGAGTCTTGCATTTTGTTGTGCTTACCCTGCAGCAAGTGTTGTTTCACCTGCGAAAAACCATGAAAAATTAATCCCGGCATCACCATCACTAGTAATGAGAAAATTGTTTTCCTGAATGTCATATATTCCTTCATTATAGTTGAGGTTCTTCACGAAAATATTCAATGTATTTGTTAATTGTAAAAATTGTTGCCTTATTTAACCAGCGGGATACCTGGCACACACAAAACTTAGTAATTGGAGATATATTTCCGACAAAATGAAATTTTTAATACCATTGGAGCCCGATGTTATTGTTAATACTTTCCCTCCTTTTTTGTCGCAAATCATCCCTTGTTCTGTCGTGATTATACCCGCAATATCATCGGCGATCTGCGGATATTTGTGATAGAAAGAAACACGATCACTTCAAAAACGATTTCTATGCGAAAATTAAAATTACAGGTACAAATGACCATTGATGGTTTTATAGCCGGGCCGGATGGCCAGTTGGACTGGATGTGGACACCCGGTGCACCACGGGATGAATCGGGTTTCCGGCAGGTAATTGAACTGGCCGACACCTGCGATACCATTTTGCTGGGACGCAAGATGACACGGGAATTCATTGATTACTGGGAAAATGTAGTAGACAACCAGCCCGACAGCCCGGAACAATCTTTGGCGCAACGAATGGTCAATATGCGCAAGATTGTATTCAGCCGCACACAAACAGCCATCAACGGCAGGAACTTAGAAGTGGAAAACGGAGACCTGGCTGCTGTAATACAGGCATTGAAAAAGGAACCAGGTAAGGATATTATTGTTTATGGCGGCGCCAATTTTGTAAGTTCGCTGATCAGCCTGAACCTTATTGATGAATATTTTATTTTCAGGAACCCGGTTGCAATCGGGAACGGACTTTCCATCTTTAAGGAGAAAAAAAATTTGGAATTAGTTAGTTCAACCTCTTACAAAAATGGCAAAGTACTCAATAAATACCTGCCGGTATAGGCCGCGCGTTTCTTTTTGGTATACCGTCCTTTAAAACAGTTGCCGCCATGCGTTTTTTCAGTGTTAAAATGCTGTACCTGGACATGCTTATGAGAACAAAAAAACCAAAAGGCATCAGAATATTGCGATGCATCTCATAATAAGCGTTACGGGGAAAAGCAGCCTTTGAAGTGAATGCGTTTTGATAAACAGTCTTTAACCTGAATATTTGTTTATCAGTTATTAAACCATTTTTGTAAATATTTCCATCCGGCCCCGCCTATCACAATACCTGTGCACCTATTTCCCATACTGTATCCTGTAAAGCGAACCGCTTGAATCATCGCTTATAAAAATAGACCCATCAGGTGCCTGTGCAAGGCCACAGGGTTTATGCTGATCCTTATTGATTAAAAAATCATCAGCAAAAATTTCGTATTTACCAGAGGGTTTACCATTTGTAAAAGGAATAAATGCTACTTCATAACCTTTTTGCAGTTCCGGCGACTTACCATGAAAAGCAATGAAGGCACCATTTTTATATTTTGCCGGAAATTTATTGCCCGTGTAAAACAACAGCGCATTGGGTGCCAGGTGTGCAGGAAATGCCACCAATGGGTTAACAGCTTTATGTGTGCCCTCTTTTTTTCCATCACCACCATATTCGGGGGCCAGTATTTTCTTTTTCTGTATTTGATCGTAGTATTCATACGGCCAGCCGCCATCTGCGCCTTTGCGAACCTCATACATGGTTTCTGCAGGCAAATCATCCTGTTGTTTGGCAGAAAAAATTTCAGGATATAATGTATGCAGATCGCCCCTGCCATGCTGCATAATAAACAATGAATTGGTTTGATTATTCCAGTCCAGTCCAACCACATTTTTAAACCCTGTAGCATAATGAACCGCATTTTTGTATTGCTGGTTCAGCTTATTAATTTTAAACTGCCAGATGCCACCTACTGAATCAAGTATAGGACAGGGGTTGGGCGCTACTTTCGATTTGGGATCTATTAAACAGGCGTTGGCATAAGAACCAACGTTTACATAAATATTGTTGTTATTGTCAACCACGATTGATTTTGAATTGTCCCTGTTATGATTTACCAAACCAGTTATAATTTTTTCAGGGTTATCAGGGTTGATCACTTCGCCGTTTTTATCTAACTGGTAGCGGTATACGTCCTCGTTGGAAGAAGCGTATAAATAATTGCCTTTTATATACATGCCGGTACCCGGGTAATTACCGAAAGCAAGTTGCTGGCTGAATTTTCCGTCTTTCTTTATATCCTTCAGATAAATAATACCCTTGCCATCTTTTAACCTGGAGAGTTTTATATATACACCGCCCTGTTTATTAATGGCTATATGCCTGGCTCCGCCCAATCCTTCAGCAACAATGGTTGCAGTAAAGCCAGGAGGCAATTGTAATTTTTGTGCAGCAGCAATGAATGTTATAATGAAAGATGCAATGAAAAGTCCTGTTCTGATAATCAATTTTGGCATACAGCATTTTTTATGAGTGCCAAATGTATTAATAATCCCGGTTGATATCTTAAAAGTATTCAGATTCAATACCATTTTGCCCGGAAATAAGACGCAACAGAAACCACTGGTAAACAAATATTACCGGTAAACAACAAAATGTCTCTTTCCTTACAACCACTCCGGCAAAAAAACCGCAACTTTATAAACTATTTCATTCTTTATTGTTTATACTTGGAATCAATTGAACACTTATCATGAACCAGCAATTTTTTCAGTCAATTTTTGATAAACAACAGCAAACGGAAGATGTGCCACCAAACAGTGTTATTACTGACTGGGCGCTTCAACTGGTCCGCCTTTTATACCCTGAATTGTCGAAACAATTTTTTTCTACCCCGCAGCAGTTTGAGGCAGCTTTTCAGCAACTGGAAAGCAGCCTGGTTAACATATTAGAGAGCACCAGGGAATGCCAGAATTGTGATAACCGCATAAAAGCAAAAACGTTTTTTCAACAGTTGCCCGAAATATACCGCCTGCTGAATGCTGATGTAACAGCTATTGCACAGGGAGACCCCGCAGCAAAAAGCGAATTTGAAGTGATCAGGACCTATCCTGGCTTTTTTGCTATTTGCTTTTACCGTATTGCACATGCTTTATTAAAACAGGATATTCCATTGCTGCCGCGCATACTTACAGAATATGCGCATTCACAAACCGGTATTGATATACACCCCGGCGCAGAAATAGGCGAGCACCTGTATATTGATCATGGCACCGGTACGGTGATTGGCGAAACCTGTAAAATTGGTAACCATGTAAAACTTTACCAGGGCGTAACACTGGGTGCACTTAGTGTAGATAAAACGATGGCTTATACAAAACGCCATCCCACGGTAGAGGATTATGTTATTATTTATTCAGGTGCCACCATACTGGGCGGCGAAACCACTATCGGGCACCACAGTATTATTGGTGGTAATGTATGGCTCACAAAAAGCGTAGCACCCTATTCTGCTGTATACCATAAAGCTGAGATAGAAATTACAGAAAGAAAACTTACACACTGACGCCCTCGAACCAAGGCGGATAAACACTAATTTATACCAATAGAAATCAAATGGCCAGTATATTAGACCTCGTGGGCAATACGCCCATGGTAGAAATAAAAAAACTCAATCCCAACCCGGCTGTGCGCATGTTTGCAAAGCTGGAAGGAAATAACCCGGGTGGCAGTGTTAAAGACCGGCCCGCATTGAATATGATAAGAACTGCCCTGGAGCGTGGCGATATAAAAGCTGGGACAAGACTGGTGGAAGCTACCAGTGGCAACACAGGCATCGCCCTTGCTATGATTGCACGCCTTTTTGATTTGGAGATTGAACTGGTAATGCCATCCAGTTCTACCCGTGAACGTACGCTGACCATGGAAGCTTTTGGCGCAAAAGTTACCCTGCTGGAGAATATAGAAACCTGCCGTGATTATGCGGAGAAGAAAGGTGCCAGCGGCGAATATTTTTTATTGAACCAGTTTGCCAATCCTGATAATTACATGGCACATTATAAAACTACGGGCCCGGAAATCTGGAGAGACACAGAAGCCGGCATCACTCATTTTGTAAGTTCTATGGGTACTACCGGAACCATTATGGGTGTGTCCAGGTTTTTAAAAGAAAAGGATGCTGCCATACAAATTATAGGTTGCCAGCCCACCGAAGAAGCTTCTATTCCGGGCATACGCAGATGGCCAAAAGAATACCTGCCAAAAATTTATGATGCAGAAAGAGTAGATCGCATAATGGATATCACCCAGCAGGATGCGATACAATTAACCCGTCAACTGGCTAAAACTGAAGGCATTTTTGCCGGCATGAGCAGTGGTGGCGCAGCGTCTGCTGCAATCCGCCTTGCCAAAGAATTAAAATCCGGTGTCATCGTTTTTATCGTTTGCGACCGGGGGGACAGGTATTTGAGCAGTGATTTATTTGGAACCCCTTAAACCCCTAAAGGGCAGACTTGATCTCATTAAAGATGTTTTGTTGAAGCAAATATGATTCACTTCATTAAGGACGGAATAATGTAATAGACGACTAAAATAATTAATCCGGCAGTTGCAATTTCTCAATTATAAAACAGTTCAGTTTCCATTGCTATGATCATATCAATGAAATTAACATCTCCCCTTTAGGGGTAAGGGAGGCTTAACTTCTTCCGAGATCAATCTCTGTATTATCTCCAATATTAAGGCTGCGGCTTTCGCCTTTTAATTCTGTATCACTGCCAATTAAAGAGTCAGTCAATACGATATCTTTAATATTGGCAAAGCCGCCAATGATGGAATCTTTTACAATAGAATAATTAATATTTACTTTTTCGCCGATTGCAACATTGGGACCGATGATTGAGTTTCTTATATCACACCCCGCGGCAATACTTACCGGGGGAATAATGATGCTGTTTTCAAACTGGTGATCATCTGAAATAACCTGTCCGAATTTTTTCAGCAGTGTTGCATTGCTTTCCAGCAACGATTCTTTACGGCCGCAATCGAACCAGTTCTGAACCTTGTAAGGCTGTATTTTGGCGCCATCCTGTATCATACATTCCAGCGCATCTGTAAGGTTATATTCTCCACCCCGGCTTTTTACCTCGTTCCTGATATTATTTTCCAGGCAGTTAAATAATGAACCCGATTCTTTGATACGGTAGATACCCACCAGCGCCATGTTTGATTTGGGTATCTGCGGCTTCTCTATCACTTTACTTACAAAACCATCTTCATTCATTTCTGCCACACCAAAAGCGCGGGGATCATCTACTCTTTTTACGCCTACCATTGAGTATTCGTTTTTTAAAACATCTTCCACATTGTATTCGCAGATAGAGTCTCCCAACACAATATACACCTCATCTTCACCTACAATATCTCTTGTAAGTACAATGGCATGACCCAGTCCCTGTCTTTCATTCTGGTGTATAAAATGCGTTTGCAGGTAAGGATATTTTTCCCTTACGTAGTCCTGTATCTTGTCGCCCAGGTACCCGATAATAAAAATAAATTCTGTAATACCGGCATCGTGCAGTTGTTCAACGATAATACTGAGTACTGTTTTACCGGCAAGTGGTATAAGCGCTTTTGGTTGCGTATATGTATGCGGACGAAGCTTGGTACCGGCACCAGCCACTGGAATAATTGCTTTCATGTTTTTGTTTGTAAGCCAGGTTCTTTCAACTCCGGAACTGCTAATTCTTTACTTTGCATTATAACCTGCTTCAGTTTATCACAATTGCTTGTATAAAAATGAATGAAAGTAGGATATTTTACGTTTTCAGGCTTATTTTAAATTGATTTTTATTAGTACGCAGTTAACCAATCTTTCAAAAATAACACAATATGAAGTATGTCATTTATCTGGTATTGTTTTTTATTCCTGCGATGCATCTTTATTGCCAGGATAAAACAAAAGGCATAGACTCTTTATTACGAACTTATTATAAAGAAAATGAACCTGGCGCTTTTGTGTTTATCAGCCAAAACAACCATACAATCTTTAAAAAAGGGTATGGCATGGCTGATTTACAAACAAAAGAAAAAATAAACAGCAACACCAACTTTAACATAGGATCGCTGACCAAACAGTTTACTGCATTTTGTATCGTGCAGATGGCAGAAAAAAAACAGTTATCGTTGCAGGATAAGTTAATAAAATATTTCCCTGACTTTAATCAAAAAACCGGTAATCTTATCACTGTACAACAATTGCTTACACATAGTTCAGGTATTATAGATCATTACGCTTTTACAGATACCAGCATAATTAAGCATGCCACCGATAAAGATGTTTTAAATGCGGTTAAAAATATTGACAGTACCTATTTTACACCCGGTACAAAATACCGTTACAGTAATACTGCTTATTGCCTGCTGGCAATGATTATAGAAAAGATCAGCAGCATACATTACAATGATTATATTAAAAAAAATATTTTCATTCCTTTATTGATGCCGCATTCAGTTGTATTGCAAACGGGGAAGCCAATTCATCTCCGGGCTTTGGGATATGACTATGATGCAGATAAAAATAAATTCAGCCAACTGGATGCTGATGAAGCTATATTTTTTTCAACCGAAGGAGATGGTGGCATTTATACATCAGCTGATGAATACCTGCATTGGTTTCAATCTTTACAAAAACCTTTGCCTATAAATAAAAATACTGTACAAAAATGCCGGTCCGCCCAATTTTCTATAGATCCACTTAATAAGCTTTCTTATGGATATGGATGGTTTGTGGGTGAAAAAGATACCACAAAAGCGGTATACCATACCGGCTCCAATGGTGGGTTCAGGGCCATTGTATTCAGCATTCCCTCAAAAAATTATTCAGTCACTGTTTTTTCTAACAGAACTGGTATCGACCTTGAAAAAATGGTGCAGCAAATCAATGAAATTTTGGGTGTTACTAACAATTCTTTCACCAAAGTGGAGGCCCTTGTTTCTTTTATTAATAGTTCGCCTATTTTTGCGCCATGCAAAGAGATACTTTAGTTTTTGATCTTATTCGCAAAGAGCTGGAACGCCAGCGTCATGGCATAGAACTCATTGCTTCTGAGAACTTTACGTCATTACAGGTAATGCAGGCCATGGGCAATGTAATGACGAATAAATACGCAGAAGGCTATCCCGGCCGCCGCTATTATGCGGGCTGCGAGATTGTGGACCAGACAGAACAATTAGCTATTGATCGCCTCAAACAAATATTTACATGCGATTACGCCAATGTACAACCGCATAGCGGCGCACAGGCAAATGCAGCGGTACTGCTGGCGGTATTGCAGGCGGGAGATAAGATACTGGGTCTTGATCTTAGCATGGGCGGGCATTTAACTCATGGTTCTGCAGTAAATTTCAGTGGTAAACTATACCAGCCATTTTTTTATGGTGTGAAAAAAGAAACCGGCCTGGTAGATTATGAAATGCTGGAAGCACAGGCAAGAAAAGAAAAACCAAAACTAATTATTTGTGGTGCCTCCGCCTACAGCCGCGATTGGGATTATGCCCGCATAAGAAAAGTGGCCGACGAGATTGGCGCTTTTGTAATGTGCGATATGGCCCACCCCGCCGGGCTGATTGCAAAGAACCTTTTAAATTCTCCTTTTGAACACTGCCATTTTGTTACTTCCACCACCCATAAAACCTTGCGCGGACCACGTGGCGGTATTATACTGATGAAGAAAGATTTTGAAAACCCTTTTGGTCTGAAAGATGTAAAGGGAAATACCCGTCTTATGAGTAACCTGCTTGATATGGCCGTGTTTCCGGGTATACAGGGCGGCCCGCTGGAGCACGTAATAGCCGCCAAGGCCATTGCCTTCGGCGAAATTTTGACAGAAGAATTTACTGATTACGCCGGCCAGGTAATAAAAAATGCGCAGGCTATGGCAAAGGCTTTTGTGGACAAAGGTTACCAGCTTATCAGCAGTGGAACAGATAATCATTTAATGCTGATTGATCTGCGCAATAAGAATATCAGTGGTAAAAAAGCTGAGCAGGCATTGGTAAAAGCAGACATTACGCTTAATAAAAATATGGTTCCGTTTGATGATAAAAGTGCTTTTGTAACCTCCGGCATACGCGTAGGAACCCCGGCTATTACCACACGCGGCTTCAAAGAAGCACACATGCAGTTCGTGGTAAATGTGATAGACAATGTGCTGATGAATGCAGATGACGAAAATGTAATTACAACCGTACGCAAACAGGTAAATGAGTTTATGGAGCAATTTGAACTATACCCCGAATTGGGCTAGATAGTTGATGGTATAAGTACAGGGCTAAGGTGATCTTACATGACAAAAGTTGTTAACTGAAGCCGTTACCTTACCCTTTCGCCTTTTTGCATTCACAATAAAAGCTATCGATATGATACAACGCATACAATCTGTCTGGCTGTTACTGGCAGCCGTTGCCGCCTTCCTTACGCTCAAGTTTTCTTTTTACAGTGGAAATATGCTTGGACCAGATCAAACCAGAACATTCACTTACCTCACGGCTACCAGTAAATTGATTATACTTGTTTTTACTGTTGCTACCGGCGTTACTGCACTGGTGGCTCTTTTTCTTTACAAAAACAGGAAACTGCAAATGCGTATAAGCCTGGCTGCCATGCTTATTTCCTTATTGAATATTCTTTTATATTTCAATCAGACACAGCATTTTGCAGAGGGCAACTTTGATCTTACCGCCTTAATAGCCCTTGTAATCCCCGTCTTTTTTTTACTGGCAGCCAAAGGTATTTATAACGACCAGAAATTAGTGAAAAGCCTGGACAGGCTTCGTTAAAGCTTTATACATTACCGGTAAGAAGATATGAAAAACCCAACTTTAAATTTGTTCGGGTGCAGGTAAAATACATATCTTTATATTCATCCCTTTTCTTATAAAAATCCTTCTTTTTTTTAATCCAACCGAAGAAAGCAATTGCGCGTATCTGTGCATATACCCAGGCATTTTACTTATTCTCATTTATAAAGAAATCACTTAAAAAAAGTCATATGAAAAGAATTTTTTACTTATCTCTTTTTCTGCTTTCCAATGTCATTTTGTTTGCGCAAACGCCCGGGGGTATCGGAGGATCGGTACTTTGGCTGAAAGGGAATACGGGTGCCTCCCCTAGTTTATGGACGGATAACTCCACGAGCGCAAATAATTTCACTGCTCTTCCTGCTAGTCAACCTGTACTGGCAACCAATGTGTTTAATTATAATGCAGCATTGCAGTTTAACGGATCTTCCACATTTATGACACAGCCTGCACCAGCAAATTTCCCGGTTGGTAATGCAGACAGAACCATTTTTGTTGTTGCCAATGCAACTGATGTTACTGGTTACCGGTGGATTTTTGTTTATGGATCACCCGGAACTGGTTCTGCTACCTGCCAGGTGGGTAACAATGCTGGTGGAATTTCCAATGCGTTTTATGGGGTTGAGTTAACCACTGCGCCATACTGGAATGCTGTGGCAAACATTACTGGCGGAATGTCTGCTTTTACACTAAACAGCAATACAGGTAACCAGTTCGACCGCGGCAACCTGATTAACCAGGTTGTCTTTACTACATTAACTGCCACTTCTATTAATGGCATAATCGGCGCATTAGATCCTAGTCCCCAGGAAGTTTGGGCTGGCTCCATCGGTGAAGTGATAATGTTTAATACAGCTTTATCCTATACTGAACGCAACCGCGTAGAATCTTACCTGGCTTTAAAATATGGTTTCACACTTGATTCTACCGCCAATCATTTAAATTATACCGCATCAGATGGTACTACTGTTTACTGGACAGGTTCGGCCATTTACCAGCATGATGTATTTGGTATAGGAACAGACAATGGAACCGCACTTACCCAAACACAATCAAACAGCATGAATTCTGGCGCAGGTGATGGCACCGGCAAGACTGGTATGGGCAACCTGGTTTTATCGACCGGCACTGCCCTGGCAGATAAACAGTTTCTGATGATTGGCAATGATGCAGGCGTTTTAACAGAACACCTGATTGTTGCAACTGAAGCACCGGTAATTGCGGAAGGCTCACAAAGGGTGGTACGCAACTGGAAAGTGCAAAACACAGGTGCAGCTGGACCTGTAGATCTAAGTTTTGATATAACTGGCTTAACATTAACAGGTGGCAACACAGCTTCTAACTACCGCCTTATGATAGACCAGGATGGTGACGGAGATTATTTTAATACAGGCACACAAAATTTTGTAAAACCTGTATCATTTACAGGAAACAGGTTAAATTTTAGCGGTGTAACGCTCAGCAATAA
>JBDSOC010000083.1:0-6235 GCA_039915085.1 Chitinophagaceae bacterium
TAATTGGGATCTGTAGCCCTGTCGCCATCAATAATTTTCCCATTGGTACCGGTACGGGAATAATTTCTTTTATCATAACCCAGCCAGTCTTTGGCTGCCACCAGTTCCATTCCTATTTTAAAGGCAAACTTGTCTGATACCTTCTGCGCCCATCTTACAGACCAATTATGATAAGGTGATAAAGTCCTGAAGCGGCTATCTGTATTCATAATCCCTTCTTTAACCTGGAACGAAAGACCCTGGTACTTAAAAGGATTCTTACTGCTGATAAGAATGGTTCCATTCATACCACCCGGGCCATAAAGTGCAGAAGATGCGCCGGGGAGTAATTCTATATTATCTACATCCAGTTCTGTTAAACCAACCACGCCGCCAACGGAAAAGTTGAGTCCGGGCGCCTGGTTGTCCATACCGTCCACCAGCTGGTTAAGCCTGGTATTACCACTGGCAATAAAGCCACGGGTACTGGGTGTTTTAAAAGTAAGAGAAGAAGTAACTACATCTACTCCCTTTAAATTAGAGAGTACATCATAATAAGATGCAGCCGGTGAGTTGCGGATATTGGCCGCACTGATTCTTTCAATGGAAACCGGTGACTCCAGGATACGCTGGGGCACCCTGCTGGCAGAGACCACTACCTCAGCTCCGAGCGAAGAAGCGGGCAAAAAATCTACCTGTACAGGAGCAGTAAGGCTACTTACGGCAACTTCTTTTGTTTCGAAACCAATAGAAGAAATAATAAGCGTAAGCGGCAACTGTTGCGAAGTAATTAATCTGAAATCTCCTTTTTCATTGGTAAATGTGCCTGCCGCAGAACCTTTTACTGTAACTGAAACGGCGGGCACTGCATCTTTACTACTACTGTTTTTTACATTTCCAAGAATGGTAATGGTTTGGGCAGCAGCGGTAATACAGAGAGCGGAAGCGATCAGAAATGAGGCAAGATAACGATAGCGTTTTTTCATGATGGCGGTTTTTGGTAAAGCAAACAGGGGCAAAGTACAATTTTGTAATGTTTTTCTGCAAAAAATTAATTTTACACAAATGCACATACGCTGTTGATATTTTAAGCGCTGCGGTATACATGCTGCGCGTAATTTCGGGGCATGGCACAATTTAACTTCCCTCATCAAACAAAGTTTTACAGTGGTAAAGTCAGAGATGTTTATACTATAAACGATCAATTGCTTGTAATGATCGCCTCAGACCGTATTTCTGCTTTTGATGTAATACTCCCCCGCCCCATCCCTTTTAAAGGACAGGTGCTGAATCAAATAGCTGCGTACATGCTTGCAGCCACAACAGATATTTGTCCCAACTGGCTGTCAGTTGTACCTGCATCCAATGTTTCAATAGGCAAAAAATGTGTTCCTTTTAAAATAGAAATGGTAATAAGAGGTAATCTTACCGGCCATGCATGGAGAACTTACAGCAGTGGCAAAAGAACATTGTGTGGTGTAAGTATGCCGGATGGTTTGAAGGAAAATGATTTTTTTCCCGCGCCCATTATTACGCCCTCTACCAAAGCAGATGAAGGGCACGATGAAGACATCAGCAAAGAAGAAATTATTAAAGCTGGGCTGGCTACTGCAGAAGACTGGAAGATACTGGAGAAATATACCCTGCAATTGTTTGAAAAAGGAAAACAAATAGCTGCAAAACGGGGCCTGATACTGGTTGATACCAAATATGAATTCGGGAAAATAGGTGATACCATTTACCTGATGGACGAAATACATACACCCGATTCTTCCAGGTATTTTTATGCGGATGGTTTTGAAGAAAGACAGACCAAAGGAGAGAAACAAAAACAGCTCAGCAAAGAATTTGTAAGGGAATGGCTGATTGCCAATAATTTCATGGGCAAAGAAGGCCAGTCTGTTCCTGAAATGAAAGATGAATGGATTGAAACCATCAGCAAAAGATATATTGAGCTGTATGAAAAAGTGATTGGCGAAAAATTTGTACCGCAACCGGTGAGTGAAAAAGATACATATAAAATAATAACAGCGGCGCTGGAAAAACTTACCAGTCCATAGTCATTAATGCTAATGACGCATTCAGATTAAAAGATTTATCCGTAGAAAGCGCAAAAGCCTTGCAAAATCAACATCTTTCTTTGAATTGAATTGTTCTTTTTTAATAGTGCGATTTATAAGATGAACATAAAATTATTTTTCAAACCTTACTTCTTTTTATTCCGCCCAGGTGTACAAAAAAAAGTACACTCCTTTTCAGAAGTGTACTTTGATAACAGATGGGGTACGGATTGGTGCGGGTAAATATTTATAAATCTTATTGTATTATTAATTATTGTTTCATTATTTTCTCCCTGGTGATATTATTACCATTCTGCAGTTCAAAGAAATACATGCCTTTTGCGGTGTTGCCAAGGCCATCGATGGTAAAGCTGTTTTGTCCCTGAACCAACTGTACATTCTTATTGTATATAACCTGGCCACCGGCATTCACTATGCGCATTGTTGCGGTAGCATTTTTGTCTGCGGGAGCCTGCACCTGTATAAAGGAAATAAACGGATTGGGCGTAATCGTAACTTTTGTAACCAGCTTACTGTTTACTGATACAGTAGCAGAATAATGAATGTTACCGTTTACATCTATCACTTTGATTCTGTAATAAATTTTTACAGCGCCAGCTTCTTCAATATTATCAGCAAACTGGTAAGTGAAATTACCATTGCCCTTAGATACTGCTGAACCAATACCTGTAAACTGTTTGTTATCTGTACTTCTTTCAATAACATACCTGCTTACATTCATTTCACCAATGGTGTTCCATTTCAATTTCACATCGCTGTTTACAAGACTGGCAGACAAATCCAGTTTATTTACGGCCAGCAAACTGTTATTGGTAAAACCAAAATCAATATTATAGTTGTTTTCAAAGCTGCTGTTTGCTGCAGCAGAACCACCCGGGTTGATAATATATTCAGCTTTGGTAACATTATAAGAACCATCACTGTCAATTGCATCCGAGGTAGCATGTGCAACTGTAAGCAATAATCCGGTTAAGGGTGCTTGTGCACCGTTTATTTCAACTTTATATTCAAAGCCGGGTAAAATACCAGAGTTTGTATTGCTGACACCAATCCATGATGCAGGACGACGATCATCGTTTACTAAACTATTATCAAAATAATAACTGCCTTCAGCATCTGTGGTTACTGTCCATGACTGGTCATCTCCATTGTTATAGATACCATCATCACCCGGGCTTCTCAGAACTACTATTACATTTGCTATACCAGGCTCATCAGCATCCTGTATACCATTCGTATTTATGTCATTCCATACACGGTTACCAATTTCAACGGCTTGTGCATCCAGTAAAATTTCCAAATCGCCCAATGCAGCCGCCTTGCCCATATTGGAAGGGTCTCCGCTGGTAGATGCTATCAATGCCATGCGGCCCGCCATATTACCGGCATTGCTGCCAAGATTATAATTCTTCAATAATCCATTGGTAAAGGCCTGGCTCATCGGGTCAATAGCTGTTGTCATTATTTCATTGAAACCGGGTAATAAAGCCAATCCACCGTTAGTTTTTAAATAATGACCTGTATTGGTGCTTCCGGCAAAAGCAGCTGGAACACCTGTATTCGAAAAGTTCTGATTATAATAATAATATGCTCCGCCGGGACCGTAATTACCGCCCCATGGTGTAAGCAGGAATGCCAGGAAAGAACCCAGTTCAAGCGGGTTATTATCTGCCAGACCAGGTGTTGTAGTAGTAATGCCTGCACTTGACACAGAAGCGGCGTTTTCCAATGTCCATCCACTTCCTGTTTTACCCGCACGTAACATCTCACCAGAAGAAAGAACCCTGTAGGTTTCACCCGGTGCATTACCACTTTCAAAATAGTTGGCATAACCGCCCTGGTCACCAAAACGGTCACGCAGTGCAATTACCATAGATCCATCCACATCAAATTCTATACTGCTGAAAAGTGGTTGAGAATAATAAATACCTGTAGCATTGCCGCCCAGTAAAGACCCCAGTAAATCTGAACGCAACGGTCCGCCAAGAGAAATATCCCCATTATTCTGCCATGCACTCCAGTAATTATTTCTGTTTGCATAACGGTAATCAGCATTTGTAAAACCCCTGCGGTGCGTAATAGGAAAACGCATTACTTCAACAAAAGAGGGAATGGCTGATTTTATATCTACTTCATATACTACACCGCTTAAATTAATGGTGTCTGATGCGTTTGAATTACTGTTAGTTTCCATTGTACAAACACCACCTACGTACATTTTACCGGCATGCGATTTTAATGCCATCGGGTGCCAGTTGGTTCCCGGAATATTAGGGTCAGGAATTACCCATGAACCAGTAACATCTGCACTGCTAAAAGAAGATTTTAATGGATTACCAATATTAATGCGGTGTAATTTCTTTTCATACATGTTTACTATATACAGATCCCTGCCATTGTCTGCCAGCTCTATACTACCAATACCTCTTTTACCTACTTCAGCAAATACACCAAAGTCTGTATTAGGATCTGCAGAAGCGTCCGGTAATGGATTTATCCTTGGGTCAGTTCCTACATTAATACCAAGTGTATTTACATCCAGCAATAAAGTGGGGTCAGTCGGTACACCTGTTGTGCTGATTTGCGATTGATAAATAGCGCCTATTCCACCAGGTCCGAAACCGGCGTGTCTTTTAAGATAAGCCGCCATAAACAAGGTACGTGATTCACGCTGCCATGCAAGGCCAAATACAGACCCTGTATACTGGTTCTTGGTCCTGCGGGTGCTTCCACCATCATTACTTAAATCGTATGGAAATACATGAAGATTATCATTATCGCCTGCGTTGCCGGTACCAGTAGCCAGGGCATTACCGTTGGTAGCTGCTGTGGTAGCCACATAAGGATTACCGTTATCAGACAATAACCTTTTAGTAGCGATGGCGTAATCTATATTAGTTGTAGCTGCGCCTGCAGTAACAAACTGTATATTACTTCTGCCTGAAGCAGATCTTTTAGAAGGAAAATCACCCGCAGTAGCGGTAAACTCAAGTCTTACAGCCATGCCTGCGGGAAGCTGCCCGGCACTAAAACTGTAAAAGCCATAAGCATCGGTTGTTACGGTGGCAACAAGGCTGTTAGCCGAGTTATAGGCCTTAATTGTAACACCGTATTCACCTGGTTCTGTTGGGTTACTCAGGTCCTGGGCGCCATTTGAGTTCATATCGCGGAACACTGTTCCTGATACCTGGGCATCCATTGCTTTGGAAGAAAATGCACATAAAATAATAAGTGCAATTCTGATAGTGTAAAATTTCTGTTTCATGAGGGTAGGTTTGTCTGTTTTTCAGAAACGGTATAAATACTGTCTCTTGTGCAAAACTACTATCATATACGAGAGTTACTAACTACCAGAACCCATATTAGACGAAGGCCCCGATATTTTCGATAAATAGATACTACTGTTTTTGATACAGGCAATCACTTAGGCGATTGCTGAAAAGATAGAAAATTGACTTAAAGTGCTGACCTTCATGAATTTTTTATTACATCAATCGCGGAATTTGCGCTTTTATAATAAGCTAAAGGGCAAAAAATGTATGTTTTACGATTGAAATTTTCGGTTTTCCGAAGCCTGCATTATACGCCCTGGCAGGCATATTCCCCGATTATACTTAACCACCGTATTTTCATCACTTTACAGTTCTCTATGGTTATGACTTACGCTGCGGTAATGGTAAACACCTATTATATTTTTAAAAATCCACTCCCGTAACCAGGCTGGAGCCCGCAGAACGAAACAAGTGGAAAGCGATACTAATGACCGGTTTCATCCTTTGTAAATGGATTACTATACATTTTATTATTACAAACTGAAGTGTCAGACAGGCTGAGCAGAAAATCAATCAAATCTTTCTTTTCCTGCCCATTGATTACAAACCCACTTATAAGCGGGCTTTTATAAGGATTTTTTCTACCATCACCCTTGTTAAGGGGAGTTAGAATATTCCGGCCCCCGCTTTCATATATATTAATAACGTCTTCAAGGCTGGCCGCAGTTCCATCATGCAGGTAAGGTGCTGTAAATGCGAGGTTACGTAATGCAGGCACCAGGTATTTGCCCATATCTCCAGGCTGTTTTGTAAACTCGAATAATCCGCAGTCGTTTGCCGGATAGGCACCCATACTATTAATATTGTACAACCCTGTATTTTGGTAATAGGCCTTATTTCCCC
>JBDSOC010000281.1:0-10961 GCA_039915085.1 Chitinophagaceae bacterium
CAGCGGGCATTTTTTTTAATATATCCAGGACATCCATTTTTCCCTGTTTCACCTGGTTCATTACTTCCTGGCTGCCAGCAAATTCAAGAAAGTCCTGATCAGTTAAATCTTTACTGAGTCCATTGCATACATAAATATCCTTCCAGCCATCATTATCAAAATCAAAGCAAAGCGCACTCCAGCTCCAGCTTGTAGCATCTATACCCGCCAGCTGGGCAATTTCGCTAAAGGTGCCGTTTTGGTTATTCAATTGCAGGCAATTGCCGGTAAACTGGTGATGAAAATCAAGTTTGTTCCTGGCATTCTGCATATCATAATCATCAAACTTGAGTGTTGTTTTAAGACGGTAATCGCTTTCGGGAAGCATTTCTGCAGTAAAAATATCCGGCCATCCGTCATTATTGATATCCGCCATATCACATCCCATGGAGCCATTGCTGATGTGCCCCATTGCATCATTTATGACTTCTTTAAAAGAACCGTCATGATTGTTTATATAAAGATAATCGCGTTCAAAAAAATCATTACAAACATACATATCATCCCATCCGTCATTATTAATATCACTAACCGTTACGCCCAGCCCAAAACCAATTTCACTGCCATAGATTCCCGCCTGTTCACTTATATCGGTAAACTTTCCCCCGTCATTGCGGTAGAACCTGTCCCCGTTATCAGGGTCACGGATATAACGTTGCCTGCTATCGTATCCAAAACTTTCGATGGAGCGGTGGCTGTTGTTTAACACAAAGCAATCTAAATCCCCGTCTTTGTCGTAATCAAAAAAAATGGCCTGGGTCGATTCTCCTTTGTCATCCAATCCATACTGATGTGCTTCTTCCTTAAAAGTTCCGTCTTGTTGATTGATGTACAATTCATTTGCCCTGTCATCATCTTTGGCGATCCCACTGTTGCATACATAAATATCCAGCCATCCGTCGCCATTAATATCTGCCATTGTTACACCAGTATGCCATTGATGATAACTTGTTAAACCGGCTTTTTCAGTAATGTCTTCAAACTTCCAGTTGCCCTTGTTCAGATAAAGTTTATTGCTTTTTTGATTGGCTGTAAAAAAAATATCGGGTTTACCATCGTTATTCACATCGCCAATGGCCACTCCTCCCCCATTATAAAAATTGTGGTAATTAAAAATATTCATCTCTTTATTGTCTTCTACACGATTGTTAAAATTGATACCCGTTACAGACGAAGGTAAAAGACTGAATAATACTTTTTCGGGTGTTTCATTTTGACCGTAATGACAGGAAAAAAAACCAGGCAGGATAAATAAAAGCAGGATGCAGCGCACAAATCGTTGAAGCATAATGAAAGTAATTCTAACAGGAGAACCGCGGTTAAAAAATAAAAATAAGACGTTTCCAAACCAGTTCATCACTGACCCCTAAAGTTAAAAAAAAATATGGTGCCTGTTTAAAAATAAACGCTGCCAGCACAATATATTCCCTATTTTGCAAAGCTTTATGATTATAGCTTTTGTATGAAAAAACTGGTACTTTTTCTTTTGGCAATACTGGCGCTGTCGGTGGCTGCTGTTTACTATTTAATCCCGGATACCCTTGTAGTTACCGAATTGGTAAAAGTAAATTGTGTTTCAGATGCCGCTTTCAGGAACCTGTCAAATGAACAAAACTGGAGTAAATGGTGGCCAGGTCCGAAAGATACCGGGAACGCTGCGGCAGGCAAATCTTTCTTGCTTTCGGACAACCGGTATTCCCTTTCAAAAAAAACCATTAATAATTTTGAAATCCTGATTGATAATAAAAAAGACATCTTATCAAGCGAAATGAACCTGCTTTCTCTTCCTGGTAACGCTATGCTTATAAAATGGCATTACACGGCAACTGCCGGAAGCAATTTTTTTAACCGCATTGCTGCTTACAGAAAAGCATTGTCGCTTAAAAAAGATATGCATACCATATTGGATTATATGCAAACTTACCTGTCGGATTTTAAGAATATATATGGCTTTACCTTTCATGAGGCTTCTACCATTGATACGTTTTTGATAACCACAAAAGCTTTTTCACCGGGATGGCCTGCTACAGATTTCGTGTATGACCGCATCAATAAATTAAAAAAGTTCTGTAATGAGCAGGGCTGTAACATAACAGGTACGCCTATGCTGAATATTACCCGCCTCCAGTCATCGGGTTACCAGTTAATGGTGGCGCTGCCAGTAAACCGTTTTATGCAACCAAAGGATTCAATATCAGGTATAAGAATGGTGCCTGGTAAATTTATTATAGCAGACGTTGCTGGTGGCCTGCAAACCATCGCTGAAATGCATCAGCAAATAAGTTTCTACTTCCAGGATTACAGAAGGACATCAATGGCCATTCCTTTTGATTACCTGGTAACAGACAGACAAAGGGAAACAGACAGCAGCAAATGGATAACCAGGATATATGCGCCTGTATACTAAGACAGTCTGGCTTTTTACAGACGCTGTTACTTGTCCTGGAATTTAATAACCAATGCGCTGTCATTATTTCTTGCCAGTATAAATGCTTCACTCCCTCCAACATTAATTTTACCAATATGCCGCACCTGGCCTTTAACCTGCAACCCGTTCAGGGGCTGAACAGAAAATACCCCATTTCCTTTATTCAGCAATAAGGTTCCGAAGTCTGCATCATACCTGCCCATTTCAATATTATTTTCATAAAAATTGCCCGCCAAAAAAATATCCGGCAAACTATCATTGTTTGCATTTACCACTACTGCATCCCTGTAAGTGCTTAATTGCGCCTGCCAGGGCAGGGCTTGTATATCAAAATTGAGATTGCCTTTATTAATAAGTACTGCATTGGCAAAATAATTGGCAGTAGATACTTCTGCCTGTTGCAATTTTTCCCTGGTGAAAAGATTTTCAAGGGATGCTTTTGCAAAGTCTTCCGCATATAAAAACCGTTTTTTCAAAACAGGTATTTGTTTTTCCAGTTCAGCTTTGCTTGCAAATGGTATTTCTTTACCTTGCAGGTAATAAGTCAATATCTGTTCTTTTTTTCCATTATCATCAAAATCGTTGTAATAAAGCCTCACAGGCTGTTTATCAGAAGCGCTGAGGCGGCTGTTTAATCCAAGATTTCCGGCTATCAAATCTATATTTCCATCATTATTTATATCAACAGGTAAAACAAAGTTCCACCAGCCTTTTTTATCTGTAATTATTTTTTCGGTAAATACACCATGGTTATTAATAAATGCCGTTATCCCTCCCCATTCTGTACAAATAATTAAATCTTTATTTCCATTTTTATCCAGGTCAAACCACAGCGCCTGTGTTACCATTCCAATTTTCGATATGGCTTTTGCATACTTTTCAGTAACATCAGCAAAATAACCTTTGCCATTATTCTGTAACAGGTAAGATTTTGGCACCTGGCCGTATCCCCAGGGGATTGATCTGCCACCGATAAACAAATCCATGTACCCGTCACCGTTAAAATCATAAGGTACCACACAGGAAGCGTTGATAAACAAATTGCCAAAAGCATTTTCCAGTTTTGTAAACTGGGCTTTGCCATTATTCAGGTATATGCGGGGAAGTAAATTAGGATCATTGCCATAAAATTCATTGCCCCCGCTTGCTATCACCAGGTCCGCATTACCATCATTATTTACATCAGTGAAGCAAGCACTTACGTTTTCATAGTTACTGTCAAGATCAAGTGCCGGCACGTCCAGTTTTACAAACTTACCTGCAGCCTGCTGAACAAAGACTGCAGCTTTTTCCCATTTTGACGAACCGATATATATGTCTTCTTTGTGATCATTATTGATGTCGCCTATAGCCAATGCAGGGCCTTCTGTTGAGAGCATATGCGGAATCAGTGTCTCACGATCAAATTCATGAAAAAAGTTCTCTTTATGCAGGTAATTAATACCCGCATTAGCTGTAATATCTGTAACGCGCCTGGTGTACGATGTGCCAAAAGCAGCCAGCACATTATAGTTAAATACCGGGAGCCCTTTTTGTATTGCAGGCTGATTAGATTTTTGCCCGGCTGTATGTCAACCGGCGTGTAGGTATTATCGGGCCATATCAAAAAAGCAGAATCAATTTTTGTATCTGCCAGTCCAATATGCATGGGTATTTCCATACTTGACATAAAGCCTCTTGCGGGATATTTTTCATATGTTCTTATACCACCGTTAGCATACAATATTATTTTAGAACCAATGGCATTTATATTGGATGCGCTTCCGGTCAATTTTATTTCAAGGGATCTTTTGCTGGTATCATTATTGGTTTTATTCTGGTAAAGAAGGGCTGGCTCATCAATATTGTTAACCACCAGGTCAAGATCGCCATCATTATCAAAATCAGCATACACGGCGCCGTTAGAAAAAGAAGGCAGGTCTCCCTCTATCCTGTCTGCCATGTCATCAAATTTCAGGTTGCCGGTATTATGGAAAAACCTGTTGGGGATTTTTATCTGCGGGAATTTATCAATCAGCGCCATGTCTTTTTCGCCCATGCTATTGGATCTTATTTTCTGCTGCACTTCCCCATTGGAAATAAAATTTATATAATCAATATCATTCATCCGTTTGGGGATACCATTGGATATAAATAAATCTTTTTTACCATCGTTATCAAAATCTACCCACAATGGCGCCCATGACCAGTCAGTAGCAGCTACTCCTGCATATAAACCAATCTCGCTGAACATGCCATTACCCCTGTTATACTGCAGGTTGTTACGGGTATACTGATAGTTATAGCCAAAATCAATTTTATGATAAAACACATCATTTTCATCTTCGCCAAGTGACCTTTTTAATATATAAGGATCGGATGGAAGCATATCCATAGATATAATATCAGGATATCCGTCATTGTTGGCATCTGCTGCATCCACACCCATAGAAAACTGGCTGGTATGCATTACCCGGCTGGTGAGTTCATCTTTAAAAGTGCCGTCGTGCTGGTTAATATAGAGATAATCGTTTTCATGAAAATCATTTCCTGCATATATATCAGGGTATCCATCCATATTAATATCCGCTACTACTACCCCCAATCCATAACCGATTACCGAAGAATGAATGCCGGTTGCAGCAGTTACATCAGTAAAATGGCCGCCATCATTCCGGTAAATACGGTCACCCGACAGGGGATTGTATGTTTTTAGCAAGCCTTCTCTTATACCAAAAGTTCCATTGTTATGAATGGTATGATTTAGGAGATACATGTCCAGATCGCCGTCATTATCATAATCAAAAAAAGCGGCCTGTGTGCTGAACCCTGAAAAGGCAAGGCCGTATTCCTGTGATTTTTCCTGGTAAGAAGGCAATCCATTTTTATCAATACCAGTACAAACAAGCAGCAGGTTATGGCTTTTGGGTAAACCTTCCAGCTGCCCAACCCGGCATACATAGATGTCCATTAAACCGTCATTATTAATATCAATTACTGAAACGCCGGTAGACCATCCGCTGTCCTGAATGATGCCGGCTTTATCAGTAATTTCTTCAAACTGCAGCTTTCCCCTGTTTAAAAATAATTTGTTTTTGCCCTGGTTGGCAGCAAAAAACAAATCAATCAATCCATCATTATTAAAATCAGCGGCACCAGCTCCGCCACCGTTATAAAAATACATGTAGTTAAACAGGTTAAAATCCGCGGTGGCTGTTAGGTGATTGATAAAATGAAGCCCTGTAGCTTTGTCATCCAGCACTTTGAACAAAGTGTCCTTTTTGGGCAATGAATTGCAACCTGCAGAAAAGATCAGCAGAAAAAAAATGCCTGCAAAAAAAAATTGTTCGCTTTTGTCCTGATTCATAAATATCTCCGGTTGTATGCCTGCATACAAGCATTTAATTGACAAAAGGTATTACTAATTGGCTTTTTGTTTTTGATCTTCAGCTTCCTGGTATAAAACAGGAAAGGCATCATTTATAAGAAATAGAAACTGGTTCTTACCAGCACTGTTAATATGTACAATATCTTTTATTTCACCGGTAATATTCAGGCCGGATTGATTTGGATAAAGCCAGGTAAATGATCTTTTACCTTTGTTTATCAATACTGATCCCAGGCTGGCGTCAAGCCTTCCAAATTGTGTGGGAAACCAGAATTTATTACCCCCAATAATTAAATCCTTTATACCATCTCCGTTAACATCAAAAAAACTAATGGCATTTACAGATGACAACTGCACCATTGGATCAAGGGGTTGCACCATAAATTTACCATCCCCTTCATTGTAAGCAATGCATGAACTGGCATAGTTAAACTGCCTGATTTTTGTATGCTGTATTTGTTCTGGCGTAAATAATTCCTGTATTGTTTTTTCTGCAAATAAATGATGGCGCAGGTTTTTCTTTTTAATGGATGGAAGCAAATCTTCTACATCATGTTTTAAGAAAACAGGCATGTCTTTTCCCTGTATTGTACGGGTAAGCACCAAATCAGCAGAACCATTCTGATCAAAATCATTCATCCATAATTTTACAGGATGTTCCTGGTCGGGATGCAGGTAAAAATTTTCGCCAATGTTTCCAAGAATCAGATCTTCTTTTCCATCTCCATCTGCATCTGCTGCGGCAAGTGTTTGCCACCATCCATACATGTTACTTAAATTGGTAACAATTTCTTCAAAATGATTTCCCTTATAAGAAAATGCCCTGGGTGTCATCCATTCGCCGGCTATAACGAGTTCTTTATCTTTATCACCGGTTATGTCTATCCATACCGCGCCGGTGACCATTCCAATATTTGCAATAACAGGGTTTTGGGTTTTTGCGATATCCGTAAAATGTCCCTTACCATCGTTTACATATAAAAAACTTACCGGGTCAGTTCCATATGCACGCGATACGCTTCTGCCACCAACAAAAAGATCCTGGTATCCATCGTGGTTAAAATCATATGCAATTGCCACAGCTGTATTCATACCACTGGCAGGAAACGCAGCAGCATCAAGTGTAAAATTTCCTTTGCCATCATTTTTAAATAACCGGTTTTGCATTTGACGGCTCAGGTCTGTGTTATTATTGCCACCCGGCCCTATAAAAAGATCGGAATCGCCATCATGATCAGCATCAAAAAATAATACTGCTCCATCTTCAAATTCTATAAACTGATTAAATGCGGGTTGCTCCTTTTTCTGAAATTTACCATCAGGCGCCTGCAGGTAAATTTGTCCGGTATGACCGGGAGTGCCGCCTATATAAAGATCGGTAAGACCATCGCCATTTAAATCGCTGTTAGCTGCTTTTGGACCTTCGCGGGAGAGCATTTCGGGCAAATTGCGCTCATAATAGAAATCGATATAATCATCTTCTGTATGCTTTTCAAATAAAGTATTAACGGGGGTAAGCAAAGGGTGCAGTGGTGGTGCCAATGCCGGGCCGGAAAGAGCAGTTCCTGCGTCCTGTTGCAACACATACAGTTTGTTAATGGCCGGCTTATCAATTTTTTGAATTGTTCTGTCGGGCCAGGTAATAACAATCGAATCTACCTGTGCAACTTTTCCCAGGCCTATTGTTTGTTTATATTCAACTGAAGACTGGAAGCCACGGCTGGGAACTACTTCGCGGTAAAACAACTTATCAGCAGCATATACATGAATCTTGGCGCCTATAGCAAAAGTATTTTTCCCTTTACCCTGTAATGACAGACTAATATAATTATTGGCAGAATCTATTTCACGGGCATTATTCCGGTAAAGGAATGAAGGCTGATTTTCGTTGTTAACGATTAAATCAAGATCGCCATCGTTGTCTAAATCAGCATAGGCGGCACCGTTAGAGAAAGTGGGTTGCGTAAAACCCCATGTTTTTCCAATATCTTCAAACTGCAGGTTGCCTTTATTTCTAAATACTTTATTAAGCAGGGGATTACGCGGGATTTTTTTTAATACTTCATCGATATTTTCTTTTTTGTGGGTAAGAACCATTTTTTGAACCACCTCATTGGCAAAAAAATCCATAAAGTCCAGATCTATTACATCCCTGTTGACACCATTACAAACATAAATATCATTAAACCCATCATTGTCAGCATCAAAAAATAAAGCACCCCAGCTCCAGTCAGATGCGGAAACGCCGCTATAATTTCCTGTCTCAAGAAACCTCCCGTTCCGGGCATTTACCTGCAGGCAGTTCTTTACAAACTGCCGGTAAAGTCCTGATTTTTCCTTACTGCGGTATAAATCGAAATTATCAAAAGAGCCCGTCGTTTTAAGCCGGTAATCGTCATCAGGCAACATATCAGTGGTAAAAATATCAGGGTAACCGTCATTGTTTATATCAGCAAGATCTGCTCCCATAGAAGACATGCTTGTATGCTGCAGTAACTGTTCTGCTTCATCTTTGAAGGTGCCATTTTTCTGGTTGATGTAAATATAGTCCCGCTCATAAGAATCATTCGATACAAATACATCGGGATAACCATCCAGGTTAATATCACTAACGGATACACCCAGCCCAAAACTGATGAGTCCGCCATGTATACCGGCTTCCCGTGTTACTTCTTTAAAATGCCCTTCGTCATTCCGGAATAAATGGTCACCACCGCCTTTTAAAAACGCCCCTACCGGCCAGTCTTTCTCTGGCAAATCGCGGCTATAAGAAAAATTAAGCTGGTTTACCGGAACCGGGCTGTTATTAATCATAAAACAATCCAGGTCACCGTCCAAATCGTAATCAAAAAAAGAAACTTGCGTGGTATAAGCAGACACATCCAGACCATAGCTGGCAGCAGCTTCTGTAAAGCCGAGATTATGATTATTGATGTATAATTTATTTTTCCGGTTATTGGTGCCCATATGGCCGGAACTGCAAACGTATATATCCAGCCATCCGTCATTATTAATATCTGCAAAAGTGACGCCTGTATACCATTTATCGTCGGGCACGATACCGGCTTTAACGCTGATATCTTCAAATTTGAGGTTGCCTTTATTGAGGTATAATTTATTGGTGCCGGTATTTGAGGTCAGGAATACATCTGGGAGCCCATCATTATTAATATCGCCAATGGCAACACCCCCCCCGTTATAAAAATTCCGGAACAGGAAGCTATTTTCCAGTTTACCGTCTTCTACATTATTTTCGAAAGTAATACCCGAGTCAGTTACCAGTTCAAATAATGGTTTTGACTGCTGCTGGTTACAGGAGATACATATTATTGCGGTAAAAAGAAAAACCCACTTCAGCAAACCATTCATCATAACTAAATTAGTAACAAACCTAAAACAGAAAGGCCATTATAATAATGGCCTTTCTGTTTTTATAAAAATATTAATTTTTTATTAGTTGGTATAACCTGGATTTTGTTTCAGGTTAGGATTAGATGCCAATGCCTGGTTAGGTACTGGAAAAACAAGATTTTTAGGATCGTCTGTTGGTTTAAGGCCCCATGGCTTTAAGAACACACCAAAACGTATTAAGTCCGTTCTTCTAACCCCTTCCCAATAAAGTTCCCTGCCTCTTTCTGCGAGTAATGTATTTGGATCATCTACATTGGCGGTATTTACCAATGGCAATGTTACAAATGCTGAAGCACCTCTGGCAGTTCTCAATTGATTAACCAGTGTAAGTGCACCGGCAGCATCGCCTGTTCTTTGTTTTGCTTCGGCAACCATTAATACAACATCAGGATATCTGAATATCATTAACCAGTTACCTGCTGGCCCACCATAATGAGCGTAATCAGGTACATATTTTACAACCCTGATACCAGTTACTTCCAGGTTATCGGCTGTTTCAATCATGTTGGGTGCGATAGTTGGTGTGTATGCAAGGAGGTGTGTATTAGGATCCGGTGTTTTTCCGCCTGTAGTATCCCATTTCCTGTCGTGCAATTTCGCACCATTCTGGTTAAACTGCTGGTTAACCAGGAAACCAGGTCTGATACCAGACACATCAGTTGAACCTCCATAAAATCTTCCGCCAATTCTTGGGTCAAGCAACGTATCTGCAGGGCCGAAAGCAACAGTACCAGCACCTACGTTAAACGTGCTGTAAAATTCACTGATAGTAGAAAATCCGTTCCAACCAGCATTTGGATTGGCTGGAGTATATGAGTTATAATGTAGTGTCATATTCCAGCGTGCTTCAACACCAGCGTGGTTGGTTGATACGCCTGAAGTATTTGGATATACAAAAATACCTTCCTTAGAAAGCGAACCGTTGTTTACTGCAAAATTGTCAAAATACCTTGGTGTATAAGAATATTTACCGCCGCTGATTATTGAATTACCAATTGTTACAACCTTTGCCATATCTGCTGCATCAAAAGTTGGAGCAGCCCTGTTAATGAAAGCGCCTTTGTTCAGGTAGCATTTCATCAGCAATGTATTTACGGCATCAACATTAGCCAGTGTATTGTTATTTGCTGCTGGTATATCAGGCAAAATAGCTGTCAATTCTGAAATAATAAAAGCAATACCGTCGGTTGCGTTATACACTTTTGGTGCTAACAGCAGGTTGTCTCCCGGATTTCTGAAAGGAAACTGACCGAAGAAAGACAACTGGTAATAAAGGCTGATTGCTCTCAGGAACCTTGCTTCAGCAGCCTGTGTTTTGCTGGGAGAAAACCCAAGCACGTTGGTTGCATCAAAACTCAGTTTATTCAGCTCATTGAAGTTTGTTAACAGCTGACCGTGGTCTGCATTCCAGGTGTGTGCATGCAATACTCTCCAAACACCATTGTCATCCCAGTCACCACCTCTTGTTGGAACCAATGATTCATCAGTTGTATTTTCTTCCATTGAAAACAACCTGTCCTGACCGCTGAATGGCGTTGCCAAATCCGCGTAAGCAGCATTTAGCAACAATTGCGTACCGCCAGACCCCAGTGCTGTGGTAGTTTGCGACGCAGTCAATGTACTGTTCAGCTTTTCATCCAGCTTTGTACATGACAACGTCAATGTAAACAGAGGCAGAGTGAGTATTAATATTTTTTTATATGGTATCATATCTCG
>JBDSOC010000026.1:0-4518 GCA_039915085.1 Chitinophagaceae bacterium
AGCAAAAAAGTGGAATAGCATTAGCGGCAACACCATTAATCTGTGAAGTACCATTACCTCTTTCACCGATGCCATGTAAAAAAATAATCAGCGGATGTTTCTGGGTGCCGTAATCTTTAGGTTTGAACTCCAGGAACCCAATGACGCCATCAGGTGATGTGGAGTTAGGAATCGTTCTGGCAACTTGCTGTGAAAATGAAGATAAATAAAATGATAATAAAAAAATTGTAGCAGATACAACTGCTTTGACAGTAGTTTTCATAATTTGAATAAGTGGTTTTTACAGGATATACAAATAATTCCCCATGACAGTAAAAATCAAGGTTTACAAGCCGGTCATAAACCGGGTATCAACCATAGATTAATACTATCTCACGATAGCAAAAAAAAAGCGGTATTGCAGGATGGGGTGTAAATTCTAATTGAGGAACCGTCAAAATTTTTAGCAGCAACAGTTTTCCAAAGAGAATTTCATGTTTGCACGCACTATGCCAATAACATACCAAAAAAGCATTTTGTTAGTAACTAGCGTTTGACGAAAGTCAATTTATGACTTAAATAAATATTATACTTAGCAGAATAAGATAAACTGATTATGAGAAACAAATTACAACTATATAAATCCCTTAACATAATATTCTTTGCAAGAAATTAACACAAATGACAAACAATTTAATGCAATTATATTTCTACAAAAAATAAAAGTGTTTAACTTATTCATACCTTAAAACCACATTTCCATTAACAGGATATCCGGTACAAGTTAATACCCTGCCCTTCTCCATTTCATCATCCATTAACATTTCATTGTAACTCATCCATACTTTTCCCTCTACGCATATTGCCGCGCAACTGCCGCACCTGCCCGATTCACAACTGTAGGGTAATACAATACCGGCTTTTTTTGCAGCCTGTAAAATAGTCTGCGGATACTGCGTTTCCAGGTAATAAATTTTATGCTGCCATTGAATTTCGACCCGGTGTTTATGCGTATCCGGTGGCAAAGTTTTAGATTCAATTTTTAAAAGCGCAAAGTTTTCTTTCTTTATGTGCTGCAGCGGCACACGGTTCTCAAGCAATGCTATACTTACCATGCGCATATAATCAAAAGGGCCACAGGTATAAAACAAGGTTTTTTCCAAAGCTGCCCTGCTGAATTCTTTCAGCAATCTTCCCAGCAGCCATTTGCTCAGCCGGGCCCGTTCTAAATTAAGAGCAGAACTAAATAAAAATTCAATAACAAAATTATCGGCAAATGATTTTTTGAGCCGTACCAGCTCATCATAAAATATGGTAGAATGGCCTGAACGGTTGCTGTAAATAAGTACAGCACGTATATGAGTGTGCTGGTGCAATACTGTTTTTATAAGTGGCAAAACAGGTGCGATACCGCTTCCTGCAGCAATAAAAAAGATTTCCTGGTACTGATCTATATTACCCGGCAAAACAAAAAAACCGGCAGCACCCGTAGTTATTAATATATCTCTTTCTTTTGCGTAATCAAATAGCTTCCTTGAATATTCCCCATTTTCCAACCTTTTTACAGTAATGGATATTGGCTCATGCAAAGCAGGTGTTGAGGATAATGAATAACTTCTTCTTTCTTCTCCTGTCGGCTTGGTAAAAACAAACGTGAGAAACTGGCCCGGTTGATATACCAATGGCTCATTATCTGCCGGGCTTAAATAAAAGGTTTTACAATCGCTTGTTTCTGATTTTATTTTATCTATAGAAAGCGTTCTATATATGCCCATGCCTGTCTGTTGTTTGCACACTAAACTTACCAAAATTGCCCAAATAATATATAATTACTTATCGCCTGCCCGCTGCTGCCCATGCCCGGCAGCATTGCGCTGTATTTATCAAAAAAACTTATTCCCAGGGTTTCCGATTAAGCCGATATTTCGTTAACTTACGGATAACAAAAACGATTGCTACATGAAAAAAGTTGCTGATATCCTCCAACGCAAGGGTGCCAATGTGATTTCTATTTTGCCTGAAACCACTGTAATTGAAGCTTTAGGACTTATGGCTGCCAAAAATATTGGCTCTGTACTGGTTATGAAGGGAGATCAGTATTACGGCCTTCTCACAGAAAGAGACTATGCCCGTAAAGTGATACTAAAAGGTAAACATTCATCAGATACCAGGGTGGAAGATATTATGTCGAAAGGCCTTCCCCGCATTACACCTGACAACTCCATTGAAGTATGCATGCACCTGATGAGCGAAAACAATATACGCTACCTGCCGGTTTTTGAAAACGACAGCATCTGCGGCATTATTTCTATCAATGACGTAGTAAAAGAAACCATTCTTTCGCAGGAAGAAACCATTTCTCAATTAAAAGATTATCTGCACGCGAGTATGTAGTTAATTTTATTGCCGCTGCTTTTAATTGCTTTTACAGGCAAGTGGCATACACATTTTTGGTGCTCAGAGAAAGCCAGTTTTTTCTTCTGAAGCGTGTTAACCGTTTAAGTTTCAAACCTGGTTTCCTTATATGCTTTCGGCAGGCTATCAATGCATTTTACAGCACATCAATTGCTGCGCCGGGGGTTGCTTTCATACTATTGCTTAAGGCCGCATCCATAGAATTATTTAAAAGCTGGTTATGATCTGAATAAAGCATTAACAGATGAATAAGAAATGGCTCCGTGTGCAAAATTAAAACTACCCTTTTGACTGATTTCCGTAGCTGCCTGAAAGAATGCTCCATACGCCGCCCGCGCAAGCGATGAACCAAGGCTTACGCGCTTCACGCCAAGATCAGCCAGCTCATTCAATGAAAAATTTGCATTGCTCAAACCCATTACCACATTTAATGGCGCTGGAGCTACTGCTTTTACTACAGCCAGGATTTCTTCGCGTGTTTGTAATCCTGGAGCAAAAAGCACGTCTGCCCCTGCTTCTGCATACGCCTGAAGCCGGCGGATGGTATCTGCAAGATCATTACGCCCATAGATCAGGTTCTCCGCCCTTGCTGTTAATGTAAAAGGTATTGCAAGACTTTGTGCAGCTTTTACTGCGGCTTTAATGCGATCTACAGAAAGTTCAAATGGATAAATAGGATCCTGGGGTCTGCCGGTATTATCTTCTATAGAACCACCCGCAAGTCCGGCTTTAGCAGCCAGCAGGATGGTTGCCGCACATGTTTCCGGATCATCCCCAAAACCATTTTCCAAATCAGCAGCAACCGGAAGATCAGTTGCTGCAATAATAGCCTGAATATTATTAAATGTTTCTTCTCTTGTAATGGCCCCTTCTCCATCTGGCTTTCCAAGAGAAAATGCCAGCCCGGCACTTGTAGTAGCAAGTGCTTCAAAACCCAGGGTGGCCAGCATTTTTGCTGACCCCGCATCCCACGGGTTTGGCATAACGAATATGCCTGAACGTTTATGAAGATCTTTAAAAGCGGTTGCTTTGGCGAATTGTAAATTATCCACGCAATTTATATTTTAGTATTTGTTTTTATAATTTTCTATACATGATATAGGCATTCGTTAATCCGTGTACACGGTGATTGAATGCTTCCGGTATTTCTCCTATTACAGAAAATCCGAGGTGTTGCCAGAGTTTTACTGCCCGTTCATTGCTTTTAACAACAATATTGTATTGCAGGGCTTTATACCCGAGCCGCTTTGCTTCCTGCAATGAAAATTCTGCCATTGCTTTTCCAATGCCCTGGCCTGCGGCAAGTGGAGATACCATATAACCCGCATTGGCAATATGTGAACCCAAATCCGGCTGATTATCTTTTATAATAAATGTTCCGGCAACGCGGTCATTTAACAATGCAATATATGTATGTGCGCCTGGCGCACACCAGTATGCAAGCATTTTTTCTTTGGAAGAAGTTGGGCTAAACACATAAGTATCACCTGTAGCTATTACATCTTTAATAATATCCCAGATGGCATCATGATCATCCGGGGTTGCTTTTCTTATTTCAGGCATAAGCGCAGTTTTAATTGAATGGCCTTTTAGTTATTGCGACGCACAACTGTTTCCAGTAAAAGCATATTACCGTCATTGCGAACGAAGTAAAGCAATCTGCGGATATAGTAATTTGTTTAAAAATAATGCCCAATTTCCCTGTACATATATGCGGTTGAATTAAAATTCAGGGTACTTGTACCCAGCAACGACAATCATTACCTGCCTGCAGCTTCGCTTCCAAAAGCTATATCGTACAAGTGTGCGACGCAATTGCCGTTGAATAGTATTCCCTGCTGCCCGGCTCATAAAGAAAAACAGGTTAGTAAAAAGTTATTTTATAAGAAAAATTTGAATTTATCATAGAAGAAAAAAGTAAATGCCCGGAGAATCTGATCTAAGTTCCTTCCGTTAGGGGACAGGGAGTTACGATTTGAAATCATCTTCTTCAAAACAAAGTTCTCCGGCATAGACCCTTTTTATACAACCGACTATTGCATCAAGCGGTGCAGTTTTTACAATATACCCCCGGCCTCCCGCATTAAGTAATTCTTCGGAATCAGCATTTGACCACGCATTTGA
>JBDSOC010000052.1:0-14534 GCA_039915085.1 Chitinophagaceae bacterium
GATAAAGGTCAGGAACCGCTGCGCCTGGACAAATTTTTAACAGCACGGATTGAAAATGCAACCCGCAATAAAATTCAGAAAGGGATAGAAGCAGGCCGTGTACTGGTAAACAGTAAACAGGTAAATCCTAATTACAAAATAAAGCCAGCGGATGAGATTATTGTGTACAGCGATAAGGAAGCCCGTGGCGAAGAAATCATCCCTGAAAACATACCGTTGAACATTGCATTTGAAGATGACGATATAATGATCATTAATAAACCGGCTGGCATGGTGGTACATCCCGGTTGTGGCAATTATACCGGTACATTAATCAACGGCGTTGCCTGGTACCTTACCCAAAAAAATAAAGATATTTCCGAAGAGGTACTACCACGTTTTGGCATGGTACACAGAATCGACAAAAACACCACTGGTTTAATGGTGCTTGCAAAAACAGACAAGGCCGTAGGATCGCTGGCAAAACAATTTTTTGACCACACTGTCTACCGTCGTTATTATGCATTGGTATGGGGGGATTTGGCAAAAGACACCGGAACGATAGTTGCACATATTGGACGTAATCTTAAGCACCGTAAATTATTTGCGGCCTATCCTGATGGCGACCATGGCAAAGAAGCAATTACCCATTATACCGTGCTGGAACGCTTTGGCTATGTAACACTGGTAGAATGCCGGCTTGAAACAGGCCGCACGCACCAGATACGCGTACACATGCAGTATATTGGTCATCCACTTTTTAATGACGATACTTATGGAGGTGATACCATTGTAAAAGGAACCGTATTTGCAAAATACAAACAGTTTGTAGATAACTGTTTTGCCATTTGCCAGCGGCAGGCCCTGCACGCGAAAGCCATTGGATTTATACATCCCACAACACGAAAAGAAGTTTTATTTAACAGTGAACTGGCGGATGATATGCAGCAGGTAGTTGTAAAATGGCGCAATTATGTAAAGACAAAAGGTATACCTGAGGAATAGTGTTAAGTGATAAGTGATAAGTTTTACGAAGCTGCGACAGTAATTGTATACTTATCTTTCTGTTTCTAACTTATAGTTTACCACCTTTATTAAAACCAAATAATGTTGCGGTAAAAATGCCGCGTTCGCGCTTTTTAAAGATTGCATGCCAGTTGCCGTTATAACGAATCAGTTTGGGCACCAGCAGATTTTCAAATTTATCCATCTGTACTTCCATTTGCACATTGAAATCGTATATGGCAGCATCGTAGCTGATATCATAGGTCCGGGCTACTATCTCAAGGTTTTTGTTGTTAAACCAGGTAACCATTTCATTAATAACAATATCGTTTTTCTGGCTGCTGGTTAAATCTGCGCGGGCTTTCACAGTAAACACATAACAAAGTTGCCCCTGGTAATCTGCCATGTCTATAATAAAATCATAGAGGGGTGAAACAGCATCATCAAAAATGGCAATTTTATCTCCTATGAATGGAATACCCGGTATTTTTTTTCCGGGATTAAAGAAAAGCATTTTCAATTGCTCTTTGTGCTTATCAATTCCCCTTTTATTTTTTATACTCAGTTCACTACCTTTTACAATATTATTTTCACCGCAAATGGTTCCCTTAGCAAACAATAAACCCGCATACAATTCACCGGTATAATAGTTCCAGTTTTTATTTTTATCATAAATGTCACCGGTTACTTTTTCTTCCATTAATTGCGTGGTACGGCAGCCATTTTTTACAAGCTGAGCAGTTTTACTCTGCAATGATGCAATTTCATTGCCTTCCTTATCACGCATGCGGATATCGTTCAGTGCAGTATAGCCCAGTATCTTGAGGTTTTTAAAGGCTTTATAAAAAGTGGTATCATTTTTCACCTTTTCAATAAAACCGGGCACGTTGAGATGGTTTCTTACTACTACTTCTTTAAGTGTTACTATCTTTTTCCCTATGGTTACAGAAGAGTCTTGCTGGGCCGAAAGTGTAAAAAAACAAAAGAGAAGCAGGCAACCGGGGGGCAGGTATAATAATATCTTCATGTATGCGTCTTCATTTTGGTACTGGCGTATATTGCAAAGTGCAGTTCACAAACAATGTTATTTAGGAAACGCCATTTTATAATCAACCTTAATCTTTCCTTTTGAAATATCATCCAGTTTGCCTTTAAGCAATTTACGCTTGAGCGGTTTTAAATAATCTATAAAAAGCCTTCCTTCTATATGATCATATTCGTGCTGAATAATGCGTCCTGTAATGCCTGAAAATGTTTTGGTGAGTGATTGAAAATTTTCATCCATGTATTGAATGGTTACTTCAGCCGGGCGCTGTACATCTTCCCGTATTTTGGGTATACTGAGACACCCTTCGTTGTAAGGCCATTCTTTACCACCCAGTTCAATAATATGTGCATTGATAAATAACTGTTTGGTACCGGGATCATCCGGATACAATCCACGGTCTTCATCCTCCTGGTTAGCAAAAATCTGTTCGCTGTCAATTATAAATATACGGATATCCTTATTTATCTGGGGAGCTGCCAGTCCAACACCGTTACTGGCATACATGGTTTCCCACATGTCCTCAATAAGTTTTGTAAAACCGGGATAATCGCTGCTGATATCTTTTGCTACCGACCTTAATACCGGGGCGCCATAAGCCACAATTGGTAAAATCATCTCCTTTTTAATTGTCTGTTTAAATAAGCTGCTAAATTATCTTAAAACTGCATATCCTCCAATCAACTTACTAACTATTCCTTTCCATATATTCCTGCAATATAATAGTTGCTGCAATCTTATCTACCATTGATTTATCACGTCTTTGCATTTTTTTCATGCCCATTTCAATCATGGCCCCCTTTGCCATTTTTGAGCTATACCGTTCATCTACAGTTACAACCGGTATGGCAGGGAATTCCTTTTTCAGTCGCTCAATGGCTTTTCTTACATGGGGTGTAGCGTGGGTATCACTGTCATCCAGGTTTTTAGGGTCTCCAATTATAATACGTTCTACCTGTTCCCTGCTAAAATAATCTTTCAAAAAATTAAACAGCTGCGGGGTTTCCACGGTAGTTAAAGCGCCGGCTATTATCTGCAATGGATCCGTAACTGCCAGCCCGGTTCTTTTTACACCATAATCTATTGCTAATATTCTTGCCATGGTTTTAATTGTATTATTCAGATGCTATGGGTGCCACGGCAGCAAAAAAATGGTCGGCTGCGTGCGGATCAGCAAAAAAATGACGGCCTTCTTTAATTTTATTGTGTTCAAATGTCCATAATACACAAACATGGTGATCAATATTATTTCCATCTTCGCGGTCAGTAGTTATGTGCTGACACTCTACCAAAAAATTACCATTACTGCCGGTTACAAGTTTTTCCGTTTGTACTTTTGAAGAGCTCATAACTGCACTCATATTATCAAAAAAAGCTACTACTTCCTCAATACCATTTTTAACGCCAGCCAATGGATGTTGCCCCATAAATATCCAGATAACATCTTCTGACATTACCTGCCTGATGGCACTGAAATCATGCTTGCCGTATGCAGCAAAAAATTTGTCTATGGTTATTGAATTTGTATCGCTCATAGATTATATAATTATGAATGAAGAAATAAATCTGCAATTACAAAAACTGCAAATACCACGCTTGCTATACCATTGGCCGTCATAAAAGCGATGTTTACTTTGGTAAGATCATTCGGCTTTACAATAGAATGCTGGTAAATAAGCATACCTACAAATATGCCTGTTCCTATCCAATAAGACCAATGAAAGCCACCATACAAACCTGCAAATATTACACAGGCTGCACTCAACAGGTGCAATGATTCCGAAACCCTCAATGCTTTGCCTTTTCCCAATGCAGCAGGAATAGAATATAGCTGCTGCGATTTATCAAAATCAATATCCTGCAGGGCATAAATAATATCAAACCCACTCACCCAAAAAACAACGGCAAAAGAAAAAAGTATGGGTAATAAAGCAAACTGCCCGGTTACTGCCAGGTAAGCGCCAATGGGTGCCAGGGACAGGCCCAGGCCCAGAATGATATGACACAAAGCTGTAAACCGTTTGGTATAACTATAGCCAAGTACAACCAGTAATGCAACCGGCGATAAAAAGAAACACAATGGATTGATAAACCAGGTGCATACAACAAATGCGATGCAATTGAAAATTACAAAGCGCAAAGCACTATTGGCAGAAATAATTCCCTTTGGTATTTCGCGGATAGCTGTCCGTGGATTTTTTGCATCAAAGATTCTGTCCAAATACCGGTTGAATGCCATCGCAGCGCTCCGTGCGAAGACCATGCAAAGAAGCACCAGTACAAATTTAGCCGCGAGTTGACCAGGATTTACCAAGCCGTTAAAATACGATGTACCAGGATCTGTCAACCTGTTTCCTTTTATTATAAATTTTCCCTGAATAATTCCCAATGTAAATCCAATGAGTGCAAAAGGCAGGGCAAATATGGTATGCGAGAATTTTACAAGGCTTAAATAATCTTTTACTTTACTCATGTATCTATTATAATAATAAATGCTATTCTTTAAATCGTTTACTCATTCAAAATCCTGGTTCTGACCAACTCCCACAACACAATTCCTGCTGCCACTGATATGTTCAGAGAATGTTTCATACCCAGTTGCGGTATCTCTATACAACCATCGCAAAGCAAAATAGTTGACTGATCCACACCGGTTACCTCGTTACCAAACACAACAGCTAGCTTCTCTCCTTTCTCCAGCGTAAATTGATGCAATTGGTGGCTGTTTTGTGCCTGCTCAATGGCCAGCACTTTATAACCCTGTAATTTTAAATCTGTAATGGCTTCCGGGGCGTCTTTAAAATGCCTGGAAGTAACAGATTCGTCGGCCCCTAAGGCTGTTTTAGAAATTTCTTTGTGCGGGGGATGCGCTGTATAGCCTGTTGTGTAAACCGCTTCCAGCAAAAAGGCATCGGCCGTTCTTAATACACTGCCTACATTATATGCGCTGCGTACATTCTCCAGCACTGCAATCACCGGTATTTTTGCTGATTCTCTAAACTCCTGCACCGACTTTCGGTTCAGCTCATCCATACTGAGTTTACGCATGGCGCAAAGATACCCTCTTACCCTTAAAGGGGGGATGTTAAGATAAATAATTTTGCCCTGGTGCAAAATCAGGATGAATGTCGTAAGATGTTACACTGCACATCCTGGTCATACCTGACTTGCGTGGGTTTCCACTGATAAAAGCCTGAACAGGTTAGAAAATCAATTCTTATTAATGCGATCAAATTTTCCCCTTTAGAGGATTAGGGGTGCTGTCTGCGCTTTTTATTTTGTATCAAAAGAAAACACAATGCCACCGAGTATATTAAATCCATAAACCGGGTATTGGTTCCAGCGTTCATATTTATTATTGAAGATATTGTTCATCTGCAGCCACAAATTAAGGGCTTTGGTTACTTTAAATTCCACACCAGCACTTACATCTACGCCTGATTGTCCCGTTGCACTCTTATACCCGGTGCCAAACTTGCTGCGGTAAGGAGCCGCACCATATGCATATAAATCACCCTTAAGAAAAAAATCTTTAAACAACTGCCAGCGCAAAGAACTGCTTATTTCAAGCGGCGTAAGTCCCCATGGCTTTGGCTGTCCTTCCACCTTTGTATAATTGGTAATTGTTATTGTATTGTTCCAGCTAAGATCTTCTCCCTGTGTCCATCCTATTTCACCATGCATTTTAATGGCCTGCACCGATGAAGAATTAATAATGTCAAAAGTCTTACCGTCAACGCTATCATTGACAAACAGCGGCATATCGCGGTACTGAACAGCGCCTACTTTAGCACTATAGCTGATATGATCAAGTAAAGAACCTTTTATGCCCGCATACAGTTCCTGTGTTCTTGTATTGAACAATGTATTCGGCTGTGCTATCCATGGATTAATACTTGCATAACGCTGGTAAGATCCTTTTTCATAGTAACCGACCCAGCCAACCTGGAACGTAAAGCTTTTATCGTTGGTAACAATATCGGCCATAATATTGGGCAGTAAATGGAAGCGTTTATTATCCCATGCCGGGCTAACCCCCGCCGTTAGATAAAAATTTTCATTTTTATATTGTACCGCAGGTGATACATAATATAAATTATTCTGAATGGTTGATTTGGAAACAGGTTTATAGTTGGTTAAATCAGCGGTAAAGCCGAGGTTAAAAGCAAAATCATCAAAAGTCTTGGTAAGCGGAAGGTTCAGCAGTGTATTGGTTTCTGTAGCCTTACCATTAAAATTATTACCGCTAAACACATCTATTTTAACGTTGGGATTATAAGTTAGTCCATAGGCTGTAGGCATCAGGTTCCGGAGGCTGAGTTTTGCGCCGTATGTCTGAAAGCGCTGGCGCAAATAATCTTTTGTATACGGAAGTGTGGCGGGCTGAAAGCCGTATAAAAAATAGTCTTCACTTTTAAAACCGATATTACCATTCCATTCCAGGTTGGAAGCCGTTCTGACTGTGCCGGCTACAGAAACAGATGTATGATTATTTTTTTGGAAATCCTGCTTTCCTTTTGAAGTATATTCTTTAGCAAAAATGTTAAAGAAAGAATTTTTACCATCCCCAAAACTAAAACCTGCCTGTGCGTATGGAATGTGGACATTGCCTACACCTACTTTAATATAATTGCTGTATTTCCAGGCATTTACCGTGTCTATCTGTAAAGCTACCGGTTTTAATGGTGCTGGCAGGTAACCCAATAAGAGGTTTTGCTGCGGAATATTATAGGTTAATTTAGGTTTTGATGAATCAACAACAGGCGATGCTGCATTGAAATTAATTTTGACCGCTTCCCTTAATACAGGCTTGAAAGAGGAGGTGATATCAATGGTTCTTTTTTTGCCGGTTGTATCCTGAGAAATGCCTATCGCGGCCACACACATACCCATTGACAAAAGAAAAATATCTTTTTTATATTTCGTCATGTTCATTTTAGAATTGTAGTTTAAATACTTCATTATTTTAAAAATGACCAGGATTTATTGTCCGCTAAGTTTGCTGCCTGATTTTTCTTCTTCTGTAACCTGGCTGAGTTTGCGTTGCGCGGTTTCTTTAAACTCAGGTACGGTAGCATTGTCCAGGATACTTTGAAAAGTAGCTTTCGCATTGAAATAATCTTTTTCCTTAAAATAAATATCGCCCAGCAGCAGGTAGGCTCTTGTAACCCAGTCAGCATAGGAACCGGATTTATTAATAACTTCAAATGCAGATTTCTCGGCGTCCTTCAATTTATTCTGTTCGTACTGGCAATTGGCAATTTCATAGCGTGCCTCTGCGCCGTAGGCAGATTTATTCATACCTGCGGCTGCACGGAAATATGAAATAGCAAGATCGCACTGGTTAGCCGCCTGTGCAGATTTTGCCAGCACCATATTGGCCAGCATTTTATCATCGGTACTGGTGCCTTTCTGGTTCAACAAATCTTTTGAATTCTCAGTGGCTTCGGTCCATTTCTTCAACTCATACTGGCTACGCAATAATCCGCGCATTGCTTCCAGTTTATTTTCCTGGTTAGAAACAAACTCTTTCAGCCGTGAAAAATATTTTTCAGCTTTATCATAGTTTTTAAGATCAAAGAAATTTAAACGCGCTGCCAGCAACAATGATTTTTCACCAAATTTATTGGGTGCCCGGTCTCCTACTGCTTCATACCCTTCAGCTGCTTTTGCCCAATTCTTCTGGTTGTAATAAATCTCGCTTCTATAATAAAAAGCTTCTATGGCATTTTTACCATCCGGAAATTTTGCCAGGTAGTTATCAAAGCGGGTTAGTGCGCCGCTGAAATTACCGTTGTTAAACTGTACTTCTGCTTCCGCATAGGCAAGTGAATCTTCCTGTGTAGCTGAAATGTCTACGCCCAAACCACGGGCAAAACTTACATATTCACCACTTTTACCATCTTCCACATAAATAACTTTGGCATTATCCAGTGCTTCTTCTGCTTCCGGCGAATTGGGATACTGTTTCAGTAAAGTATTGTATTGACTTAACGCTTCTTTATTATTATTGAGATTGTAATTAGCAATACCAAGTCTTAACAGGGCCCTTGGTTTTAGTGATTCATTGGCAGTATTGCTCACTACCTTTTTCAAAAAAGGAATTGACTCGCGGAATTTTTCATCTGATAAATAAGTAGTGGCAATTTCCAGGTTGGCATCGGGCACAAGGCTTGATGCCGGATATACGCGTTCAATGGTTGCTAACAATTTAATTTTTTCAGTGCCGCTTTTAACCCCCGCTACCATTGATTTCTGAAACAAGGCATAATCGCTGGAAGGCCATGAATAACTTAATACTTTATCATACATGGCAAGCGCCCTTGTAAAATCGCGGTTCATGTAGTAACAATCAGCACTGCGCACATAAGCATCCTGTTCTATTTGCGACGAGTTAATTTTTGGTGTGCCCGCTACCTGCTCAAAATAAGTAAGCGCCTGTTTGTAATTTTCTCTTTTTAGGAATGCATAACCCAGGTTGTACTTAGCATTTGTGGGGTTTACTTCTCCGTTCGTAATACCAGATTTTAAATATTCAAAGTAGTAACGGATGGCATCATCAACTTTATTAAGCCGGTAAGCAATTTCTCCTTTCCAGAAATTAATATAAGGCAGCACATCCTGGTTATTGGATTCTTTTAAAGCTTTATCCAGTAAATCATTGGCGCCAATCAGCAAGCCATCGTTTACAAGTTCGGTGGCGCGGCCATATAATATCTTAGCATATTGCTTTTTTACATTGTCAGAAGGATGTTGCAATCCTTCTATCAAAGCAAGTGCATCCTTATAACTATTACTGTTGGCCAGTACATTTACCAGCAATTCTTTTGCTTCTGTATTGTAGGTTGAATTGGGATAATCTGCCAGGAATTTTCTAAGTTCGGTCAGGGCCACATCCTGGTAACCCAGTTCATAAGAAAGCTTTGCATAATTATACTTCGAAACTTCCTTTTGATAGGCATTGCTGCTATTGGCGGCACAGAAAGAAAAAGCATTTCTGGCATTGGCTTTCTGGTTAGTTTTAAGATAGGCATCGCCCAGTAAATACATAGCGTTTTGCGCTAGTGAGTCTTCTTTACCTGACAGTTGTTTAAATCCTTCAATCGCTTTTGTATAATTAGCCGTCTGGTAATACGTGTAAGCCAGTTCATACGTATCTTCCCTTCTTAGTTTTTTTGAACTGCCTGCGTAATTTTCAAGATAAGGTTGCGCTTTTGCATAATCTCCTTTCTCAAAGTAGGCATGGCCAATCAACTGGCGCAATTGTGCATCATATACCTGGCCGCCTTTTTTTAGTCTTGCCTCAGCATATTCCAGTGCTTTTTCTTTCTGACCAGTATTGTACATGATGGTGGCTATATAAAAAGGAACAACTTTTTCATAGCGGCTGTCATTTTCTGTTATTTTAAAAGCATCCTGCGCATCGCGGAATTTACCGTTGTTAAAAGCAATGAACCCATAATAATAATTAGCATCCGTGTAGTTGGGGTCTTTAGAATTTTTTCTTATTTCATCCAGCAGGGGCATCGCCTGTTCAAACCGCTTTAAATTAAAATAAGCATACCCTTCATGAAACTTCATATCTGCAATTTCACGGTTGCTTAAATGATCAATACTTGTTTTTTCGTAATTGGCAATTGCCTGGTCAAAGTCTCTTTTGCGGAAATAATATTCTGCGAGATGAAAATTCATCATCTGCACACGGGCCACATTATCTTCTATGGCTATAAAATCTTTGGCAAGATCAGTAGCTGTAGATTCATTTTGCTTTAAAGCGCAAACGATGGTGTAATATTTTATTTCCTGGTAGCTGAGCGCCTTATCGCTGCGATCTGCTTCGTGCAGGTACAGATTTAAATCTTTAAATAATGGGTAAGCAAGGCTGTAAGAGCCATTCTGAAAATACTCTTTTGCTTCTTTCAATGTAGTTTGCGGATCTGCTATAACACGGGTTTGCTGTGCAGTAGCAACAAAGAAAGAGGTACTAACTAATACGGTACTAATAAATTTCTTCATTGTGATGAATTAGTTGCAGGGTTTACAACGCTCTAAAGTTTCTAATTATTTTTACTTTAACCAAACATCGTTCCAAACACCTGTGGATAAGTACAAGGATTAACATTTCATTCTAATTCGCAGCATCATCTTATTTTTGAAAAAATCAAAAAAAAGGATGAAAAAATTATTATCTGTTTCGTATCGCGATTGGGCTTTTAATATTGCTATGCTTGTTTTGCGGGTGTGTACCGGGGCTTTAATTATTCCATATGGGTATGAGAAATTGATCCATTTTGCAGAGAAAAAAGAAACGTTTACAAACTTCATAGGCATTGGAAGCCCGCTCTCACTGGCACTTGTAATCTTTGCTGAGTTTTTTTGCGGTATGCTCATTGTACTTGGATTATTTACAAGACTGGCTGTTATTCCTTTACTTATTTCTATGAGTGTGGTTGTATTTAAAGTAAACCATGGAAATATATTTGGTAAAAATGAACATGGTGCCTTCTTTCTTACCTGCTTTCTGGTGATCTTTTTATGCGGCCCGGGTAAGGCAAGCGCAGATGGATTAATTAACAAATAATTTTGTGTTATAAAATGCTAAAAAAGCTGAGAAGAATCAGTTGCGCAGAGCCAGCAGAAAAAGGAGCCTGGATCAAGGCCTTTTTCTAAGATGCAATGATTGTGGCTGCAGACAGAAAGAATCTTTGCTCTTTTCCCCTGCTGACGCTGTGCGATCCGTACTATATATACCAACAGATAAATAAAAAAAATCATGTTTGAATCAACTACTCAGGTAAGAGTCCGGTATGCCGAAACAGATCAGATGGATATGGTATACCACGGCAATTATGCGCAATATTTTGAAGTGGCACGCGCAGAAGCTATCCGCAAACTGGGATTTACCTATAAAAATATGGAGACCCTGGGTATCTATATGCCCATAACAGAATTACATTGTAAATACCTCCGCCCTGCTCATTACGATGATTTATTAAGCGTTAAAGTAATATTGAAAGCATTACCACAGGGTCATCGCATAGAATTTGAACACGAAGTTTATAATGAAGCCGGCAGCCTGCTAACCGTTGGTAAAGTGGTATTATATTTTATAAATTCAACAAGCAGGGAAAAAACCGGTATGCCCGTAGAGTTGCATGATAAACTGGCACCTTTTTTTGAATAGCATGTAACCATTAGCTGGTAGCGGCCGTCCTTCAAACATAAAATAATGTTTTTTGAAACCTGCTGCTTTTTCAGATCATATTCCTGCCAGTAGAATAACTCTCCCAATAACCCGATTTATCTTATTTTTATAGCATGGCATTTATAGATTATTATGAGGTACTGGGCATAAATAAAAATGCAGGCGCCCAGGACGTTAAAAAAGCGTACCGCAAACTGGCGCGCAAGCACCATCCTGATTTAAACCCTGATGATAAAGAAGCCCATAAAAAATTTCAGCAGATTAATGAGGCCAATGAAGTACTAAGCGATCCGGAAAAAAGAAAAAAGTACGATCAGTATGGTAAAGACTGGCAGCATGCAGAGCAATTTGAAAATGCAAAACAGCCATCCGGCGGAAACTACCGTTCCTATACCGGCGGACAACAGGATGGCGACTTTGGAGATGAGGATTTTTCCTCTTTCTTTTCTTCAATGTTTGGCAATCAGGGCCATGCGAAACAGGCTAAATACAAGGGCCAGGATTATAATGCGGAATTAAAACTCAGTCTCCGGGATTCCTATATTACGCAACAACAAACGTTGACCGTTAATGGAAAAAATGTAAGGATTACTATTCCTGCTGGTGTTGAAAATGGCCAGGTAATAAAATTAAAAGGCTATGGTGCGCCGGGAGTTAATGGCGGCCCGGCCGGCGATCTGTATATTACTTTTATTATAAACAATGATGCAACAATGAAACGGGCCGGAAATGATTTATTTATGGATATGGAAATTGATTTGTATGCCGCAGTGCTGGGCGGGGAAACAACGCTGGACACCTTGTCTGGTAAACTGAAACTTAAAATAAACCCCGGCACGCAAAATGGAACAAAGGTAAGATTAAAAGGAAAGGGGTTTCCGGTATATAAAAAAGAAGGTCAGTTTGGTGATCTCTATGTTGTTTTTAATGTAAAACTGCCCGTTAATTTAACTGAAAAACAAAAAGAACTTTTCAGCCAGCTGGCAGCACTAAAATAATTACGCATGGAAAACAATGAACTTGTACCCGTATATAGTTTTTGTGTAACCCACAAAATAGAATTGTCTTTCATAGAATCCCTGCAGCAATATGGGCTGGTAGAGATTACTACCATTGAAGAACAAACTTATTTTAATGAGAGCCAGTTGAGTGAAGTAGAAAAATTCGTGCGCCTGCATTATGAGCTTGATATCAATTTTGAAGGCATAGAAGCAATTGGCCACCTGCTTGAAAAAATAAAAGCGATGCAGGCGCGCAACCTGCAATTGCAAAACAGGTTAAGCCTTTATGAAAAGAAAAGCGGAGATTTCTAAAAATGGAAGCGCCCCACGGACATACACATCATCACCATCATCATGACCACGCAGTTACGCTTACCAGCGTAAACACTGCATTCATCACAGGCATTTCATTGAATTTTTTGTTTGTTATTGTAGAAGTGGTTGCCGGCCTTATCACCCATTCCCTTTCCCTGCTATCTGATGCTGGTCATAACCTGGCGGATGTGGCTGCGCTGGCGCTTTCATTGCTGGCATTTAAACTGCTTAAAGTAAAGTCAAATAAAAAGTATACTTACGGGTACCGCAAGACTTCAATACTGGTAGCGTTATTTAATTCAATGGTACTGGTACTTTCTATTGGTGCCATTGTATATGAAGCTATTCAACGTTTCTTTCATCCTGAATCTGTACAGGGTGCTACTATTGCAATTATTGCCGCCATCGGCATACTGATTAACGGCTCTACTGCCTTATTGTTTATGCGCGATAAGGAAAAAGACATGAATATTAAAAGTGCTTACCTGCATTTAATGAGCGATGCAGTAGTTTCATTGGGAATTGTTATTGGCGGTATTATTATAGTATATACCGGGTGGTTCTGGATAGACAGTGTGATAAGTATTGTAATAGCTGTTGTTATTTTATTTAGCACCTGGGGCCTGCTGAAAAACAGCCTGCGTTTATCGCTGGATGGTGTACCGGCAAACATTAAGCTGGATGAAATAAAAGCAACAGCTATGAAAGTCAAAGGTGTTAAAGATTTTCACCACGTACATATATGGGCCATCAGTACAACGGAAAACGCCTTAACTGCGCATCTTGTATTGCCAGTTGCGACCACTATTGAAGAAGAGAGAAAAATAAAAAGCGATCTCAAACACGAACTCCTGCATAAAAATATTCAGCATGTTACGCTCGAAACCGAAAGGGAAAATGAAAATTGTGAAAAACTGGCGTGTGAAGTATAAGCCCTGACTTTAAAAATCATCTCACTATCACCGCTCCCGACTGTTGCAATAAATCCCTTTCCATTTGCTTGAGGTGCTGGTGGGTTTGTATCAGCATCATTTGTTCGCCGGATGTATGTGGCTGCTGCATATCCTGCTGGTTCTGTTCTATCATACGTTTTATCTTACGGATCTTCAGGTAGTTGAGCGTGGAAATTACTTCCTCCCTGTATAAATCTTCCCTGGTGGGTACGGGCATTTCAAATTCTGATTTCCATTTTTCGCTAAGTTCATACTGAACATCCATAATAGAAACCACCAGTGTGCTGAGTTGCTGATCCTCATGATAGAGAAAATTTTTGGCCGTGGGTTCCAGCTTTTCATCATACCATATTTTATACGTATGAATAATCCGCAGCAATTGTTTGTTATCAAAAAGATCTTCGTCTATCATTTCATCAAAAAGAAAATCCGCCACTTTTTTTTCAGCATCCCATTCCCTGGTACCAAATTCTACCAATGAGCGCACTACCGCTCTTTCGTTCATTTCATCCTTAAATAAAAGATTAAAAGAATCATCTTCTGGCTGCCCTGTATTTGTTTGCGGTTCTCCGGAATCCGGGAAACCATTATTATCGGTAACCTGTGGCTGCCGGTTTTCCGCTTTGCCAATTTTTTCGCGTATAAACTTGTTTACCAGCGCATTCAGGCCTGTTTCATCAATCCTCAACAATTGCGAACACTGCCGTATATAATCCTGTTGTTTGGTAAAGTCTTCTGCCTTATTAACTTTTGAAATGGTTTCAGCTATCTGGTTTACTACAGCAGCTTTCTTATTGCTGTCTGCACCGGCATCCTGTAAAGAAATCTCCAGTTGAAACAGGACGAAGTCTTTTTTATTTTTTTCTACAAATTCCTTAAAAGCAATGGGGCCAACTTTATTTACATAGCTATCCGGATCTTCTTTATCTGGTATTAAAACAAGTTTCACATTCAATCCTTCTTCCAGCGCCAGATCCAATCCGCGCAACGCTGCCTTTATACCAGCAGAATCCCCATCATAAATAATAGTA
>JBDSOC010000101.1:0-26772 GCA_039915085.1 Chitinophagaceae bacterium
CTATCTTAGTTGACGGGTTGGTAAGAGATGGTTTAACGGATGTATATGATGGTAAGGCCATGGGCTTTGCCGGTGAACTTTGTGCCCGGGAATGCGGTATCACCCGCGAAGAGCAGGATGAATTTGCCGTGAACAGTTATAAGCGCAGCCAGTCAGCATGGGAAAAAGGGTTGTTTGATAACGAAGTAGTGCCGGTAGAAATTCCACAGCGTAAAGGCGATCCAGTTGTTTTTTCAAAAGATGAAGAACCATATAATGTCAAGTTTGATAAAATATCCAGCCTCGCACCCGCATTTGATAAAAATGGAACGGTGACAGCCGCAAATGCCTCCACATTAAATGATGGTGCTGCGGCATTGGTGCTTGTGAGTAAAGAAAAAGCGGATGAATTGGGATTAAAACCCATCGCTAAAATTCTTTCTTATGCAGATGCAGAACAGGCGCCCGAATGGTTTACTACAACGCCCAGCATTGCTGTTCCAAAAGCTGTAGCCAAAGCCGGTCTGCAAATGAGTGAAATTGACTATTGGGAACTGAATGAGGCTTTTGCCGTAGTGGGTATTGAAAACAGCCGCCGCATGAAACTTGATCCTTCAAAAGTAAATGTACATGGGGGCGCGGTAAGCCTGGGCCATCCTTTAGGTGCCAGTGGGGCAAGAATTATAGTTACATTAATTAACGTGCTCAAAGCCAATAAAGCAAAATATGGTGCCGCTGGTATCTGTAATGGGGGCGGGGGAGCAAGCGCGATGGTGATAGAGAATGTGTTCTGAAGAATCAGGCATAGCTTCAGTCTGAAATATTTATCCCTTGGCAACAATCTTATATGCATACAATAAATCCAATCTTGATATTTCGGCCCAATTCCCAATAACTAATTATCAATTCCCGGATATTTCCCAGGTATTTGCGCAAATTTTAATCCCGCATACACAATAAACGATATTTCGTGTCCAGCTTGCAGAAACTGCTTCTACCTTATATATTTGGCCCGTAAATTATTCTTAATCCTATATCTTTTTTTTATGAAAAAAATGGTATTTATCCTTTGTATTTCATTGTTTACTTCATGCGCGGCTTTCTCCCAGCGTTTTATGCATGGCGTTGGTCTAAATATTTTTGTTGCTACTGCCCCGGGTGGCAAAGCAGCCGTAAATGAAGGATTCACTTATAACCCGCGTTTTAATTTTATAGAACAGGATAACATGTCTGTATCGGTTGGTATTCCGCTTACAGTTGGTGCGTCATTCAGTTATAATGCTGATTACAATAGTTATTACGGAAGCAGCACCAGCAGTTCATTCAGCCTGATGGTAAATGCCCCGGTAATGATTAATCTTAATATGGGCGCCGGTTCATCCAAAAACGCAGAGCGCAGGTTTGGTTATTTTGTGGGTGCAGGTTTTGGTTATCATTATGGTACGTTTAATTTATCTGATGCATTGAACCTGGATGACGAAGGCTATACCGTGCATAAATTAAATACATTTGGCCCTGCTGGTAATGCGGGCGTTCGTTTTAGTGTTGGCCATGGTTCACATAACATTGAGGTAAGACTTCAGTACATGAAAGACATTAATGATGTAAAGGCCAATATATTTGGGGGAGGTGCGGCGTTTAATTTTTAGCATCACCTGAAATTTTTGCTGAAGAGAAAAAACTCTTCCGGCAACATCCTTTTAAGGGGTTGCGATTATTGTAAATTGCGCTGGTATAAATTAGAAAATGCTTCCGGCAGAAGTGCCTTTTTGTGTTCCCTCAATATTCTCCTGTGTGCGGTAATAAAAATTTTACCAGGTAATGTTTACTAAAGCGATATTGGTTTTATTGAATAATAATTTACAAAACTAAAATTCTTTCTTTAGAAAGTTAGCGGGTAAATTGCAACATGAACATAATTATCAGGTATGCAACAACGGCAGATGCGGAATCTATTGCGCTGTTGAGCAGGCAGACTTTTTATGACACCTTTGCTGAGTACAATACCAGCGACGATATGGATAAGTTTATGAAGGAATCTTTTAGCATGCAGAAATTAACAAATGAAGTGATCGCACCCCAAAATATTTTTCTGACGGCCTTCATGGACAATGAACTGGTAGGTTATGCAAAACTATCAACCAGTGAAAACCCGCCTGAACTGGGAAATATAGCCGCTATTGAAATAGGCCGTATCTATGCTGCACAAAAAACGTTTGGGCTGGGGGTAGGGAAATCATTGATGCTGGAATGTATCAATGCAGCAGTAAAAAAAAATAAACAGGTAATCTGGTTGGGTGTATGGGAACATAACCAGCGGGCTATTTCCTTTTACAGCAAATTTGGTTTTGAGAAATTTGGAGAGCATGATTTTGTACTGGGCAATGATGTACAGACAGATTGGTTGATGAAGAAAATATTATAAGCGCAGACAAACTTATCCGGCTTTAATTTTATTTATTATCTTTTCAGCATGCACCCTTGAATTCTCAATAAATAAACGGTGTGTATTCATGCCTCCGCAAATAACACCCGCCAGGAAAATGTTTTTTACATTCGTCTCATGCGTTTCCTCATTGATGCTGGGACATAAAATATCATCATCGGACAACTGAATGCCCATGCTGCGCAGAAATTGCAGGTTTGGCTGGTAGCCTGTAGTAGCAATTACCCAATCATTGGGAAGTGTAACCAAACCGTCGGGTGTGAGAATATCTACTTCATGTTCCCTTATCTCTTTAACAGCAGCGTTATAATAAGCTTTTATTGAGCCTTCCTGTATACGGTTGATAATATCGGGCCTTACCCAGTATTTTACGCGGGCACCAATGTCTTCCTTTCTTATCACCATGGTTACTTCAGCACCTTTGCGCCACGTTTCCAGTGCAGCATCAACAGAAGAATTTTGTGCCCCTACAACCAGTACTTTCTGAAAAGCATAAGGATGTGGTTCTTTATAATAGTGTGTAACCTTTGGCAGGTCTTCCCCCGGTACATTCAGTAAATAAGGAATATCATAAAAACCTGTAGCAATAATGATGTTGCGGGTTGTATATTGCTGTTTATTGGTAGTAACTGTAAATATGGTTGCTGTACCCATAACAGGCACAGAACTGCCAACTGATTTTACTTCTTCATACAAATGTATATTCAGCTGGTAAGATGTAGTTACCCTGCGGTAATATTCCAGTGCTTCGGCCTTGGTGGGTTTTGGATTATTAGATACAAAAGGGACGCCGCCTATTTCCAGTCTTTCCGAAGTAGAAAAGAAAGTCATATTTGAAGGATAATTGTACAAAGAATTTACCAGGCTTCCTTTTTCAAGTATAAGATAATCAAGTCCCGCTTTTTTAGCCTCCAGCGCACAGGCCAGGCCTATAGGACCGCCCCCAATTATTATGATAGTATAATGAATTACTTTATTCAATGTTGTTGCTTTCCTGCAAATGTAACGGAAACCATTCTTAGCGGTTGAAAGCATCCTGTGCTATCCTGTAAAAAAAGTTATATCTAAACACCTACTTTTGTTATTCGCTTTCATATAAAATAAACCTATGAGTAATACTAACAGAACGGTAGTTACACTTGATGAATTTACCATTCAGCAATTAAGAGAATTTCCCAATGCAACAGGAGAATTGAGTGGTTTGCTCCGCAATGTTGGCCTTGCAGCTAAAAGAGTAAATGTAGAAGTCAACAAAGCCGGACTGGTAGACATACTGGGCGATGCGGGTTCAGTAAATGTGCAGGGAGAGGAAGTAAAGAAATTAGATATTTTCGCTAACAACCAGTTTATCCGTGTATTACAGCAGGGTATCAGTTGCGCAGGTATTGCCAGTGAAGAGCTGGATGATTTTGTAGCTTTTGATGATGAAATAAGTAATAACTCAAAATACGTTTGCATGTTTGATCCGCTGGATGGCAGCGGCAATATTGATGTAAATATTTCCATCGGTACTATATTCGGCGTTTACAGGCGTGTATCTCCCAAAGGTACTCCTGTAACTAAGGAAGACTTTCTGCAGCCGGGAAAGAACCAGGTGGCAGCCGGTTATGTAGTATATGGTTCTTCCACTATGCTGGTATATGGCACCCGGAGAGGTGTTAATGGCTTTACGCTTGATCCGTCTATCGGTGAATATTGTATGAGCCATCCCAATATTAAATGCCCGCCCTCAGGCAAAATATATTCGGTCAATCACGGCAATTTTTTCCGTTATCACAAAGGTGTGCAGCAATACATTGATGCCTGTCAGAAAAAAGAAGCAGCTACCGGCGGCCCCTATACGCAGCGATACATTGGCAGCATGGTTTCTGATGTACACCGCAATCTTATTAAAGGCGGCATTTTCATGTACCCGGGCACGGTAGATAAGCCAAAAGGAAAACTGCGTTTAATGTATGAGTGTAACCCTTTTGCGTTTATTGCTGAGGTAGCGGGGGGCAAAGCAACCAATGGAAAAGAACGGATACTTGATATACAGCCAACCAACCTGCACCAGCGTTCGCCTTTATTTATAGGTAGTAAAAATATGATGGAAGAGTTGGAAAGTTTTACCAGGAAAGACAAGGATTTTACATTCTAATCTTCTGAACGGCGTATTGAGCCCATTTATAATACAAGCTTAAAAATAAATAACTTTTGCAACCTGATTGTTTATGGAATTTAGCATAAATAAAATAACTTCATGGGTTCACTTATTGGGTAGTGACGCATGATGTCATTTACATTAAAATACTTAAGGGAGATTAAGAAGTAAGAATATGGAAATAATTGACTTTGAAGATAAATACGAAGAAGATTTCAGAAACATGAATCTTGAATGGCTGTATAAATACAACCTGGCAGAAAGTCACGACCTGGAAGTGCTCAATGATCCACAGGGAACAATTATTAAACCGGGGGGCTGTATATTTTTGGCAAGGGAAAATGACATCATTGCGGGCTGTGCCGGGTTAATGAAAATGAATGACGGGGGCTATGAGCTGGTAAAAATGTCGGTAGCTCATCCCTTTAGAGGTAGAGGCATCAGTAAGTTATTGCTGACTTGTTGTATTGATAAAGCAAAAAAACTCAGCGCAAAAAAGCTGATATTGTTCTCCAACCATCAGTTAGAAACCGCACTGCATTTGTATAAACAATTTGGTTTTACAAACATACCGGTAGAAGATTCTCCATTTGAAACCGCAGATGTAAAAATGGAATTGATCTTATCCGCAGAATAAACTGGCTTATACTGCCATCCGGGTTAATTTATCTTATCTGAATAATATTCAAATTTATCAGGGGAAAGAAAGCTGCTTACCGCACATTTTCGGGGCTGCCTGTGGTTTCCTGCCTGCAAAAAAACATATATTAACTGAATGCTTTTTTTAGGGACGAACAGGTAACTTCGCGGTTCTAAAATTCCGGGTGCGATGAAAACAAGTTGTTTACTGGTGACAGGCAAAACCAGGGTGCAGGAATCAATCAAAATTTGAAAATAACCAATACAGTATAATGAGTTTGCTTAATAAATTTAAACAGGTTAAATGCTTTGCCTTTGACGTAGATGGTGTTTTAACTGACGGGTCTTTACTTTTACTGGACGATGGACAAATGGCCCGCAGCATGAATACAAAAGATGGATATGCGATGCAGCTGGCGTTAAAAAAAGGATATCTTATTATTGTTATTTCCGGTGGGGGCGCTGAAGGGGCCAGGCTACGCCTTAATAAACTTGGCATTACGGAAGTGCATTTTAACGCCGTTAATAAAAAGCAGGTGCTGGATACATTTTTGCAGGCGAATAATATTTTGCCGGAGCAGGTGTTGTTTATGGGAGATGATATACCGGATTACCTGGCAATGAAAGAAGTGGGAATGCCATGTTGCCCGGCAGATGCAGCAGCCGAAATAAAAAATATTTCAAAATACATTGCGGGAACAGATGGAGGAAAAGGCTGTGTAAGAGAAGTAATTGAAAAGGTCTTAAAATTAAACGGCCATTGGGGTGCAGATACTACTGTTGCCAGTAAGTAAAACTGTCTTTTTAGTCTTGCAATCTCTAAGTATCTTGTACAAAGAATTACCGCTTACATGAAATTAACAGGTGCTTTTTTCCGATTGATACGCTGGCCAAATCTTTTTTTTATTGTACTTACGCAATTTCTTTTTTACAGTTGTATTATTCTTCCGGCGTACAATAGTGAAAGTGTAACAAACGCCTGGTTTCTATCGTGGCCATCATTCTGGTGGCTGACTGCTTCATCCGTGTTAATTGCTGCTGCCGGTTATATCATCAATGATTATTTCGATCTTGATATTGACCAGGTAAACAAACCTGAAAATATAATTGTCCAGAAAATTATTAAAAGGCGCTGGGCCATTTTCTGGCACATGGGACTTTCATTTGTGGGGGTTCTTATTACTTTTATTGTAAGCTGGAGAATCGGTAATTGGGTAATTGGGCCTGCTAACCTTGCATCCGTATTCTTATTATTATTTTACTCAACAACTTTCAAGAAAAAATTTCTTATTGGCAATGTTATTATTTCCCTGCTTACATCATGGGTAGTGTTTGTTTTATACATCAGTGAACTGGATCTTATAACATTTACAAAAGAAATAGTTTACCAGCTGGCCATGACAAAAATTTTTAAACTGGCTGTACTATATGGTGGTTTTGCTTTTGTTATTTCTTTAATCCGGGAAGTAATAAAAGATATGGAAGATATAAAGGGAGACGAAAAATTTGGCTGCCGCACCATGCCGGTGGTTTGGGGTATTCCTGCTTCAAAAGTCTTTGCCGGCGTATGGTTAATTGTGTTAATACTTGCAGTGCTTGTACTCTTTGTGTATTCTGTGCTGATCGGCTGGTTTTTGGCAGCATTGTTTGTACTTGTTTTTGTTGTGGTTCCATTGGGCATGATCTTACGCAAATTATACAGTGCAGTTTCCATCAGCCAGTTTCATGCAATAAGCACCTGGATTAAATTAGTGATGCTTACAGGTATTATTTCTATGGTGTTTTTTAAATGGCATATATAATGGAAAGAATTGTTCTGGCATCACAGTCGCCACGGCGGAAGCAATTGCTTGAATGGGCAGAGATAGCATTTGATGTAATCATTAAGGAAACAGATGAATTGTACCCTGCTGATTTACCCGTAGAAGAGGTGCCAGTATACATAGCAAGAAATAAAGCACTTGCAGTAAAACAGGAATTAAGTCATGACCGGATTATACTGGCTGCAGATACGGTAGTGGTGCTGAACGGTCAGATTATTGGCAAACCCAAGGACCGCGGCAACGCCATTGAAACATTACATGCACTTTCCGGGCAAAAACACCAGGTAATAACCGGGGTGGTTATACTTACTGCGGAAGAAGAAATTTCGTTCTCCGATATTACTGAAGTATGGTTCCATACATTGACTACCGATCAGATTATTTTTTATGTAGATAAATACAAGCCCTATGATAAAGCAGGCGCTTATGCCATCCAGGAATGGATTGGCGTTACAGGTATCAGGTCTGTAAGAGGAGATTTTTATAACGTAATGGGATTGCCAGTAAGCAGGGTAGTACAGGCGTTGGCAGCTATCATCCTTTAATGCCGGATTATACATCAATTTTAAATATTTAGTAAAACCCACCATATCTCAAAGTAATTATTGAAATTTGGGAAGCTAATAGCCAGCTGCTAAGAGCTTTTCTTAACATAAACCTTATCTTCATGACTGAGCGACTTCTCCAGTACATCTGGCAGTTCCAGTATTTTAACAGGCATGATCTGTCCGTTAGTGACGGCGCTGTACTGCAAATCCTCCATCCCGGTAAATACAATACTAATCAGGGCCCTGATTTTCTTGAAGCCACCATTAAAATTGACAACACCATATTGGTTGGAAATATTGAGCTGCACATTAACACATCCGACTGGAATAAACACGGGCATCATACCGACAGTAATTATAAAAATGTAATACTGCATGTGGTATGGCGGCACGACGATATTAATCAACCAGCAACAGTTCCTTTACTGGATTTACAGAACCGTATTTCTATACTCTTGCTTAGCCAGTACGATGAATGGATGCAGCAATCTTCTTTTATACCCTGCGCATCTGTAGTTAAAGATGTAAAAGATTTAGTCTGGGTGTCATGGAAAGAGCGCCTGCTGGCAGAACGGCTGCAGCGGAAAAGCAATTATGTATTGCAACTATTGGATTCAAATAAATATCACTGGGAAGAAGCCTGCTGGCAATTGCTGGCAAGGAATTTCGGGATGCAGGTAAATGCAGATGCATTCGAAAGTATTGCCCGGTCTTTGCCTGTATCCATTCTTGCCAAACATAAGAACCAGGTGACTGTTTTAGAAGCTTTGTTATTGGGCCAGGCTGGTTTACTGGAAGAATCTTTTACAAGTGATTATGCCAGGCTTTTACAAAGGGAATACCGTTTCCATCAGCATAAATACAAATTGGTAAGACCACCTGTTGCTGTATATTTTCTGCGAATGCGGCCTGCTGCATTTCCCAGCATCCGCCTGGCGCAACTGGCTATGCTGGTGCATCAGTCAACCCATTTTTTTGCAGCAATAAAAGAAGCGGTTGCTGTAAAAGCGGTTATAAAATTATTAAACGTATCAGCAAATGATTACTGGCACTATCATTACAAACCCGATGAACTATCTGATTATAAAATAAAAAAGCTGGGTAGCGGCATGATAAATAATATTATCATTAATACTGTTGTACCCATATTATTTGCCTATGGTCTGTATCATAAAGAACAGGTGGTAAAGGATAAGGCACTGCAATGGCTTGCAGAAGCCAGCGCGGAAAAGAATTCCGTTACCAATGGCTGGCAGCAATTGGGCATTACTAATAAGAATGCGTATCAGAGCCAGGCCCTGATTGAATTAAAAACGCAGTATTGCGATGCAAAGAAATGTTTGGATTGTGCAGTGGGTAATGCATTGCTGAAAAGAAACGCCTGAGATGGCTGATGTTTAATTGAGAAGTATAAGTTTTTCTCTTTTGAGTTCTTAGCCCTCTTTTTCTCCCTGCTCTCTTAACTTTTTTTTCATTACCACAAACTCCAATGGTTGCCTGGGTATTCCAAAGGTTGGATCAGTTGGAAAAGGTTTTGTTTCACCGGTTTTTGCATAACCATGCCTTTCATACCAGGCAATCAATTCATGCCGTACAGATATAACTGTCATGGAAATGGAATCAATGTCTTCTTTTTTAGCGTGATCTTCTGCTGCATGCAATAATTGTTTCCCTATTCCGCCGGCCTGCAATGAGGGTGAAACGGTGAGCATGCCAAGGTACAATGTATCCGTTTGTTTTTGCAGGTACATACAACCAATCACTGATCCTTCTTCATTCCGCGCAATAAGCAAGGCAGCGCCGGGCTGGGCAATCAAATCAGTTAATATCGTTTCATTGGTACGAATGCCACCCAACAGGTCCGCTTCTGTTGTCCATCCTTTTTTAGAACCTTCTCCCCGGTAAGCACCATTTATTAATGTATTCAGGGAAGTAACGTCAGCTGGCCCGGCAACCGAAATGTTTATTAAGTACATGTTATCATTTATGGTTGCTAATTTAAGCGGTCTTTACTTCTCTGCAATGAATGCAAACAATAAAATATGTAAATTTGCAATACGTCAGATAAACGGTTTGCCATATGAATATTTTTGAAATTTTACGCAATGAACTTTTTGGATTCTTCGGTATCAACCACTGGCTGAAAATGTACCATTCGGGCGACTACAGCAGTTTATTTACTTATGAAGGCATTCGTGGTGCCCTTGGGCCTTTAATTCCACTGATACTTATTATAGAAATTATACGGGCTTTCCTGTACAAAAAATTTAAGGTCAAAGATTATAAAGTCACTTTCATAATAATTGTTTTTAACAGGGTGGTTTCAAGACTTATTTCTATTGGGGCTGTTCTTTTTTGTATAAAATTGTTTACACCCATTGCAATTTTCAAAACCAGTCTTACCTGGTATTGGTTTATTTATGGTTATATAATATGGGAGTTTGCGCATTTTGTTTATCACTATTTGGGCCATAAAGTGCGGCTCTTTTGGTGCCTGCATTCTCCCCATCATGCACCTGAGCAAATGAACATGTCCGTTACTTATGCCCATTTTTTTCTTGAAGCGCCTTATGCAGATATAATACGCACCTCTATTTGTATAGTAATGGGTATAAACCCATTCATGCTGGGGTTGATAATGTTAATTGATGGCATATGGGGTTCGTTTATACATGTTGGTGAAAATATAGTGCGGGATGGCCGGCTGGGCTTTCTTAATAAAATTATTTTAACGCCTTCACATCACAGGGTCCACCATGCAAAAAATCCATTGTATATGGATACCAACTTTTGTAATCTGCTGAATATATGGGACAGGGTATTTAAAACCTTTCAATATGAAAAGAAAGAAGAGCCGCCTGTATATGGTATCACCCGTGAAATGAATCCACAAAATTTTTGGGATGTTTATTTTGGGGAACTGGTATCACTGGGTAAAGATATCTGGCATGCCCCCGGGTTAAAGAATAAATTTCTTTATGTTTTTATGCCACCCGGCTGGAGCCACACAGGTGAACACAAAACCGCTAAGCAGGTACGTGACGAGTTTATGAAGAATGCCGGTGCCGGTAAGCAGGAGATACCAATTACGACAAACCTTATTAACGAAAAATTTGTCTGATGCTAGCCGGTGCCCAATATATAGTATAAGAGTGCGACGCCTGTCCGAACGGTTCATCCCGGCTGGCAAGAATAGCCAACCATAGCACAATGCCGGGGTCATAAAAATCTAATTTAAAAACTATTTTCTTTTTCGCTCTGTGTTTCCCAGACATACTCAACATTTGTTTGTAAATCCGGATGAATGCTTTTCATGACAGGGCAGTTGTCGCCGGTACGCTGTAAAATAGTCTGGTCTTTTTCATCCAATTTTAATGCTGCCGGAAAAGTAAGCGTTATATCAATTTTACCAACACGGCGGGGATCGCTGAGCATATGTTTTTGCACCTGCAGTATTGAACCATTCAAATCAATACCCATATCAGTTGCTTTAATACCCATGGTAGTGATAATACATGTACCCAACGATACGCAAAGCAAATCCGTAGGAGAAAAGCGTTCGCCTTTTCCGCGGTTATCTGTTGGTGCATCTGTTTCTATAACTGAACCGCTCTGATTGTGTGTGGCGTTGCAGCGTAATTGTCCGGTATAAATAATTGTGGCTGTCATACTGATAAAAATGTTAAATAAGCTGTTGATGGATTATTTTTGTCTAAATTTACGTTAATAGATTAAACGACAAAGTTGTGAAGAAAATATTAATCGTCGCTACCTTTTCAATTATTGCAATTGCCATACAGGCCCAGAACAATCCTCCCTCACATGCTCCTGTTAAACAGGATCGCAAAGCAGAAAAAAGACAACGCATCAATGCCTTGCTGAAGCTGGAAGAAGAAGGTGATCCCGCTTTTAAAAAGCAAAGCATTTTTGGTATTAAGCTTTCAACAGACGGCTATGGTTTATCCTATGAAAAGGGTAAATACAAAACACCCAGGCGTACATTGCTGTTCATGTTTGAATTAAATGAGAAAAAACATCCTAAAGAAGAAAAGACTGCCTCCAGCCAGAACCTTTTTACCGGGCAGGTTAATTCAGTAGTTTGGGGTAAAGCGAATAATTTTTACCAGTTTAAGCTGGGTTTAGGGCAACAATATCTTATTGGTGGCAAGGCAAACAAAAGTGGTGTAGCGGTATCTGCTATCTATGCAGGCGGCATTTCTGTGGGGCTGGCAAAACCATACCTGGTAGACGTTGAAAATACTGCCACTCACGAGCAACTGCGCAAAAAATTTACAGATTCATCTGATGGAAATGTCTACCAGTTGGTAGGCGCTTCAGGTTTTACCCATGGATGGGGCGAAGTGAAAGTAAAACCAGGCCTGCATGCAAAAATAGCCATGCGTTTTGATTATGGTCGCTTCAACGAAACTGTATCCGCCATAGAAGCCGGCCTTAATGCTGAATACTATTTTTCTAAAGTAGAACAGTTAATATTTAACAAGCCCAAAAATTTCTTCTTCAACGCCTATATTACCATACTCTTTGGGAGACGTAAATAGAGATACGAATAAAAGCGAAATAGGGGTGTAAACCTAATAGCAAATTCATTGGCAAATTCTATTTATGTTTAGCTAATCAACTGGCGTATGTTGCCTGAATAATACAATGGCCAATAATTGCTGCCATGAATATGCCGAAGTAAGGCTTTCCTGAACTATTTTTGTGCTGCGCCGTTATTTAGAATTGATGATTTAGATCCCGGGGCTTTGGGAGCGGATTTGCCATTTGCTTTTACCGAATTTCTCAAAGAAATCTCAAAACCCTAAATACGGCAATCAGCAATATATTTAATATTATGCAGGAATTACCTATCATTTCAAATATACAAGAGAGCGAATCTAAAATAAAAAAACCCAGTTGGTTGCGGGTAAAACTGCCTACCGGCGAGAGCTACCGTAATGTACGCAGCCTGGTAGATACGCATAAATTGCATACCATCTGCGAAAGCGGTAACTGCCCCAATATGGGTGAATGCTGGGGCGCGGGCACCGCCACTTTTATGATTTTAGGTAACACCTGTACAAGAAGCTGTGGCTTTTGTGCGGTGGCAACAGGGAGGCCGGGCGCGATCGACTGGGATGAACCGCAAAGAGTGGCGGAAGCTATTCACCTCATGAAAGTAAAACATGCTGTTATTACTTCTGTGGACCGCGATGAAATTAAAGATGGCGGATCCATCGTATGGTACAACACCATCCGCAGTGTCAGGCAACTAAATCCCGATACTACATTAGAAACCCTGATACCAGACTTTAAAGGAGAAAAAGACAATATCCAGCGCATAATTGATGCTGCGCCGGAAGTAGTTTCACATAATATAGAAACGGTAGAACGTCTTACACGCCAGGTGCGTATACAGGCAAAATACTGGCGCAGTATGGAGGTGATACGAACCCTCAAAGAAGGTGGCATACGCACCAAAAGCGGTATTATGCTTGGCCTGGGAGAAGAAAAAGAAGAAGTAGTGCAGACCCTGAGAGACCTTGCTGACAATGGGTGTGATGTGGTAACCATCGGTCAGTACCTGCAGCCTACTAAAAAGCACCTGCCTGTTCACCGGTTTGTACACCCCGATGAGTTTGCTGAACTGAGAGAAATTGGTTATGGACTCGGTTTGGATTATGTAGAAAGTGGACCACTGGTACGCTCTTCTTACCATAGTGAAAGGCATGTGGCTGCCGGATATGGTAAGGCAATGTGGTTAAAAGAAAAAGAAATGATGGCTGAATGATTCCCATAATGGGATTAATAAAAATTTCCTTTAATATTATTAGTAGCGTTTAAGGCCGGTAAATTTTACCGGCTTTTATTTTGCCTGTATGTTTTTTACAGTAGCCTGCTGACCAGCAAATTCTCTTCAATTAATTCCCGACAGGTTTAGTTGCATTTTTTGACTTTTTTATAACTAACTGTTTGTCAATTGCAATTCAATTTTATATGTTAATTAAATCAATATTGTACACCAAAAATAATTTTAATCCGTTTTTAAACCTGCTCACCGGTTCTATGTCTTAAAAGCCTTATTAACTAAAAAAATATTACCCTTATGTACGCTAAGAAAATTTCCATTTTTATTGCCGCTTCGGTAATAAGTTCGTCACTTTTATTTACATCCTGTAAAAAAGATGCTTCAAAAGATTCCGATATTGAAGCAGCTGAAAACAGTGTTTTGGCAGAAGCCAGTTTTGATGATGTGACTACTATCTCTGACCAGGCTGCAGTGAGCGGAAGTGTAAATATGCGTGTTTCGGGCGATGCTTCAGCAAACAGGGAAGATGGATCACTTGGTTCGGGTTGTGCTACAGTTTCGATAGACACTATAAGTTTACCACATGCTATTGTTATTGATTTTGGCGCAACAAATTGTGTTTGTAATGATGGCAGAACGCGCAGGGGAAAAATCTTGCTTAGTTACACCGGCAGGTATATGGAATCAGGCACTGTGATCACCATTTCTTTCAATAACTATTTTGTAAATGATAACCAGCTGACAGGCACTAAGAAAATAACCAACCAGGGTGCAAATACCGCAGGTAACCTGGTATATAAAATTGAAGTAAATGGCCAGGTGATTAAAGCCAATGGGACCGGTACCATTACCTGGGTATCTACTCGTCAGCGTGAGTGGACGGCCGGTGCAGGTACGCCACTTATACTGAGCGATGATGCCTATTCCATCACTGGTAATGCAACCGGAACAATTGCTTCGGGCAAATCTTATACTTTTACTATTACCAAACCAATCGTACGTAAAATGTCCTGTCACTTTATTGAAAGTGGCGTAATTGACATAACCCCCGAAGGCAAACCAACCCGTACTTTAGATTATGGAACTACAGGTTGTGATGCAAATGCTACTGTTAGCATTCTCGGATATTCTTTCCCGATTATTTTAAGATAACATACTTACCTCTTTTTTATAAGCGCCATTGCAGTTTGCAGTGGCGTTTTTTTATGCGGGAAATCGTAATAACAAATAACCACCGGCAGGTTAATTCAAAATTTAAAATTCAAAACAGTTCAGGTTATTCTTACATTGCATTTTCATTCTAAAAAAGTTATAACTGTTTGAAAACCGCTACCTGTTTATTGTTGTTTGGTTGTCTAAGCATTTCTCTTACTGCTCAAAAAAAGAACCAGTCTTTTCAGTTACGGATACAGCAGGCCGTCTCCGCTATCCAGGTGGATGGTGTGATGGATGAGCTTGCATGGCGGGAAGCGGATTCTACCGGCCAGTTCTTTATGGTACTGCCAATGGATACGAGTTTTGCCCGCGTACACACCCTGGTAAAAATGACCTATGATAACCGCAATCTTTATTTGCTGGCAGTTTGTTACAATGAAAGAACAGGTCCTTATATGGTTGAATCACTGCGCCGTGATTTTTCATTTGTAAAAAACGATAATTTCCTTTTGTTTATGGATCCTTTTGATGATAAAACAAACGGATTTTCTTTTGGGGCCAATGCAGCCGGTGCACAATGGGATGGAACCATGTATGAAGGCGGCAAAGTAGATTTAAGCTGGGATAATAAATGGGAATCTGCAGTAAGAAACTATCCTGATAAATGGGTTTTTGAAGCAGCCATTCCCTTTAAAAGCATCCGTTATAAAAAAGGGATCACCCAATGGGGAATTAATTTCAGCAGGAATGATTTGAAATCCGCAGAGAAATCAAGCTGGGCGCCTGTACCAAGACAGTTTCCCACCGCATCCCTTGCTTATACCGGTACTTTGGTTTGGGACAAGCCACCGCCCGAAGCCGAAATGAATGTGTCTGTAATCCCTTACCTGCTCACAGGCGTTTCTAAAGACTATGAAAATAAACAAACCACTGCTTTTCAGAAACAGGCCGGTGTTGATGCTAAAATAGCCATCAATTCATCCTTGAATCTTGATCTCACTGTTAATCCTGATTTCTCTCAGGTGGATGTAGATAAACAGGTAACCAATCTGAACAGGTACGAATTGTTCTTCCCCGAAAAACGTCAATTCTTTCTTGAAAACGGTGACCAGTTTTCCAATTTCGGTTATGCATCCATCAGGCCGTTTTTTTCAAGGCGAATTGGTTTGAATACCCGTATTGATGCAGGCGCCAGGTTAAGCGGCAAGCTGGATAAAAATTGGCGCATAGGCGTTATGGATATACAGACAAGAGCGGATAACACAACAGCTTTGCCTGCGCAGAATTTTTCGGTTATTGCACTGCAGCGAAAAGTGTTTGCCCGCTCCAACATAGGGTTCATTTTTATTGATAAGGAATCTGTTAATTATCATCCGGATACAGCAGCTGGTAAACCGGTTTATTCAAAGTACAACCGGAATTTTGGTTTGGAATATAACCTTGCATCTGCCAACAATTTATGGACAGGAAAAGCAATGCTGTTAAAATCATTCAATCCCGGCAGCGGCGGTAAAGACATCGTGCAGGCAGGGCATCTTCAATATGCCAGCCGAAAGTGGAACATACTTGGCCAGTACGAATATGTAGGTACCAATTACTCAGCAGAAGTAGGATATGTACCAAGGCGCGGATATATTAAACTTAACCCGCAGGTACTATATAATTTTTTTCCTAAAGGCGGCAGGGTGTTAAGTCATGGCCCGCAATTGGGTGGCGTTTATTTTTATAATACCGGTTTTCATGCTACAGACAATGAAACGGTGTTTTCTTACCTGGTCACTATGCGCGACCGGAGTACCATTACGGGTTTGCTGATAAATGATTATGTAAAACTATTGCAGCCTTTTGATCCTACCAATTCCGGTAAAGATTCTTTGCAAACAGGCAGCAGGCATAGTTGGAACACTGCAGGTATAGATATTGTTTCCAGGCCACAACAATTATTAACGTATACGTTTTCGGGCCGTTACGGCGGTTATTATGCCAATGGAAAAAAATTGAGTTTTGCAAGTGATATTGGTTACCGTTTCCAGCCATATATAAGTATCGTGATGAGCGCCAGTTACAATGCATTAGAATTGCCGGCGCAATGGGGCAATACAGATTTTTGGCTGATAGGACCGCGGATAGATGCTACACTCACAAACAAATTTTTTATTACCGCTTTTCTGCAATACAATGAACAATTAAAAAATATGAACCTGAATACGCGTGTGCAATGGCGATATAAACCAGCATCAGATTTATTCCTGGTGTACACAGATAATTATTATCCGGCACCGCTAAATGTACGCAACCGTGCTTTTGTATTAAAATGGACCTACTGGTGGAACTTGTAAATAGTTTTTAGTTCTTATTCCGGTCAGCAAGAATTAATAAAAATCCCGGGATTATCCGTTGCTGTACTTACAACTTATCACTTAAAACTTACCCCTCTATTTATGAAACAGTATGTAATTATAGCAAAAGATGGTACAGATGATTTGGCGCTTGCCCGCCGTATGGAAATAAGGCCCGTTCACCTGGCAGGTGCAGCCAAACTGAAAGCAAATAACAATTTTGTTATTGGGGGTGCCATGTTAAATGAAGCCGGCAATATGGAAGGTTCCGTTATGATTGTACAATTTGAAACCGAAGAGGAATTTGCCGACTGGTACAACAATGAACCTTATATAACCGGTGCTGTCTGGAAATCAATTGAAGTAAAGCCTTTTAAGGTAGCTGATGTTTAATGTTAAAATGCCGTAAAAAATTATTTCTCTGCCCAGTAATCAAGCACCAATACTTTATCAAGAAAAGGATGCAGTGTTTCTCCAAATGCTTTATGGGCAGGGTGGGGCAGGTAGATGGCCCGGTCTTTTTCGCTGCTGAAAGTTACAAAAAAACAATGTGTAAAACCCTGGTTGAGATTTTCAGGACTATTATTTTTGCCCCATTCCAAAGACTTTATTTCTTTTACTTTTGAAGGCAATGCACGAAAGGCATCTTCCACTTTCTTAATATCTGTGGCTGCGGTTCCATCTTTAAACTTAAGTAAAACTACATGGCGCAGCACTTTACCCCGGGCTGCCTTAGCGGTTTGTGCATTTGTACCCGTTACAAGAGCAATCAGCATTAATAATAAAGAGAGGGCTTTTTTCATATTTCTTTTTTACAGCTACAAGATAAGGAAACTTATATTCAGTAGGTATTTACCAGGCGGGCAAATGCCAGCATTACTATGCTCCAGGCACTCCCGGTGGCCGTGCGTACCATATTTTGGGTATTGAAAACCATCCGGCAAATCATAGCTTTGATTTACGGTCGGCGCCCTGCTAACCTGCCTAACCTATTCTGTTAACTTTAAAACCTGCATGTATGATTCGCAAAATTCCTGTTAAGGGTTTAATGGAACCGTGGAGAAAAAATTTTACAGACAACGTGGACCTGCCTTTTGTAACAGAGGCGTCTTCCGTAAGTATGGATGTATTAAATGAATTTCTTTCAGAGGCAAAAAAAAGTTGTCCTGGTTTCAATGGACTACGGATATATTTTATCCGGTATGATACAGTAAACGACGGTTTAACCGGTAAAAGTTCTCATATAAAGCTGATACCCGGTAAAAAGGTCTCGCAGGTTTCTCTTGCGATAGTACCTATAAAGAATTTTGATCCGGTAACGCTCCAGGGAGATGATTATACTGACGGCGATACTATATTAACGCTTTCTTTTTGTCATCCTTCATTGGAAGATGGTGAGAATGGCTGGGCAATTGGCACCGGTCATTGCCCCCCTGTATGTGTGCCAGATAAACCCCGTGGCAGTAATTAGCCAGTAAAATACCGTGCCTTTTTTATTTAAATACGTATGGTCTTTATTGAATTTTTAAAAGTATTTTATACAGCCATATTCATATGGCTGTCTGGCGTAGCCGCAATGTATGCATTGCGCAAAGAAATATTGTTTTCTTACCGGATGTTTGCCTGGCTTATAATTACACTCTCTATAATGCTAACGACGGCATATATTCTTGCGTTTAACAATATTGCTAATCATTTGCTCTTTAATATTTTTGACCCTGTTGAATTTTTTATAATACCGTTATTTTATTATTATCATCTCAAAAACCGGCTTGTAAAAAACAGTATACGTGTCTACCTTTTTATTTTTCCGGTTTTTGTGTTCGTCAATGCATTCCTGATACAAAATTTTCATCAGCTCGCAACAAACAGTTATGTTTTTGGCGCCGCTTTTACCCTTCTTTTGGCGGTGGCCTATTTGTGGCAGCTGTACACAAGTGATGATACCGGCAGCATTTTCCGCGACCCGGTTTTCTGGATAAGCCTGGCGTATGTATTTTATTGCGCTGTATCCATACCTTACCTGGGCATGCTCAATGATTTGTGGGAAAAGCACCCGGTTTTTACAAGGCAGTATTATTTTATAATGTACTATGGGGCAATAATTATTAACAGGATATTTTTAACTATAGCATTTGTATGCATGAACCGTTCAGCGAACAGGAGCTAATTCTAATCGCCAGCACCGCTATCATACTGGTATTAATTATACTCGTTGTTGCTGCTTTACTAATTCAGCACAAAAGAAAATTCAGGCACAGGCAGCAGCTTACAGAAATAAAAAGTCATTATGAAAAGACTTTACTGGAAACAGAATTGAAAATACAGGGCGAAACACTTAAGGCTATTTCAAGAAACCTGCATGATAATATAGGCTCCAATATTTCAACAGCCATGCTGTTGCTTTATAAAGATGAAACCATCGATCAGGCAGAATTTGAGCCGAACCGGAAAGAGGCTTTAATTATGCTCGGCAAAATTGTGGATGATCTTAAAAATATTGCCCGTAGCCTGAACCCGGCATACCTTACCGAAATCGGCCTCAGTGAAGCCATCCGCCAGCGGGTACAACAGCTGGAAAAAACAAAAAAATATGAAATTGAATTTTATTTAAATGAAGCGCCTCAGGCACTTAATACTGAAAAACAACTTATCCTGTTTTATATTTTCCAGGAAGCGGTTAATAATATCGCTACGCATGCAAGGGCAACCAGTATGACAATCCACCTGCATTATGATGTAAACCGGTTAACACTGAATATAAAAGACAATGGCAAAGGGATTACAAATACGCTGAACAAAAAAACAAATAATAACCCGGGATCCGGGCTAATGAATATGAAACACCATGCTGAGATGATAAATGCTGAATTGATAATTGAAAGTACAGCTGACGTTGGGACTGGAATTATGCTGACTTTGCCTGCGCCATACAGCCAGAATGGTACTAATCTTTAGCCGGCACTTAGAAAAATATTAAACTACATTAGCCATATGATTAACCTGGCAATAATTGAAGATAACATTGAATACAGGAATGCATTGTCAAAAATACTGCAGCGTAATAGCAATATTTATGTTATGCATGAAAAAGGTGATTGCACCGAAATGATTCCTTATTTTGAAGTTGATTTGCCTGATGTGGTAATCATGGATATTGATCTGCCTGAAATAAGCGGTATTGAAGGCGTATGGCAGCTTAAACAAAAATGGCCGGATTTGAAAGTGCTGATGCTTACTGTTTTTGAAGAAGCAGAAAAAATATTTGGGGCCATTAAAGCGGGTGCCAATGGCTATCTTCTTAAAAAAGATCCGCCTGACAAAATACTGGAAGCTATTTTTAGCCTGCAAAATGGCGAGTCCATGATGAACGGGATTATTGCAGCCAAAGTGATGGAATATTTTAAAAAGCAGGCAGATGCTGCGCCTAAAATGGAAGCCTATCACCTTACAGAAAAAGAAAAAGAAATTTTAAATAAGCTTATCCAGGGATTGGGATACAAGCAAATTGCCCATGAGTGTTCCATTGCAAGGGAAACACTTAACACGCACATGAAAAATATTTACCGCAAACTAAATGTGCATTCACGTGGAGAAGTAGCAGCCCGTTTCGGCGGGCATTTCAATAATCTTTAACTGCCATCATTTATAAAGGTTCGCATCCTGTATCATTGCGTATACCATAAATTAGTTAACCAATACCGGGGATTGACTTAACCTTACCGGCGCCGTGTTTTCGAATTAATATTATTTCTGAAACTGATCCTGATTGACTGTCAGTAAAATCAATTTTTATTAATTCAAAAATATGGTAAAATGAAAATGCTCTTCTTTTTAGCCACGCGCTGCTTTTTAGCAGGTTTTGCAAAGGCCCTGTCGTTAAGCGATTTTCAAACCACTAATTTTATTTCACTCACCGTTCCCGTAAATTTCCCTGGACAATTTAAACAACAGGAAAAAATTTATAGGGTTATCCATATAAAGCGCAAAAGCCTTATAGAATTAACATCTTTAGTGAATTGTTCTTTTTTCTGAGGCGCCCTCAACACCAATGTCATTTAGTTAGGAATTATCGTTGTAACCCGGCGGAGTACTTTGTGGGTAGAACCAAATTAAAGGTATGTTTTACGTTCCGTAGGAACGTTTTGTGCTTATATCCAGCATTTGCACAAAGCGTACCTATGGCACGCGCTTTCAATTCAGCATTATCTTTACCCATAAAATGTTCCTACGGAACATAAAACCCTTAACTAAATGACATTGCTCTCAACATCCTTTTGCGGCTTAACCGGATAACCCTATTAAAAAAAATATCATGGAAAAGACAGTTAATTTGTCTTGTTATAAATTTAATTAAGTAGGCATACCAATTTTGAAGTGTTAGTCACATCACTTACATTTAAACAAAACCACAGCTTGATAAAAAAAATACTACAATGGCTGGCACTGGCATTCTTACTGCTCATTTGTATAGTGCTTTTTAATACTTTTCGTAAAAAGCCATGGCCGGTTTCAACTGCTTATATTGCCTTGCAACCACTTCCGGATTCTGCCATACAACACATGAGCCAGGCAATAAAACTGGCTACCGTTTCTATCAGCGATTCTTCCGCAATTGATACAGCAACATTCAAGGCTTTTGGCAATTTTCTCACGCAGGCATACCCGCTGGTTCATCAGCATCTTTCTAAAACCATGGCTGATCAGTTCTCTTTTGTTTATGAATGGAAGGGGCAAAATGCTTTACTGGCACCTGTTATTTTAATGGGGCATTATGATGTGGTGCCGGTAGAGGCAGCATCGCTGAATACATGGACAGTAACCCCATTTAGCGGAACTATAACGGATACCTGTATTTGGGGAAGGGGAGCTGCGGACGATAAGTCAGGTGTAATTTCTATTCTGGAGGCAACAGAAGCAATGCTCAGAAAAGGATTTGTACCACAGCGTACCATTTATCTTTGTTTCGGTCATAATGAAGAAATCAGCGGCGCTGGTGCAAGAGCCATCGTTGAGTACCTGGCGCAAAAAAAAGTGTATGCAGAAATGGTGCTGGATGAAGGAGGTGAGATTACAGAAGGTAAAATAAAAGATGTTAAACGCCCGGTAGCTGTTATTGGAATTGCAGAAAAAGGATATGCGTCTTTTGAATTGTCTGTACAGAAGGAAGGCGGGCATTCTTCTATGCCTGCCAAAGAAACAGCGATTGGCATATTGGTAGCAGGCCTGGATAAATTAAAAGATAAAACGCCACCTTCAAGACTTACACCTCCAACAAAAGAATTCTTAACAAGAATTGGTTCTTCTTCAACAATTTTTTTAAATCGGATGGCTACCGCCAATATGTGGTTGTTTGAGGGACTGACCAAAGGAATTTTGTCAGATAAACCCGAAGGCAATGCAATGATACATACAACCATTGTACCTACTATTTTTGAAAGCGGTGTAAAAGACAATGTAATTCCATCTGCTGCAAGGGCAATTATCAACAGCCGTATATTAACCGGTGAAACGGCGAAGACCGTAGAAGAGTTTATCCGTCAAACCATTAACGATGATCGGATACAGATTAAAAAACTGGGTAGTTTCGATTCTGATCCTTCGCCGGCAACTACTATTACTTCTGCTGCGTACAAAAGAGTCGAAAGCGCTGTATATAAAACTATTCCAAACGTATTACCTGCACCTTACCTGATGATTGGTGCAACGGATTCAAGGCATTACCGGCGCATTGCTGATGGGGTAGTGAACTTCCTGCCTATGACTGACAGCAAAGGGTTTCATGGCATCAATGAAAGATTACCCATACGTGATTTGCAAAGAGCCATTAATTTTATGATGACGGTTATAGAAGAAAGCAATAAAGAATTTAAATAAAAGAATAGATATTGTTGCCCGTGACAAGACCCACAAATTTTCCGCTTTTTTTTAACGGCCACATTGTGAGATTGGAGAACTGCTTTTATAATGTTGGTTTCTGTCTGGATAAAGCCAGGGAGCGCAAAATCGTTTTATGCTATGGTTGTAAATAGCGCTGAACAGCATTCCAATTGTACAAGGGAGTGACACCCGTCCGAACGATCATCCGGGCGGGCAAGAATGCCGAAAAGCATTCCAAAAGCCGGCTCAAAACCGCTCTAAATCCCCGCTCAAAATTCCCTTCCAAACCTTACCTTTGCGGCCGATTATGAAGTACAGTAACGAGATTAGCAAGCGCAGAACATTCGCCATCATTTCTCACCCGGATGCGGGTAAAACCACGCTTACAGAAAAGCTGTTGCTGTTTGGTGGTGCTATACAAACTGCCGGTGCGGTAAAAAGTAATAAGATTAAGAAACATGCTACCAGTGACTTTATGGAGATTGAGCGCCAGCGCGGTATCTCCGTAGCCACAAGCGTTATGACGTTTGAATACAATAATATTCTTATCAACCTGCTGGATACACCCGGCCACAAAGATTTCGCAGAAGATACATACCGTACGCTCACTGCTGTAGACAGTGTTATCCTGGTGATTGACAGCGTGAACGGGGTAGAAGCGCAAACGCGCAGGCTAATGGAAGTTTGCCGTATGCGTGACACGCCTGTGATTGTGTTTGTAAATAAAATGGACAGGGATGGCAAAAACAGGTTTGATTTGCTGGAAGAAATTGAGAAAGAACTGAATCTGCCACTGCACCCAATGGCATGGCCCATCAATAGTGGTAAAGATTTTAAAGGTGTATATAATTTAGCTGAAAAGAAGCTCGTTCTTTTTGCAGCCAATACAAAAGGTACTGATGAAGACTCCGTAGAAATTACCGATTTGCAATTACCATTGCTGGATGCCAAACTGGGCGATAAAGATGCAGCTACACTGCGTGATGATGTGGAACTGGTAGATGGCGTTAACGGTGAGTTGAATATAGCTGATTACCGCGCGGGTAAAGTGGCGCCTGTCTTTTTTGGAAGCGCCATTAACAATTTTGGTGTAAAAGAAATGCTGGATACCTTCATCCGCATAGCACCTGAACCGCAATGCAGAGCTACTACAACAAGAGAAATTTGTCCGGATGATAGTAAACTAAGTGGTTTTATTTTTAAGATACATGCCAATCTTGATCCAAAACACCGCGACAGGATTGCCTTTATGCGTATCTGCGCCGGCAGGTTTGAAAGAAATAAATACTATCACCATGTTCGCCTGGATAAAGAAATACGTTTCAGCAACCCCTATAGTTTTTTGGCAAGAAGCAAAGATGTAATTGAAGAAGCTTACCCTGGTGATGTAGTGGGTTTGTTTGATACGGGTAACTTTAAAATAGGTGATACGCTGACCGAAGGTGAACATTTTTATTTCACGGGAATACCTTCTTTTTCGCCCGAGATTTTTAAAGAAGTAGTGAACAAAGACCCCATGAAAACAAAACAACTTGAAAAAGGACTGATGCAGTTAACGGATGAAGGTGTGGCGCAGTTATTCACACAGTTTGGGGGCAATAAAAAAATAATCGGTTGTGTGGGAGAGTTACAGTTTGAAGTAATTCAATATAGATTATTGCATGAATACACGGCATCTGTAGAATTCAGGCCCATGCCATTTTATAAAGCGTGCTGGCTTACAAGTGATGAGCCAAATAAATTACAGGAATTTGCAAGGTTTAAGCAAGCCAATATTGCCGAAGATAAAGACGGGCACATGGTGTACCTGGCCCAGAGCGAATGGTTTTTGAATACCGAAAGGACAAACAACCCAGATATTACTTTTCACTTTACATCCGAGATTCACAAAGAGATGATATAACGGAATGTTTAATGCAGCAGCATTACCACCCCTTTTTTAAATATTTCACCACAGAAAGTGCTGGCCTTTAGCCAGTAAACAAAACCGCCTGTGTCCTGTAATTTTCCATTATAACGGCCATCCCAGCAATTCAAAGCATTTGTAGTATGAAAGACCCTTACGCCAAAACGGTTGTAGACGGAAAGTTCCGCGTGCTGCAGCAGGCCCGCATACCGGCTGATGCCAAAACAATCATTTTTGCCATCTCCATTGGGTGTAAAAGCATTGGGTAAATTTACAATTAAGTCACCCGTATTTTTTACAAGCACTGAAACGCTGTCGTAGTTATAGCAACCATTTGCATCCGTGCCCCAAACAATGTATTTACTGGTAGCAGAGGGTGATGAAAGCGGCGCAGCGCTGGTAGAATCATTAAGTCCTGTAGCCGGTTGCCACAAATATTTTATTCCACCGGTTGCATTTAGTTGTGTTACTGGTTTGCTGCAGGTTACATCATTGGAGCTGGTGGCGGAAATAACCGGTAATGGAAATACGGTAAACCGGGTTGATAAACTGGCAGAATCATTACAAGTGCTTTCTATAATTTTTACCGTGTATACCAGGTCAAAGCCCGGCGTGGCAGAAGGAACGGCATAGCTTGCGTTGTCGAGTCCGTGTACAGGTGTCCAGGAATATACATCACCACCTGAAGCAGTAATATGTACCGCTTTTCCCAAACACGCAGAGGTATCGCCTGAAATGGTAAATACGGGTATTTGCTTCACGACTATGGAAACAGAATCCGAGTTGATACAATTGGTGTTGTTGGTTACCGTTACATAATAAGTTGTATTGGTTACTGGTGAAGCTACAGGATTAGCAATATTTGCATTGCTTAAAGAGCCCGCGGGCAACCATGTATAACTATTGCCACCCGTAGCATTTAATTGTATTGTTTTGTCGTGGCAGATTGTTGTGTCCCTGGTTTTGGTGATAACAGGCAGTGGGTCTATGGAAATGGTAACTGAGTCCATTGCAGTGCATCCGCTGGCACCTGTGGCAGTAACAATGTATTGGGTAGTGGCTGTAACGGTGGCTACAGGATTTGCAATATTTGGATTGGAAAGGCTAAACGCAGGCGACCACTTATACGTCACTGCATTACCCGTTGTTTTTAATTGAACGGTTTTGCCGGCACAGATGATGGTATCATTGTTTGTTTTTATTGACGGAGTTTCTATTTTAATGACCACGCTGTCTTTCAGAATAGAAATAGGAGAAAATGAAATATCATCAAGTGCAAAGTCGTTGCCCTGTATTGCTGTATTTTTATTAACAAGAGAAATAGAAGCGCTTGTATTATTACCAGAGTTCCAGGTGGTATAAAACTGTGTCCATGTACAGGTAGGAAGACTTGCGCTTATTAAGCTTCCTGCTTCTTTTCCATTAATGGAGAATTGCAATTGCGCCGGATTAGGCGGCCATAAAGCTTCTACCCAGGTTGAAAAAGCATAATTGGTATTAGGAACAACTGTAATTGTTTGCTTCCACACATTTACATTGTAAACAGGAGAACCATTGATCAACATCATGTTGCCCTTACCACTGGTATGATCTGTGCAGCCACTCAGGCTGGCATTCCACGCGCTGGGGTTGGAACCAACAAAATACTCACCTTCAGTCAGGTTGGGGTTTGCTAAATTATATTCTGATGTAAAACCAGCTGTTCCCTGGCTAAAATCTCCATTTACAATAAGATTACTGCCTGTTATTTCTGCGGTATAGTAATAAGTGATGTTCACAGGTGTGGAAGTAACGGGAGAAGCCGAATTGGGGTTATCCAGGTATGTTTGCGGGGACCAGCAAAACCCAAGATTCCCTCTGGTGCGTAGTTGGGTTTTAGTGCCAGCACATAAAATAGTATCACCTGTTAAAATAATATCTGCAGGTGAGGAACCAATTGCGATAGTTTTAATGATAGTATCTATGCAGGCTCCCTTGTCAACAATCATGCTAATCGTATAGTTACCAGCGATAGAAAAAAGATGAGTAACAGTGGGGCCAGAATTAGTTATATTACCATCACCCATATCCCACTTGATTGTATTGTACGAAACAGCCGAAGACTG
>JBDSOC010000102.1:0-3179 GCA_039915085.1 Chitinophagaceae bacterium
CGGCACCTCTGCTGTAGCTACTTATCCAAGGGTGATTGGACATGAAATTGTGGGCGAAATTGTGGAAACAGGAAATAGTGTTACAAACTTCTCTATAGGAGATCGTGTGATTATGGATCCGGTGATCAGTTGCGGTAACTGTTACCAGTGCCGCACCGGCCGGCGGAATGTATGCGCTAAACTGCAGGTAAGATCTGTCCATGTAGATGGTGGCTACCAGGAATATATTGTTATGCCACAAGAAAACATTTATCATTTGCCTGAAGGTCTTTCCTGGGAGGAAGCAGTAATGATTGAACCATTTACCATAGCAGAACAGGTTTGTTCCCGGGCAGCAATCACAAAAGACGATATCGTATTTATTATGGGTGCCGGGCCTGTTGGTTTAAGCATCCTTAAAATGGTGAAGCTGTATGGTGCCGCCTGTTTCATCTCCGATGTGATGGAATATAAACTGGATGCGGCCACACAATATGGTGCCGACGTGGCGATCAACGCAAAAAAAGCTGATGTGCGGGAAGAAATTTTAAAACTGACAGACGGCAACGGTGCTACAGTAGTGATTGATGCTGCATGTACAACCAAATCATTTGAACAGGCGCTTACTTATGTATGTGCCGCAGGGCGGGTGATAACACTCGGTTTTGGCAAAGAACCCTCCGCTATTAACCAATTGAGTATTACGGCCCGTGAAATTGATGTAAGAGGATCCAGGCTGCACAACAATAAATTTCCCGTGGTCATTGATTATTTTACTTCAGGAAAATTAGCAGTAAAAGATATGATAACACACCGCTTTAATTTTACTGAAATTGACGAGGCGCTGCGCGTTATTGAAAATCCTGCTATTGAAAATGGAAAAGTGGTATTGTTTTTTTAGTAAGAACAGAACATGGATGACATAGATTGGATGGATTTTATTTCTTATAGCAAAAAGTTTATACTGAAGCAACGGAATGGACCGCGAACCGCTTTTAATATCTACGGGTAAAAAATCATGTTAACTTGTTTAATCTGTGTGAAGCTGTGTTTTCCTGCATTGTAGCAGGCGCCGTATTGTACGCACATTTGCTGGTAATAAATGGGATGATGGGGAAAATTCTATTCAAAAAAATCCTCAACATTTATATCCAGCCGTTTTAATAGCTGAAACGCCGGCGAACAATTTCCTTTCCGCATTTAGTTCCTGGTGTAAATTTTTACAAAATAGCCGCAATCAGGCAATTTCTCCGATCCATGTTACAATCCTCTTTCATAAAGAGAAAACCGGCATACATTTATTTACTGCTTACGTAAATAATATCGTTACCCGGTATTCAAATTAGCTATATGAATAGTACAGAAATTGTTAACATCCTTATTAAATTAGGGACAAGGATAAAAGAGATACGTAATAGCAAAGACATAACCCAGGCCCGTTTATCTGAAATGTGTAATATTCAAAAGTCAAGCATATCCAAAATTGAGGCTGGAAGAAATAATATTACCATGGCTACTCTAAACTGTATAGCCACGGCTCTTGAGGTTAACCTGTTTGATTTCTTTAAAGATGCTCCATAAATGGGTATTTCTTCTATTCTCAATATTGATTGACTTTGCTTTGAACTTAGCGCAGTATTTTAATGATTAGAGTTAACGTTTATTTTCTCTCTTATCAGACAAACCATGATAATGCCAGTACGCCCAAAAGGCCGGTAACCGATACAAGCGTATCCATTACCGACCAGGTTTTGATAGTATCCTTTAATGACAGCTGAAAATATTCCCTGAATAGCCAGAAGCCGGTATCATTTACATGAGAAAACATCATGCTGCCAGCCCCAATACTTAAGACCATCAGATTTGGATTGATGGTTGCCGTTAGCATCAGTGGCGCAATAAATCCTGCAGTAGTAATTCCGGAGACTGTTGATGAACCAACACAAACACGGATGATAGCTGCAATCGTCCAGCCTAAAACATAAATATTCAAATGCGAATGTTGCAATTGTCCGGCAATTATTTGTGAAACACCGCCATCCGTAAGTACTTGTTTTAAAGCGCCGGCACCGCCAAAAATTAAAAGCAGGGAAGCTACATCTTTAACAGCATCAATTAACTGCTGGTTTATTTGTTGTTTACTATTGTTTTTTAAAATACGCAGCGAGTACAATGCAAACAAAACAGTAATTAATAAACTTATGGTAGCATCTCCGATAAACAGCAGGCTATTTTTTAAAAAGCTGTCTTCTTTTAAAAAAGGCAACAGGAGGGAGCTTCCCCCTATTAATAATATTGGCAGTAAAACAGTAAACACGCTCATGTAAACAGAAGGCAATTTATCAGCCGGTACCTGTGGTGCAACAAAAGAAAGATTGGGTATGGCTGTATACCTTTTTACGGTTGAACCATACAATGCACCCGATATTAAAATAGCAGGAACAGAAATGATCATTCCATAAAACAATGTAAGGCCCATATCTGCATTCAGCTGTTTTACTAAAAATAAAGGTGCAGGATGTGGTGGAAGGTAACCCTGGGTTACGGACAGAGAAGCCAGTAATGGCAGGCCCACATATACGGCGGGTAAATCATTTCTAACAGCAACTGTTATTGCAATTGGCACCAGCAACATAAAACCCACCGAGTAAAACAACGGCAGGCCAACAATAAAGCCGGTTACCATAAATGCCCATCGTATGTGTTTTATACCAAACCATTCGGTCATTTTTCCCGCAATCTGTTGTGCTGCGCCGCTCAGACCAATCAGTTTTCCCAGCATAGCGCCTAAAGCAATAATGGCTGCTATTGATCCCAATGTACCACCTATGCCAGACTGTACAGATTTCATCAACGCTTCAGGCTTCAGTCCCAATACCAGGCCTATACCCGCTGTTACAATTAAAAACGCCAGGAAAGTGTGCATCCTGAAATACGAGATCAGCACTACCAATATAAGTATTCCTATTATGGTAGTTAAGATGGCCATGCAAATATTTACTAATCCGGGGCAGTTTTACCGCGTGTTTTAAATTTCAGAAATTACTGTAATATACGAAGCACGCAGGAACAGCCAATCGTTACAGGAATTTATAAATAGTTAACCCTCAAAAGTCTGAAATACTTGCTGGCAGTTTTTATTCTTCATTGTATTCAAAAAAAATACTGGCTTTTATACTATAGTTACGAAATCTTGCAAA
>JBDSOC010000107.1:0-6845 GCA_039915085.1 Chitinophagaceae bacterium
TCCTCTGCTATATTCAGCCACTGGTCTTTGTTTAAATGTTCACCCGGCGCCAGGCGCAGAGACATGTGCAGGACAGGCTTTTCTACCCGCCTGCTTAGTTTGCGGACATCATTAAACTGTGCGGCCAGTTCATTTTTGTCGCCAAAGCATTGGTTATAGGCTAATACTTCCGCCCGGTTTGTATGCTGTACGCCGTCTTTCAGGGATAACTTTATTTTTTGTTCTTCCGTTAGTTCCTGTTTGTCATCCAGGCAATAACCGAGACAGCCTGAAAAAGATTTTCCCATTGAAATACCACAAATCATTGTAAATACATTTTAATAGATAATACAAGTTGTTTCAGTTCCCGGGAGAGAAAGTCCAGGCTGGCACGGTCCGCGGCATTGAGCACGTCCACTACGCCGTTGCGCTTTTTGGCAATCTGATTCAGGTTGGCGGCCATGTGATTCAGCGTCCCGGCCAAGGATAAAACTTCTCTGGGCAACACTCTTTCGGTGATGACAATCTGGCCGTTGAGTCCCAACTCCCGCAAATATTCTGAGACGGTCAGCCCGGTTTTTTTTGCGCGGGCGCTGATCATGGTTTGTTCGTAGCTGGCACATTTCAACGCTACTACGCGGTTGCGTTTAACGCTTTTAGGCGGTCGGCCGCCCTTGTTCTTTTTTTGTTCATTCGTCTGCTCCATACTCTTTGCCTCTTGATTTTTGAATGCGTTCAGCATGAGAAAATCACCTCATGAATGCGCTAGCATGAAGTAGCCAGGAGTTTTGGTGCAACCAAAACATTGCTGGCTCCTGAAAGTTGAAAGTTTAGTCTTTAGTTCCGTCTCCCTGGTAGACGGGATTAACAGATAGAGCAATTCAGGTTGTTCTTCTTGCTGCAATATGTATTGCGCTTCCTTCATTCCAGCTTTAAATGATATTACATTGCGTTTGATGAACTTCTAGCACTGGTTACATTATAGCATCCTTCGACTTTTCTGAAAATAGCATTCTCCAGCAATCCTTCAAATGATTTCATTTTTTCTTTTCGCCCGCAATCTCATCAGATTTAAGTCAAAAAATCAAATGAAAATAATACCTGAAAAATTGTCACTTGCCTCATTTTGAAAATCTAAAAATGTAACTAATGCAAGCAACAATCCTTTTACCGCACAGGATCAGAGTTAAATGTCTTTGGACTACTAATGCCATGTTTGCGTAAATTATTTTTTAAATCCATCCAGAGCTGAATATTATAATCTGCAATTTCCATAAGGTCGTTCGCAGTCAGACGGTAGGGATTCATAATCAATGTTGCTGTTCTATTAACAGGATTTTCTTTTGCTGCTTTCCCGTCTTGGATTACAGATGTATGTTCGGCTGATATTTTTTCTTCAGGCTGCTGCTGAATAAAAGAAAAAATATTCGGCGCAGATCCTTCACCTATTTCCAGGCTGGCGCCTATCGCCATACTGCTTCCATACAATTTGATCTGTTTGCCACTAACCAGGGTGAGTGTTCTTCTTTTTAATTCTGCCATGATTGTTGTTTTTAATAATTAGATAATTTGAGCGGTCGAAAGAAAAAAAATTATTTCCCGTTTTTGGGAGCGGGTTGTAAAAGTTGCTGAATATCCTGCCATAGAAAGAATACCCGGGATCGGATTTTGACAGGCTTAAGCTTGCCGTGCTTAACCCAGTCGTAAATGGTAGGCTTGGTAATATGAAACAGGGCACATACCTCCGTAATCTTATAAAGTGGCTTGTAGGTAAGACCGGGGGTTTCAAAAGAGGGAGAAACAGGTCTTTGTTTTTCTGCATTGCTGACTTCTTCGCGGATAATCTGGCGGATAGACTGCCAGTACTGCTCCGGCTCATAAGGGAACAGCATGGGGGTAACGTTGTTACCATTGCTCACAAATTCTTTCATCACTTTTCGTTTTAGGCTTGCAAAATACTTGGCGCACCAAAAAAAGAAAAGCTAAGTACACTTAATTCTGAAGAAAAAATAAATTGAACGACGGGTTCTACAGGTCTTGAAGTGTAATGCCCGGGGGCCTCTGGGTTTTTGACGCCGCCCCTGTTTTTTCTCGAGAAAATTTTGCTTTAAAGGTGGAATATTCTGGAAAATTTTCTGTGGATTTTGGTTGGCTTGATGCAGACGTTCTGCAATGGATAACCATTTAATTTCTTTTCCAATAAAAACAATAGGAACTGTAAAGTCAATATCCTCGTGGTGTAAAAACGCATGTTGCACCATCTTGATATTGTTCTCAGGATACTTTGTTTCGCTTGCCTGCAACAATTCCTTTAATGAAAAATCCTGCAATAAAGAATACATATTCACAAAATCTTTGAGGCGGGTCGCATCGCCGTTAATCGCATTTAACTTCATCGCCCCGAAATCTTTTAAGGAAACTATGCGCACGCCTTCAATTATTTCAACCTCCTGAATCGGGGGTATTTGTGGGCCACCAAATCTAGCTCAATGCCATCTACTAAACAGAACACGAAGTTGGTAATTGTCTGCAGGCGGGATACCTTGTATGCAATATGCAGGTATTTGGAGATTTCGCGGAAGTCAAAACAGATTGGGTAAAAAGATCGATGTCGATAGATTTCCGGTGGCCAATCTTTAATGCGAGTGCGGTTCCACCTACTAAATTAAAAGACGCGAGTATTTCATCGGCCATCTATTTATCTACTAAATCCATTGTCCCTTTCTCAACTGCTTCCTTGCGTAACATGCCATTTCTTCTTTTCTGATATTAAAATAGTTACCCACTTCATCAATGGTATGGTCAGGCAAACATTTAATTTCTTCTTTCAATGCCTTAACAATAACAGGGCTGCCATAAAAACAGATTATCTCTTCCCATTCTTCCTTTATTTCCCGTTCCAGCACCCTTTCAATAATGCTTCTGTAAGAGAGCTTCCAGTCAATAGCATCATACTGCCAATCCCAAAACAACCCCTTGTCTAGAACAGGTTTTATATTGCTTCCACTGTAATGCTGCTTATCCATATCTCTATAAATATACAACAATAACTATCTTTTTACAACACTCAGGGTTGAAACTTAGCTTCCAGTTCTCTCAGAATTTGTATCCCTTTTGTGAATTGCAGGTCTTCAAAAAAAGCGCAGGCTTCATCAAACCGGTTTTGGATTTCAGTATATTTTCTGGGCGACAACTGACGTTTTTTCCCCAATATTAGTTCCAGGTTTTTTTTCATGCTTCCGTTGTCAACTCCGTATAGTTGCATTAATAAAGCGCCGGAGCGATCGGTGCATTGCAGCGTATTTATTGCACTTGTTTTGTCGATAACATAAAATACCAGGGCTAAAGCAAAATTTGACAACTGGCCCTGACGGCATTTTTCCATTTCATTATTCTGGGATTCTTCAAAACTTTCTTTCACCATTTCAAGCTTAGGCAGAAAATCAAAATAATAGCTTGGCCAATAGTGACCCACAAATAGCACTGGCAATACAATCAACCCGGCAACAAAAAAACCCGGCAAAGAAAATCTAAAAAGCGCTGGATTTAAGACCAATACAATCCCAGCTGAAACACTAAAAAGTATTAAACTATGTCTTAAAACATGCTTACACCAATAAATCCCAATTAACTTTTGCCTGGTTGATGTAGTGCTCCACTTTGAAAATTCTTTTTGATATCGATTGTGGATGCTAGCAAACTGAATGCTGATAAATTCTGCCTGTAGGGGCATGCTGAATGTTATAAAGGATTCCGCCTTCTTCACTATGTCTATCATCACTTTACCTTTCCTTAAAGGTACGCCAGTTAAATAAAAAACTAAATCAAATTACAGTGTTTTTTCGATTTAATAGCTGAAAACTTTTAGGACACATGGTAAGTTAAGTAAACTAAAATAAAGTGCAATAAACGATGCAAACCCAAAAAATGGTCGATACAATATTATCATGGAAACTTTGTATCCCCACGACTAAATGCACCTGGTTTACAGGAATAAGGATGATTATTTTTGCTCTCTTTTTCTAAAGAACAAGAATTATGGAAACACCCCCAGAAAAAAAAGTTCGCATATCGCGACGTGAAGAACAGATTAATAGCCTGCTGGAAGAATGCAGCAAAAGCAATTTGAACATACAAGATTTCTGTGCGGTCAATAATATCGATCCAGGTACTTTTCATACACGGTGTTAGCATTAGTTTTTTATTTCGGAGTAGGCAACTAATAATATCCTTATTTAAATTCTTCAAGTTCTAGGAAATCACCATCTTGGCTTTCTTCTTCATACAAATTTTTTAAGCAATGACTAAAAACCAAAGGAGATGTATCTTTAAGTTGTAAATATTCTGACTGGGGTTTCCAAAAAGGAACCACCACTGATATCAACACAAGCCCTTGGTGATAATACGCCAGAGGCTCTTTACATCTCAGCCACAATGGCACTTGTCAGCAGCGGTTCGGGCAGACAAGTTTCAATTTGGCCTTTAGTTGTTAACTTCAACTTTATATTTCAATTGTTCATTGTACCGGGCTGGAAGAGCAATGAATTCCCTGCCTTTATAGTATTCAACGTTGGACGGAGGGTTATGCAAAACATAGATGGCTTTCAAAAAAAAACAATCGCTTTATATTTTAAGAACCAATGAGTTTTCTGAGCCATATAACTTGCAGATAAGTAAATAAAAAAGAGACAAGATAAAACCTCGCCTCTTGCTATGGTATAAGTAACAGTTTTATTGCCGATATATTGCTCTCCAGAAGACCCTGTTTCCTTTTCAAACTGACAACTACTAAAAGGTTTTATTAATAAAAAAGTACCAAACTTTTTTAACAGAATTACCGCAATTTCTTTGAACTTGGTAATTTGAAGAATATTTAATTAAGCCCGTGGTCTGAATCAAAGAGAGTATTATAAGTACACTATATAAGATAAATTAGAATGAAATATGTCTTTAAAATATTATACAAAAAGCAAATTACAAAGAAGAGTGTTACTTTAATCCATAAATCATAACATGAGCCCTCTGACTAAACAAATGCCCTCTTGTTCTGTAAGTAAAAATAAGACTCCTTATTCTTCTTTTGTTACCCGGTAAATCTAATACCCTGCTTCCTGTTCCCGGCTGAAAGATATTTCGTACCGAAAATTTTTGGGATTGCCCATTGTCAAAAACAACACTTAAATCAAAAACTTCCAATGCATTGCGGGTGACATTGAATTTAATGGCACGATATAAATCCCTGTTATTCACGTTAACCACATCTCTTTCACCACTAAGGCGTACTTCAGTGGTGGCTATGTAAAACCATTTACCTTGTTGATTGCCAGGAGAGGGTACGGGTTGACCGGGACGCACTGGAATAGGGCGATTTGGTTGGACGATCACCTTACGTCCTTGACCAAATGCAGCAATTTGAAATAACATAGCTAAGCTGATAATAAATGAATTTTTTAACATACTTGTAGATTTAAATAATAAAATGAAGGTAATAGAATTTGTAAATATTTACTGTAATGTGTTTACGCATTCATATTTTAAAGTATAAAAAAAGGGGGTTTTAGTTTTGATCTTACTACATAATCTTTTTTTTACCAATACTTAATTTTTCATTGTTTTTAAACCATTACAGGCAGCAATAATTTTACATATATATTTAATTTGCAATTGCCAGGTGTGCATTGTTTTGCGTTAAGTTATTAGCATCCCAGCGGATTAACGTATTTGCAAATTGTAACCATGCACCCTGCGTTTTATTGCTTGAAGTTTGTTTGGCACCCTTAAGCCCAAGCATCCCTCTCTCAACTTGCGCATTAAAATAAGTAATTAAGAGCACATTTCTATCTTGAATGACATGAGTGAAAAGATAAAAGTAAGTTCGCAGGCCATCCGCGACTAATTTTGTACCTTACTAAATACCGGAAACCTTATAATTTATCCCTTATCTCCATCAGCAATTTATCTGTGGAGGAGATTTCCTTACCCGGTGGAACTGTTTTTCTTTCAATGCTTTTCATTGCTTTTACAATGATAAAAAGTATAAATGCTACAATGGTAAACTTTATAACCGCTGCCAGGAAACTGCCATATTTAACTGCACCCCAGGCAAGTTTTTCGATGTCCTGTAAATTGGCAGCTTTTAGTGCAGGTGTTAACAGCAGCGGCGTAATTACATTATCTACCAACGAAGAAACAATGGCGGTAAATGCGGCACCAATTACAACCGCAACCGCAAGATCCACCACATTGCCGCGCACAATAAAATCTTTGAATTCTTTGAACATACTCATTTTTCCCTTTTTAAAAAACTAAATTAAATTTTCTTTTTGAATTCAGGCTTCTTTAAACCAATCAAAATCCTCTCACCCTTATACATTCAATTGGAAAAATGACATAACTTATTCGATCTACACAATAAGCTATGCCATTGGCTATTGAAAAATGGGCAGGACTATTACAGTGTATACACTTTCAGAGTTAAGCCAATTAATACTTAATGACGTGGCCTGTTGCCATGCCCACGCCTTTGCCAGCGTCAGGGTGTCCAATACCATCCCAAAATGCCCCGATTCCACCTGCCCGGAATCCATACTGCACGACGTAAGGAGGTCTCATCCAGCCACCACTCCAAAGATACCGGCCATTAGACCATTTGTAATCTTCTTGTACCCATACAGCACCATTGACGGGGGACGTCCTCTTTTAACTTCTGAGTGTGCCATTGGCTGCACTCCTTTTGAGTTGATTCAAATTGTTTTTGGCTTCCCTGGCGCTTTTTGCATCCTGCTTTGCCTTTTTTGCAGCCTTTTGCGCTCTTCTTGCATATTTTTTTTCATGTGCATTGCTTTACAAATCTTTCGCTGCCACAA
>JBDSOC010000141.1:0-5998 GCA_039915085.1 Chitinophagaceae bacterium
AGTGCGACGCAAGGATGTTGCCAGTAGCTTACATGATGAGGGCAACGAAATATATAGATGTATTGACAATTAAAATGTAAAACTTTATCTCTTTATAACTGCGACCGGTTCTCTTTCCATTTTAGCCAAAAAAAGTGCCGGCGATAGAAATCGCCGGCCTGTGCTTACCTCTGAAACCACAAAAAGAAAACGTTTATGCTGATGTACAACAATATTAATTATTCAATCCTCCGCTAATAGATGATTTTTTACTACGTACTGTAGTTGCAAACGGTTAGCGGGGTTGTTATAAAGGGTAGAAGAAAATTGGTTTAAGGGGATATTGAATACAGATATGCCGGAGCAACAACAATGAATGCTGCCGATAGTAAACTAAATTAATTTGACGGAGGAGATTTGGAAATTATCGTTCTGCGTAATGGAAATTGGATGATAGAAGGGTGATCTGGATTTATCAAGCCGGGCTTGAATACTTACAACATACATTTTCTATATGTAAGCGGGCTTAAAAGTAAAGACTGTTAACGTAATAAACAATATTTTTCAACCTTTTTTGTAAAATAATCTCCAAAATTTAATTAAATCCTTGCTGGTATTGACTTTGCATCTTATGGGCAGCATCAAAAGCTTTTTCTTTCTTGCTGTTATACCACCATTCGGGAAAATTTTTTTTCATTATGGTATCAATATGGCGCATAGCAAACAGGTTCCAGGCTCCCTTTAGTTTGCCACTGACAGAACTTTGTAAAGCCCTTAGGCTCATAGCAAAACCGCTGTCCAGGTATTCCATATGATGCCAGTACCCGGCAGGCATAAAAAGCGTATCTCCATGCTCAAGAATGATTTCATAACCGCGTGCCTGTTCAATAGCCGGAAATTGTGCAGTATCTAACTGGCTTTTTCCGGGGTCAGCATAATTGGCAAAATTGGCAAAGCTCATTACTTCAAAAGGTTTGCGGTATAACTTGTACTGTTCTTCATAAGGAAAGAGTAACACCCGTTTGCGGCCAATGAACTGCGTATGCATGATATGCGAAAGATCAATATCAAAATGCATATGCGTGATAGAACCCGCACCGCCTGTAAACAACATGGGGAAACGTTTTACATAACCCTTCATTAAATCTTCCGGCCAGGTAAAATCAGCTACCAGTTGGGGGGCGTGCAAAAAAATATTAAAAAGAAAGATGCGCAGGCCAACTGGTCCCTGTTTTATCATATCAAGGTAATCGCCAAATCTCATGTAATCATCGGCCTTGTTGACGGGTGTATAGGCATCACTTTTTACATTATTGTAGACGCCCACTTCCGTGTTGCCCACTACAGTTTTAAAATAGTCCCAGTTCCATTTGCTGTATGCGGGCCATTGTTTGGCAAGCTCAGTAATAACTACGGGCTTCATTGTATTATAATATTTCTCCCTGAATAATGCAGGGTCAATGTTAGCCACTTTGTCAACCGGGGTCAAATTCATGCCTGTAGAATTTAGAGCAAATTTAATATGAATTGTATGTTAACCGAAAGTTGTTTATGCTTTTTTGAACACCCGCATCTAAAGGATTTACAATAAAATGGCAACCAGTTGAACTTTGTTTATTTAATTGCCCGGCATAACGACAAATTATTTTCTTTAATGTAGTATATAGCAACTGGTATTTTATGATTAATTTTCAGGCATGTTGTTACCTGTGCACCCGGAAAATCCCCAGCCAAGAAATCTGAGAACAATTGTTGATTGCCTGTTAAGTGGTGGCATTATTATTTATCCTACTGATACAATTTATGGTTTGGGTTGTGATATTTTTCAGCACAAAGCCATTGAGCGTATTTGCAGGATTAAAAACATTGATCCCAGGAAGGCGCAACTATCTTTTGTTTGTCATGATTTAAGTGATCTCAGCAAATACACAAAAAGTATTTCCACACCTTTATACCGGATGCTTAAAAATTACCTGCCCGGGCCTTACACATTTATATTACCCGCCAGCAAGGAAGTGCCCAAAATACTAAAGAGTAAAAAAGATACCATTGGCCTGCGTGTACCCGATAATAATATTACCCGTACACTTGTAAAAGAACTGGGACATCCTGTTTTAAGTACATCGCTGCCCGGGCAACAGGTAGAAGAATACACAGACCCGGAAATAATCTACGAGAATTTTAAAAACCTGGTAGATATTGTAATTGATGCTGGTATTGGGGGAATGACTCCTTCAACTATTGTAGATTGCACTACGGAACCCCCGTTACTGGTAAGGCAGGGACTGGGCTTATGGCCAGAGTCAGATTAAACTATTATTTATTTTATGCAAAAAGAGTACAGTAAATTTTTTCCGGAAACATTGATCCTGGAAACAACAAGAGTGGCGCTTCGCTTAATGCAACTAACGGATATGGAAGCACTTGCAGCTATTGCCGCTCCGCCGGAGATATGGAAATATTTTACGTTTGAGTTGAATAAAAAGGAAGAACTGCGGCTATGGATGGAAGCTGCTTTGCAGGAAAGAGAGCAGGAAAAACGTATACCTTTTGTAATCATTGACAAAGACAATAATAAAATTTGCGGATGCACCAGTTTCGGCAATATTTCTTTTTATGATAAACGGATAGAAATAGGTTGGACCTGGCTGGGCACTGCATCCATGGGTTCTGGTGTTAACCACCATGCAAAATTTGTACTATTGAGTTATGCTTTTGATGCCCTGCGTTTTGAAAGAGTAGAAATAAAAACAGACAACCTGAATGAGCGTGCTAAAATGGCTTTGGTACACATTGGCGCTACAGAAGAAGGTGTTTTAAGAAGCCATATGCTGATGCCCCATGGCAGACGCCGCGATAGTGTCTATTACAGCATATTGAAAGAAGAATGGGAAACAGTGAAGATGTTGTACTTCAGTGATATTGGATAGATGTTTCGATACACCAAGCTGGCAATAACTAAACTAAATAACCGAAGTCTTTGAAGACTTTCAAAAACTCCGGTAGTTACAATCTGCATCACTCACCTTCCACTGCATCTTTATTCTTTTTCCAGCTTCTGTGTTTAGCGCCATCCCCGTCCGTACCGGCACGGGCGGACATTTTTACAATCTTTGGTGTAAATTTTCCAACTACATCTACCAATGCTTTTTGTGATTGCATTACTTCGTGAATGTCTTTGTAAGCAAATGGAGATTCATCCAGTCCGCCACCCAATAGTTTAACACCAAATTTTTTCAACTCGTCTTTAAACTGTTTGTCTGTAACGGATGCGATGGCACGGGTACGGCTCATCTTTCTTCCGGCACCATGCGATGCAGAGTTTACGGATGCCATTTCTCCTTTTCCTTTTACAATAAAACCATCTGCTGTCATTGATCCCGGAATAATTCCCAGCACATCTTTCCCTGCCGGCGTTGCGCCTTTACGGTGAACAATTACATCGCGCCCTTCCCATTTTTCTTTCCATGCAAAATTGTGATGGTTCTCTACCATTTTCATTGGCTTACGGCCAAGCTGTTTTGCAATCTTTGCATGAATGATGTGGTGACAGGCAGCTGCATAATCTCCCGCAAGGTTCATCGCTATCCAATACTCCATTCCAGCTTCTTCATCCATTGTCAGCCAGGCAAGGTTTTTTGCTTCCTGTGGTAAATGCCTTTTACTGATAGCAATCTTGGTGTAATGATTGGCAATATTGGCCCCGAGCGCCCTTGACCCGGAATGTGATAACAGACCAATGTAATTACCAGCTTCTATGCCAAGAACCGGATCGTTTTCAGCAATTGCTACTATGCCAAACTCCACAAAGTGGTTACCTGAACCGGAAGATCCCAATTGCTTCCAGGCACGACCATGCATGTTTTTCAGTAATGGTAATCTGTAAAAACCTTCATGCTCCATTACTTCATGATTTGATGCATGATCAAACTGACCACCGCTCCCAAACAAAGTGGCTTCATTGATTTCCCTTGCGAAATAGGATTCTTTATCCACCAACTCTTTTGGGTTGATGTCGAAAATGCTTAAACACATGCGGCAACCAATGTCTACACCCACACCATATGGAATAACTGCGTTTGCTGTAGCCAGTACGCCACCTATCGGTAAACCATAGCCGCTGTGTGCGTCAGGCATTAACGCACCTGCTACACTTACAGGCAGTTTGGCAGCCTGGTACATCTGGTGCATGGCACCTTCTTCAATATGTTCCTGCCCGAATACATTAAATTGAATACCGTTTTGGTTCAGCGATATTTCAGCACCTTCAGTTATTGCCTTTGGAATCAATTGCTGTGCAATCAAGCCCAGTACTGCATCATTCTCATATTCTACCGGTGCAGCCAGTATGTTTTTTAAAATTTCTATCGCTTCCTCCTTTCCACTGTGTTTATAATGCTTTTCCATTATGCTCATGGCAATGCTTACTACCGGTCCTTCCGGGTAACCTATTGCACGTAATTCTTTTCCTGATATTTTTAACTTGCTCATTGTTTTTATTTTTGATACGATTGTTCATTTTTCATGGCGGTATTGTTTTTGGATGATGACTCAATCAATATTATATTTTTCTTCCCAGTCGCCTTTTTTTGCCTTGTGCAGCACACCCGATTTTGGATGTACATAAAATGACGGCCACCCGGATGTTGATAATATTTGTATTGTTCGGCCCGAACTATCAGCACCAACTACTTTTTCATTTTCAATAGTAACTTTCGTTTGTACAAAATCAAAAAGGTGATTAAAAACATGTTCACCAGAAACAGTTGTACGGTCCAATTTTGAACAAATTTCTGAATATATCTTGTTCCAATATTTACCTCTTTTTGATTCCAGGAGACGAATTAATGGCCGCAGGTTATCATTGAAATAACGTGTTCGTCCATGCATAAATTTTATGCTTTCATGTTTTTTTGCATGCTCAAACTGATTTCGCGTTGTCATTTTGTTATATCCCTTACTTCTTTTGATGCGATCGCCATGGCGGTAGCACTCAATCACTTCTTCATCCAGTCTTTTGTCGCGTCGTTTCTGCCGCTTGTGCAGAGAAGGCTTTAAATAAAAGTATTCATTCATAGTATCTTTCTTTGAAACATCCTGCCGCAAAATGCAGAATGTTGATTTATAATTGCAGTGCACCGAAAATTTTATTGGTCTATCTTGCATTCCGCTCACGCTTACTGCACCACTTTATTAGCACAACTGGAACTGGCGAAAGCATCCGGCTTGGCTTTAAACGCAAACCCCATTCCCAGAATATATCCCATAGCTTCCTTCAATGCATCATTGCTTTTAAAGTTTGGATTGGTGTTGATATCAGCATGAACTTCCATGTCTACGTCATACAAAGTGAACAACCTGCACAATTGATAAGCAATGTCAATACTTTTTGAAACCTCCACCAGCATCCTTTGTTTAATGCTCATTTTTAGTGCGGTGATTTCATTATTTATATACATGAAACCACCTTTCCCTTTACGTATGAAAACAATAACAGTCGCAAATTCTGTTTCTTTTCCTTTCACCTGGCTATCGGTACCGATACAAACTTTGACTTGATACCCCATTTGTTTTTCACGAACAATCGCATTGCGCACTTCATCAACAATTGATTGCTGCAATTTTTGTCCGTTTAGTTTTCTCCAATGTTGTTGCTGTTCCATTGCTTTAATTTTTTTAACTGTGGTGCCTCAAGGAATCGAACCTTAATTGCTGGTACTTCAAACCAGTGCAATAGAACCATCTCTGCCAAAGCACCGTTGTGTGAGTGATAAAATTCGAACTTATTAAACCAGAAGGCACTTGTTTTACAGACAAGCCTGGCTCTCCTGCGATAGCGCACTCACAATTGCGGGAACAGAATGATTCGAACATTCACCCGGAGGTTAACAACCAACTGTTCTGCCATTGAACTATATTCCCTTGTAGTCCCGCTGGGATTTGAACCCAGAACCTCCCGGTTAAAAGCCGGGTACTCTTCCAATTGAGCTACGAAACCAATTTGTGATGATTGACAGAC
>JBDSOC010000172.1:0-71104 GCA_039915085.1 Chitinophagaceae bacterium
ATAAAGTAATACTTGCTGCCCAGGCAAGGTTTGCTGCCAAAAAAGCAAGGGAACTTATTCAGCGCAAAAGTGTGTTAAGTGGTGGCGGTTTACCCGGCAAACTGGCCGACTGCTCAGAACGTGACCCCGAGCGCTGCGAAATATACCTTGTTGAGGGGGATTCTGCGGGCGGTACAGCCAAGCAGGGACGCGACCGTAGTTTCCAGGCTATTTTGCCACTTCGTGGTAAAATTCTGAACGTAGAGAAGGCTATGGAGCACCGGATTTACGAGAATGAGGAAATCAGGAACATGTATACTGCACTGGGTGTTACAGTAGGTACCCCGGATGATCCAAAAGCATTGAATATTGTAAAACTCCGCTACCATAAGCTTATCATCATGACCGATGCCGATGTGGACGGGAGTCATATCGCTACCCTGATACTCACCTTTATTTACCGGTATATGAAAGAGTTGGTAGAACAGGGTTATGTATTTATCGCTCAACCCCCTCTTTACCTGGTAAAGAAAGGCAAAGAGCAGGAATACGCCTGGAGTGATGAACAGCGGAAGTTACTGGTAGAAAGGTTTGCCAACGGAAAGGAAGACAGCGTGAATATTCAGCGCTATAAAGGATTGGGAGAAATGAATGCCGATCAGTTATGGGAGACAACTATGAATCCCGCAACCAGGACGTTGAAACGTGTAACTATAGAAAGCGCTACCGAGGCAGACAGGGTATTTAGTATGCTGATGGGCGATGAAGTGGCTCCCAGAAGAGAATTTATAGAGTCCCATGCCAAATACGCAAGGGTTGATGTTTAATGAGTTACGCAAACTAAATCCCTAAAACTTGGCCTCTTAAGCAGGTTGGCAGGCTATTTGAAATATTCTGATTACCTTTAAACTCAGTTTGCGGGTAAGCCGCCGCTTACTCCATTCTTGATTTACTAACCATTTAAAATAATTTAATTATGTCTGAAGAAGTTACATTAACCGCCTACAACGTAAAAACAAAAGAAAAAGGCGTTAAAATTCTTGATGCCGTGATTACCAAAACCGCCAAAGGCGCTTATATGGCACAGGGAAATGATGGCAAAGGAAACAAACTCACTACCTTATTGGGAGCAGAAAAAGCATTGGCAGCTATAAAAGCAGGTATTGCCAAACAAGGCTGGGAATAATTGCCACAAAAGTGGACCTCATATTGTTATCCCGGTAAGGTTGGATAATATAGATTGGTTGCCCAAAAAATAAATTAAAGCCCCGCTGTTAAAACCAGCGGGGCTTATTTTTTCTCAGGCACGGACAGATGCTAATCTATACTAGTTTAAACAACCGGTCTGACGTCCTCGTCTGACCGCATTTGAACCACCCCGTCAGATGAGGACGTCAGACGGGCTTGTGTAAGTCAGATAAAATTCAGGTAGGCGGATTTTTTTCCCAGTATTTTCTCATCATCTGCTTTCAGCCATTTATTTAAAACCGTGGCATAAACATCTTTAAAATCTACACTGTGTTTTAAATCGCCGTCCTGTAAATCTGCCAGGTTAGGCATTTGGTTTAAAACGCCTTTTTGCTGCAGCCCCCCGCTTACAAAAAACATATTGTTGGCGGTACCGTGGTCAGTTCCACCGCTGGCATTCTGTGTTACCCTCCGGCCAAATTCAGAAAAAGTCATCAGCATTAAGTCCTGGAAACGGTTATTGGTTTTAAGATCAGCCACAAAAGCCTTAATGGCATCGTTCATTTCTGTAAATAATCTTTTCTGCTGTCCTTCCTGGCCAACATGGGTATCAAAACTTCCCAGCGAAACATAATATACTTTAGTGCTGATATCAGAAAAAACAAGCGAAGCAATGGTTTTAAGGCTTTGTCCCAAACCAGTAGTTGGGTATTGCGCCGTGGTAGGCCGCAATTTGCTTTGTTCAAAAATATAATCAGCACTGCTAAGCGTATCAGCCATTGTTTTATACAAATAGTCTACCGGTTGCTCCCCTGCTTCATCTATATGTTGAGCCAGCACGTCTTTAAAATATTTTTCATGGCTGGTATTATACAATCTTTTAGGATCGCGCATGGCGATGCCGTTCATTTTTTCACCCTTTAAGGAAAGACTCAGCACATCATCAATTTCCAGCGCCTGAACAGGTTTGTCACATCCGCTGCACTGGGCATCCAGGTAGCGGCCCAGCCAGCCATTGGTTATATATTCATTGCTTTTACTGGCGCTTTGCCATATATCCATGCTCCTGAAATGAGACCGGTCAGGATTGGGATAGCCCACACCATTCATAATCCCGAGGCTGCCATCATCATATAAATCTTTGAATGCGGTTAATGCGGGGTTTAGTCCCACTTCATCTGTTAGCAGCAAAGCTTCTTCTTTTTTAATACCCAGTTTTGGCCTGGCATTGTAGTAAAGATCGTTTCGTACAGGTATCACCGTATTTAAGCCATCGTTACCACCGCTTAGCTGCAGTACCACCAGCACTTTATTACCCGGTGGTACCAAACGCGGCGTTTCAAAAGCCTTTATAAACTTTGGCAAAAACATAGAAGCTGTTGCCAGTGAGCCAAGCTGTATGAATTGTTTACGTTTGATAACCATAAGTAAAAAAATTTTGATTTGCTGATTTTGTGATTTTGCCGGGACTTTACAACCAAAGAAACCTCAAAACCGATAATTTGTAATTCGCTTATTTGTCACATTCATCACATTTTCACACTAGCACATTTGATACTCCGGCGTACTCATCAATTGTATGGTAACAGTCTTTATAAAACTTTCCCTGCTTCCGGCATCCACATAATTTTTCAGTGTGTCAGCGCTTACGGCGCTTTTTGTTTGCAGCAATATTTTTGAAATAGACGACACCAGGTTTTCCCTGGTTACCGGCTCATATTGTTTTATATAATTATTCCAGTTGATGGTAGCCATTATTTGCTGACCCTTTCCATTGTTCTTTTTGCCTGCCGGGGGCACCGTATTATTGTCATCAGCGCCAGCTGCATCTTTGTCTTTCATACCCATCATCTGGTCATCATCATCTTTTGGTTTCATTTTAAAAACATCCCCGGCATAAATGAGTTCTGGTATGCGCAGCCGCATCATCAGCGTAGAACTGTCTATCCAGTTTTTGCCGCCGGGCCATCCTGCAACATTGGGCGGATAAAAAAGTATCTGGCCCAACAAACGTTGTAATAACAATTGTGAAGCCTCATTATCTATCTGCATGGGCAGCATTTTCCTGATACCTACAATTAATTCTACCGGTGATTTTATTTTTGCCCCAATATTCTTTTCACTATAGAACCAATCGCTGGTAAAAATATCCGTCATCAATTTTTCAATATCATAATTGTGCTGGTAAAAACGGGCAGACAGCCATTCTATTTTCTCCTGATCTGCATCGGCATTTACAAAGTAGCGGTAGATCTTTTGCGTAATAAAACGGGCGGTTTGCTTTTGATCCAATAAAATTTTTAAAATATCATCGCCATTAAAATTGCCTGTTTTACCCAAAAAAGTTTTTTCATCATCATCATGCTGCCTGTCACGGAAAACAAATTCTCCATTAAAAGATGCGCCCCAGCCGGTAAATGCCCTGGCACTTTCTTTAATATCGTTCTCTGTGTAGTTGCCGCGCCCCAGGGTAAACAGTTCCATTACTTCACGGGCAAAATTTTCATTGGGATGACCTTTACGGTTCTGGTTATTGTTAAGAAAATTGATCATGGAAGCGCTCTTGCTCACCTCCTTTAATAGATCGCCAAAATTGCCCAGTGCATTGGTACGGATAATATCCAGCATTTTTTGCTGATAGAAAATATTCACCGTTCTTGAAGCAAAATGGCCATGCCAGAAAAGACTCATTTTTTCGCGTAGTTGTTGCTGGCTGTTTATCATTTGCCCCAACCAGGCAAGGTTTAAATCCTTTAGCCCATCTCTCGATTTTATGCGCAGCGTTTTTTTTTGATCAGCAGTAAGCTCCTTTTTTTGCATACCGCCATTTTCTTCCATCCTCATAATCAGCTGTTTCAGATCATTGTCTGCCACATCAATATAAGCAGGTGTTTTATGAGAGGCCGCCAGCAAATTTTTATAGATCGATGCCTGCGTTGCGGAAGCAATCAAAGGCAGATCTTCCGGAGACGGACCAAAGCCCGCCCGCCACAATAAATGAAGGTTTTTCTGTTGACTGGAAACACCCATGCGCTATATTTTGAGTTGAAAAAGATAAGACTTGATTATAAACGCAGGGTTTAAATTAAAAGTCTTTAATCGGGTCTATTAACAAAGTTGGATAAGAGATTAAAGCCATAAGACTTGAATCCCGCAGGCACGGGTAAAATCCGTGTTATCATTTTAAAACCTTCCGGACTTATTATACCGGTAAATTTAATTACAGCACCAGTAGCCCCCTGATCCTGTAACTTTGAGCCTGATGCAAAAATGGCCGATCCTCTTTTATTTTTTTCTGTGCTTCAGCCTTGTTTTAAAAGCGCAATTGCAACCAATTGGCCAATGGAGAGAACATCTTTCTTATAACCAGGCTATACAGGTGACGGCAGCCAAAGAAGCTGTCTTTTGTGCTACCCCTTATGCATTGTTCAGTGTTGATATAGCGGATAATACCATAGAACGCTATAGTAAAATAAATGGGTTGCATGAAACAGGTATTCAGTGCATTCAATGGGACGCAGCAGCAGAAAAATTGGTAGTGGCTTATAACAACAGTAATGTTGATATACTGGATGGTGGTAAAATTTATAATATTGATGCCATCAAGAAAAAAAATATTGTGGGTGATAAAACCATTTACCATATTTTCTGCTATCAAAACATGGCTTACCTGTGCAGCGGGTTGGGTATAATAGCCGTTGATGAAAACAGGTACGAAGTAAAAGACACTTATATCATTGGGGCTACAGGCAATGCTGTAAAAATAAATGGCCTTACTGCTGATGGAGGATTTTTTTATGCGGCTACAGAGGAAGGATTGAAACGTGCCCCAATAAGTAACGTGAACCTGGCTGATTATAGAAATTGGCAATTACTTAGTGGCAGTAATGGTTTGTCGCAGGGGGCCTGCAGCAATGTATTGACTGTTCAAAATAAAATAATAGCCCAAACGAGTGATTCTTTGTTTGTGCTAAATGGCAGTACCTGGAGTTTATTATATGCAGACACCTGGCACATCAACAATATTACTACTACGGAAGACCGTTTATTGCTGAGTGAGCAAAAAACAGGCGCCGCAAGAGTGCTGGTAATGACCAATACTGCCATCGTAGAAAAAACCATTGCCCAGAACAATATACTGTTATCTCCGGCGCAGGCCATCACTGTACAAAACACCGTTTGGGTAGCAGACAGCACAACCGGCCTGCTTGCTTACAGTAATGCCACCGCACTAAGGTACCAACCCAATTCTCCTTATTCAACAGCCACCGGGGAAATGACAGTAAAAGATGGTGCGTTGTGGGCAGCATCGGGCACAGTTACAACTGGCTGGTCTAACACTTTTTCTAAAAAAGGACTTTATCGTTTCAGTAATGATGAATGGACAAACTTTACAAAAGAAAGTATTCCTGCGTTAGACAGCCTTTATGATATTATAACGGTGGCGGTTGACCCAAAAGATAATACCGCATGGGCAGGATCTTTTGGCGGCGGATTATTACACCTGACAACAGATAAAACGATACAGGTTTTTAAACAGGGTTCGCCGCTGGCGCCTTCTTTTGGTAATATCAATAATTATTTTGTAGCCGGGCTTGCTTTCGACAATGAAAATAATTTATGGATAGCCGACTATGGCGCAGTGCAGAATATTGCCGTAAAAAAAGCAGATGGCAGCTGGAACAAATTCTTTACTCCGTTCGCATTAAACAATTATGCCGTTACACAAATTGTAACTGATAATTTTAAACAAAAATGGATTGTATCACCAGGTAATGGCCTGGTATGTTTTAATACCGGGCAAACAATAGATAATACAGGAGATGATAAATGGAAATTATTTACTGCGGGTAAGGGTTCTGGCAACCTGCCCAGTAATAATGTGTTGTGCATTGCGAAAGACAAGAATAGTTTTATATGGGCAGGTACCAGTAAAGGCGTTGGCGTTATACAATGCCCGCAGGATATATTTAGTACACAAGGGTGCGATGCGGTATTACCCATTGTGCAACAGGATAATTTTGCCGGTTATCTTTTTGGAGATGAGCGGGTGCAAACCATTGCAGTAGATGGCGGGAATCGCAAATGGGCGGGCACAAAAAATGGCGTGTGGTTAATAAGTCCGGATGGCGATAAAATTATTTATCGCTTTACTGAAGAAAACAGCCCCTTACTGGATAACGATGTAGAAAAAATTGCCATTGACGGCAAAACAGGTGAAGTTTTTTTTGCCACTGCTAAAGGCATTTGTTCATTCAGGAGCACCGCCACCGAAGGAAGTGTTGAAAATTCTAATGTATTGGTATTTCCCAACCCCGTACCGCCTGGTTATACCGGTACAATTGCTATACGCGGCCTGGTTGATAATGCCATTGTAAAAATTACAGAGCTGGATGGCAGGTTGGTTTATCAAACAAAGGCGCTGGGTGGACAGGCCATATGGAACGGGAAAAATTATAAAGGAGGCAGCGTTGCAACCGGTGTCTATTTAGTATTGGTAAGCGATGATACCAGGACACAAAAAATAGCCGCAAAAATTATCTTTATCAGTAAATAGCAATATGAAGATTGAATTACCTAAATCTGTTATCTGGGCAGAAAACGAACCCCTAAGTTAATGGCAAGTGTACACAAAACAAAAGGCATAGTACTGCGCACGGTTAAATACGGTGAAACAAGTATCATTTCAGCCATTTATACTGAGCTTTTTGGTTTACAGTCTTACCTCGTAAATGGTGTAAGAACATCTTCTAAAAAGGGGCCCGGCAAAGCCAGCTTATTTCAACCCGGCGCCATACTGGATTTAATTGTCTATCACAATGATTTAAAAAATCTGCAACGCATAAAAGAATTTAAATGGGGCTATTTATATAAACATATTTTTTCTGATATTTTTAAAAATGCAGTTGCTTTGTTTATGGTTGAATTGTTATCTAAAACAATCAAGCAGCCGGAACAAAACACAGATCTCTTTCATTTTATTGAAGATGCTTTTCTTCATCTTGATGAAAGCAGTCAAAACGTAGTTGCCAATTTTCCACTTTTCTTTTCTTTGCACCTGGCTACTATATATGGATTCCGGCTTTCAGACGAGTATACAGCTCAAAATAATTATCTCGATTTACAGGAAGGAGAGTTTGTACATGAACAACCTGTACACCCTTATTTTTTAGCTGAACCGCACAGCTATACCACTTCACAATTGCTGAAGACCATGCAACCACATGAGTTAAGCGCTATTCAACTTAACCAGGAAGCCCGCAGGATATTAATGATTGCGTATCAGCAATTTTATGCATTGCATATACATGATTTTGGCACTATGAAAACATTACCGGTGCTGCAGGAGGTGCTAAGCTGATTTCAGTTGGTGGTGAACACCAACAACGGCATCCATTCACGTAAACTAGCCTGCTCACAATACCCTTACCGAAGAACCTAAATCATTTGCCAGCAGCGTTACCCCTGGCCGTTTGCCTTTTTCAAAACTTCCTAATTCATTATCCCATTGCAGTGCCTTTGCACCATTGCTGGTGGCCCATTGCAATATTGTTTCAAGCGCCAGTGCGGGAAAATGCTGATGAATAGTTTGTATTTCTTTTGCAATGCTCAGTTGCCAGTTGCTGCTATAACTATCGGTACCCAACACGATATGACACCCACTATCAATAAATTTTTCTGCTTCTGGTAATTTATTTTCTATATACAGGTTGGCATTGGGACATAAACAATAAACAAGTGTTAATCCATTTTCTTTTGCATAGTCATTGGCAAATGCAATATCCTCCTGCGGCATATAAGTATTGTGGATTAGAAAAATAGTTTGGCCATTTTTAAAATATGGCAGGTAAGATTGCAGACTGCTTTTACCCGTAACCGGAAATGGAGAAGACTCCACGCCAAATATTTTAAACAGTTTTAAATAATCGCCACCGCCTGTTTTATAGAGTTCGTCTTCTGCAGGATGTTCCTGGTTATGGATTGAAATAATTTGATTGGCAGTAGCCGCATTCAGCAATTCAAAAGTTTTCGGGCTGATACTGTAAGGTGCATGTGGTGTTAATACATTCCGGTTGGGTGCAAACAAAACAGCTTTATGCGCATGCAGAACTGTTTCATAGTGCGCCATATTTTCTATTGCCTTCGCGTCAGTAAAACTCAGCACTTCAATAAAATTTTGCCATCGCATGTTGCTTCCGCTTTTAATTCTTACGGCATCGGCAGTATTGCAAATATCTCCTGCCGCTGCAATACCGTTTTCATACATTTCCTGTTCAGCTTTTTCAATCTCCTGTTGTACCAGTTCAGCCGCAAAACCTCTTTTAGTAACCACACTGCATAAAAATTCCACCAGTCCGGTATGTGGTGGAATTACATTTTTTAAATGGCTCAGTTCAAGGTGGCAATGGCAATTGATCAGGCCAGGGGTTAAGATTCCATCCAATTTTTCAATATCATCACCCGCTTCATCCATAGAAACGAGGCCTTCAACGGTTCCATCCGGTTTTGTAATAAGTACCTGCTCTTCGTTTAGAAATGTATAGCCGTTAAATAGTTGATTTGGCCTGAATTTTCTGAATCCCATATCCTACAATTATAAGCCGCGAAGGTAAATACTACAGCATTTCATTTTCCGGTTGTTTTTCCCCTATCCTTGAAAAGAAGGCCCCGCGATGAGGTTGTTTGGTTAAAATGCTTCTGATGGTTTAATTTTGCCGCTTCATAAAAGTTAAATAAGCCGGGACAGCCAACGGGAAACAAAACTTTCCTACAGGTAAAAAAAATACACATGTTAGACAAGTTAGAAGCCATAAAAGCAAAGTTTACAGATATGGGTGTTGCGCTTAGCAACCCTGAGATTGTGAGTAATAACCAGCGGTTTGGTGCTATGAGTAAAGAATACCGCAGCCTGGAAAAAATTGTAAATGCCTACGAAGACTACAAACGCCTGCTGGGCGACGTAGATTTTAATAAAGAAGCGTTAAACGGCGACGATAATGAGCTGCGGGAACTGGCAAAAGCAGAAGTAACCGGGCTGGAAGAAAGGAAAGAGCAGATGGAATCTTCCATACGCCAGATGCTGATACCCAAAGACCCGCAGGATGAGAAAAATGCTATCCTTGAAATTCGTGCTGGAACAGGTGGGGATGAAGCCAGTTTATTTGCCGGCGATTTATTACGCATGTATATAAAATATTGCGAAAAAAAGGGTTGGAAAACAGCTGTTCTGTCTGAAAGCGAGGGTACTGTTGGCGGGTATAAAGAAATACAGGTAGAAGTGGTGGGCGAAGATGTATATGGAACTTTGAAATTTGAAAGTGGTGTACACCGTGTGCAGCGTGTACCTGATACAGAAGGAAGCGGCCGTGTGCATACAAGTGCTGCAACTGTTGCAGTAATGCCGGAAGCGGAGGAGGTTGATTTTGAATTAAAAGAAAGTGATGTAAAAATGGAAACAGCCCGGAGCGGTGGAGCGGGTGGACAAAACGTAAATAAAGTTGAAACAAAAGTTTTTTTAACCCATATACCCACTGGCGTAGTGGTGGTTTGCCAGACGGAACGCAGCCAGTTGGGCAACCGCGAGAAGGCCATGACCATGTTGCGAACCAAACTATATGAAGAGCAGGTTCGCAAGCAGGAAGATGAAATTTCGCGCCAGCGTAAAAGTCTTGTCAGCACCGGCGACAGAAGCGCTAAAATACGTACCTATAATTTTCCGCAGGGACGGGTAACTGATCACCGCATTGGCTTAACGTTATATAATCTTGATGCAGTGCTGAACGGAGAAATAAAAGAACTGATAGACAAGCTGCAGTTTGCAGAGAATGCAGAAAAAATGACAAAGCAGAACTAAGAAAATAGAACTAATATTTACCAGTATCAACCATTGGTAATTTCTACTTATACATGAGTGCTGGCATTAAAAATTTGTTCACAAACTTGCAACCTTTTGCATTTATATTCTAACTTACCTGATCTAAACTTCATATTATGTTAGAAAATCTTTTAGACCTGATAAAACAAAATGCGGGTAGCGCTATTAATGATAATCCTGCTATTCCTAACGAACATAATGAGGCTGCCGTTGCAGTAGCTGGTAATTCAATTATGGACGGCTTAAAAAATATGCTGGCTAGCGGTAACGCACAGGATGTAGTCAGTCTTTTTAATCACCAGGGCGGAGATATTGCCAATACACCTGCTGCGCAACAGATATCCGGCGGTTTTATCAAAAATCTAATGGGTAAATTTGGATTGAATGAAGGTGCGGCAAGTGGTATTGCAGCCAGCCTGATACCAATGGTATTACAAAAATTAGTTCACCAGACAAATGATCCAAACAATAACAGCTTTAATATACAAAGTATCATTGGAAGTCTTGTTGGTGGCGGTGGCCAGCAACAAACCGCAGGCACGGGCGGATTGGATATTCAGAGCATCCTGAAACAATTTACAGGCGGTGGTGGTAACACTGCAAATGCAGGCGGCAGTGGTGGGATTCTGGATACAATAAAAGGACTAATGGGAAAATAATTTCGAAAAGGACGTAGATTATTTTCTACATCTTAAAGCACTTTTAGAAAGTGCTTTTTTTTATGCCATTTTAATAAGTACACAGGCAAGGTATATTTTTTTCTTAATAAGTTGCACTGGTACTGGGTTTCAGCGAAAATTAAATCTGCAAACCGGGGTTAAGCGTATATGGAGCGCTGCCTGTTTTTTTAAAGGCTTTAAACCTTTTTTAACCAAAGCAATCATACTAATGGCACCTGATTTGCGTTATACGTACAGAAGTTCTTATAAAGACTCTCTCTCGATATAAAGAATCTCTCTCATAAGCAGTCAATTTTCTCATAAGCAGTTAGTTTTGGTTACGGCCCCTGTTTCAACAGGGGCCATTCTTTTTTTAGTCCATGGTTTTCAATAATTTAATATTGCAAATTCCATAGGCAATACTACTGGCAATTATGTCTGCAATAATATCTCCCTGGTCAAAGCTTCGGTTCGGAATATAATCACGTTGAATAAATTCAAGTATAATTCCATTGGCCGCAGCCAGCAGGTATATAATAAAAAATATTGTTTTGAGCTTACCAGCCGGCTTTCCCTTTAAAAAATAGTAATAGCACCAAAGCCCGGTAAAAGTTCCAAACAAAATAATATGTGCTATTTTATCTAACTGGGGAATATTAAAAAACCCACCTGAAGGAATGGAAGAACCCGGAAGACATAATAAAAGCTGGATTAAAACAGTCCAGGCTATTGCGTAAAATGCTTTGCTTAACAATCGGTTGATCACGACTTAAATTTTCGCTAAACTAAAACATTTAAAAGGAAAATGAAAGAGGTGCCGGCAGTTAGGTTTTACCCACTACATATATTGGCATTGTAGGGGTTTTGTTTCCACCGGTATTTTCCAGTGTAATGGCAAAAGCCTGTGCTTTGGGAATATTTTTCATCTTAACAAATGCAACCGGAGCATTTGTTTCCAGCAGTCCTGCATCAACAGGCACACCATCTACAATAGCCCATAGCTGGTACTGTTTACCTGCAGCTGGTTGTGGCAAACTATTAATCAGCAGGTATACGTCTTTTGTTTGTTTATTCCAGTAAACTGTAGTAAGACCCTGGGGAGCAACAGCCTGGCCTTTCATAGCAACCACAGCCATGTTAGTGTCTTTAATCATTTCAAAACTTCTTTCATATTGCTGCAATTTGGTTTGCATAATATTACTGTTACTGGCCATTTGCTGATTGCTTGCAATTAATTCATTGAGCTGCGCTGCAGAAGATTTGTATTGATTATAAAAATAAAAATTAAGCAATGTACTGCCCAATAATAAAATGATGGAAGCGGCTGCCAGAAATTTTGCAAAACTAATAGACCGAACCGGTGCGAACGGCTGTGTTTTATTATCAGGACGAATGTTTACTGCTGGTGCAGTAACCTGGCCCAGATTAATATCGCTCCAGATCTTTTGTTTTAACCCGGCAGATGGCGCCAAAGCATTATCAAGGGCATGCTGTTCCAGGCTTATTTCAAAAGCCTCTCTTGCCTGCCTTAATTCAGCATGTGTTTCACTGAGTTGTTCAAACTCAATGCGCTCTTCGTTACTGGCCAAACCCAGAACGTAGCTTTCAACAATACCGCTTGATATGTATTCCTGTATATTCACTTTAAATGATCTCTCAATTGTATTAATGCGCTTCTAATTCTTGTTTTTACAGTGCCCAGTGGCAGGCTTTCAATTTCAGCAATTTCTTCGTGTGTATATCCTTTAAAATAAGCCAGGTCTATCAGGATCCTGTGTTCTGTTTTTAGTTTATTTACTATTTTTTTAAGGCCTATATTATCTACAGTAAGTTGTGTACTGAGACCGCCTTTATCAAAATACTCACTCCCCGGCATCGATTGATTTTTCTGGCTGTTCTGGTAGGCTTTGGACCTTACCATGTCTATGGCTAAATTACGGGCTACATTCAACATCCATGTAAACAACCTTCCTTTGGTTGGATCGTAACTTTCTATTTTGCGCCAGATATTTACAAAAACTTCCTGCAATACATCGCTGGCCAGTTCTTTATCCGGAACAACCTGCAGTACAATACTATATAATGCACCAGCGTAATTGTCGTACAGATAGCTGAAGGATTGCTGATCCTTTGCTTTCAGTGACAACACCAGTTCCTGTTCATTATATGTAACAGTATTGTTCAATCAGGTCAGTGGTTTGTGGAATGTGGTTTTAAAAAACATGCTACTTAAAACCATCACTCCATGTACGAAATAATATTTATGGTGGATTTATCCAATAACGTCCTGGTAAGCAGCTGAATCCAGCAATTTTGCCACATCAGCGGGGTCATTAACGGTCATTTTAACCATCCATCCTTCTCCGTAAGGATCGGTATTTACCAGTTCGGGTTGATTTGTCAATGCCGGGTTAACCTCATTAATTGTACCAGAAACCGGCAGAAATAAATCGCTTACTGTTTTTACTGCTTCTACTGTACCAAAAACAGTTTCAGCTTCCAGTGGTTTGCCAACAGTTTCTATTTCTACATATACAATATCTCCCAGTTCGCCCTGTGCAAAATCGGTTATACCAATAGTAGCAATATTGCCTTCCAGGCTAATCCATTCATGATCCTTGGTGTATCGGAGGTTTTCCGGTAAATTCATAACTGACGTTTTATGCTGCAAAGATTAAGAAAACTGGTTGAAATTATTTCAACTGTTTCTAACCAGGTGGAAGAAGGTTTAGGTTAAAGGCCAAAGATGAGGGATTTTCCAGAAAAAAAATGAAATTACCTTAGCAATCCTTGCTCCTTAAACCTTACATACTTTACCTTACCCCTTTATTTTAAGTATATGAAAATAGAACATCTTGCATTATGGACAAATCAAGTGGATGTACTAAAAACCTTTTATATAAAGTTTTTTAATGCCAGCGCCAATGAAAAATACTATAACCCCAGGAAGGAATTCAGTTCTTATTTTCTTTCTTTCAGCGATGGGGCCAGGCTTGAACTGATGCAGATGCCGGGTATACCTGTCAACAACAATGATATTATGCGTCAAAATACCGGGCTTATTCATTTTGCCATGAGTACGGGCAGCAAAGAAAGCGTTGATGCGTTAACGGAAACAATCCGGCAAGAAGGTTTTACAGTGATAGGAGAACCAAGATGGACGGGTGATGGATATTATGAAAGCGTAATTTTAGACCCGGATAATAACAGGATTGAAATTACCATTTAAGAAGCTTAGGGTTTAAAGTGCTTTATTCACATTTTCTCTAAAATGGAAGAGCCTGTGCTTAATAAGAACCGCAGGCATTACACTTTTACCATTAAACCGTACTTTGGATTAATCAATTAACATTATACTTATGCAGCCAATAGAAATCCTGGGTTATATAGCAGGCACTATGTCCTCTCTGGTATTTTTGCCGCAGGTAATTAAAACCTGGAAGACAAAATCAGCCAATGACATCTCTCTCGTAATGTTTTTATTTGCTACCACCAGTGTTGTGCTCTGGCTTATTTATGGCATTATTATAAAGAATGGATCTATTATTTATACCAACAGCACTGTATTGTTTTTATCGTGCGTAATGCTGTATTTTAAACTTAAGTACAAGTAACCGGCTTATGTTCAAAAACATCATCGCATTTGTAAAACATAAGCCAGGTTTCACTATGGGTTTTTTACTAAGTGTAAGCAGTTTGCTATTGGGTATATGGGCGGCTGCATTACCTGCCATTAAACAACGGCTTGGTCTCACTAATCAAACACTTGGCTTATCCTTATTTCTTTCACCGGTTGGTTCATTAACAGGCGTACTACTTTCTTCCTGGCTTTTCAGCCGTATTAAAGTGGGTAAATGGCTGCTGGCAGGACCGGTATTGCAGTGTCTTTTGTTTGTTGCTATGGTTACTGTGCAATACAGGCTCGTTTTCTGGCTGGTATTGTTTGCTACCGGCCTGATTGGCTTTTTCAACGGTGTATCCATTAATGCCGTTATTGATATGATAGAAAAAAAATACCAGAAACGAATTATGAGCAGTTGTCATGGCATGTATAGCCTGGGTGGCGGTATCAGTATTGGTTTGGCAACTATTTTTTACAGCTTGCATATAAATGCTGCTTACCAGATATTGATTGTAGCGTCTGCTATTATTTTTATTTTATTTTATATACGCGGTCACCTGCTTACACATAAAATATTTATTCATTCGGGTTCTTCGCTTTCTGCACCGCCACTTTCTATCATTGGCCTTGCTTTTATTTGTTTTGTAAGTTTTATGGGCGAAGGAAGTATTGCAGACTGGAGCGCTATCTATCTTAAAGAATCGCTGCACAGCACAGTTGCCATGGCCGGGCTTGGTTATGGCGGGTTTTCAATAATGATGGCCATTGGCAGGTTTAATGGGGATTCCCTGATTCCCAAAATCGGGTCCAAGAAAATTGTAATTGCCGGTACCCTTATTGCAGCCGCAGGTTTTCTGCTAACCATAGCTTTTCATAATAAAATAACAGCCATTGCTGGTTTTAGCCTGGTAGGAATTGGGTATGCCTGCGTTGTACCTATCCTGTTCAGTGCAGCCGCAAATGTACCGGGCATCAGTCCCGCCGTTGGTATTTCTTCAATAGCAAGCGGAGGATTAATAGGCTTTTTAGTGGGCCCTTCTGTGATAGGTTTGGTGGCAGAAAAAATAAACCTTGCTGCAGGGTTGTCTTTTATACTGGTATTAAATACCATTGCTTCATTTGTTGCTACGCGAAATAAGTTTCTGGCCACAGATACAAACGCTTCTTTTGTTGAGCTGCAATAAAAGAATTCAAAAAAAAACACTGAAATTTTATATGGCAAGATAACCGTTGTGCATCTTTGGTGATAATGGCATGACACCCCAATGTCTTTTAGTTAAGATAAGAATGGCATTTAATCCGGCTCGAAGATCCCCTCTGTGCGCCTTTGCCGCAAATAAATCAAGGAAACACAGGGAAGTTGGCCGTGCTTCTTTGTGTCCCCTGTGGCGCTGTGGTTAAAATAATTCCGACGGAATATGCAAAAGTACACAGAGAGACGCTGCGCGTCTTAACTAAACGACATTGATATGACAACCTGTAATTGCGTACAGTCATTATCTTTACCGCTTAACTGATACATAGTTTTGTATTTCATTAAATACTTCAACAAAAAATATGACTGCAGCAATAGATACAATCATTTTTGATTTAGGCGGGGTTCTTTTAGACTGGAACCCTTTGTATGTGTACGATGACAATTATTTTGAAAGCCGGGAGAAAAGAGATTATTTTTTTTCAACGGTGTGTAACAGCGACTGGAATGAGGAACAGGATGCAGGCCGTCCAATCAGTGAAGGAACCGAAGAACTGATAAAAAAATTTCCGGAATGGGAACAGCCCATACGTGATTTTTATGGCCGCTGGACGGAAATGCTGCGCGGAACTATTCCGGAAACAGTAGAAATTTTGCGTAAGCTGAAACAAAGTGGCAAATACAAATTGTATGCACTTACCAACTGGCAAGCTGAGCTTTTTCAGATTGCGCTGGTAAGACATAGTTTTTTATATTGGTTTGATGGCAGGCTGGTAAGTGGCGTTGAAAAAACAAGAAAACCATTTCCAGAATTTTATAACCTGCTTTTAAGCCGTTATACTATTACTGCTGCCCATGCTATTTTTATTGATGACAACCTGCGCAATGTGGCAGCCGCGGAAGCAGTGGGAATAAAAAGCATCCATTTTCAATCACCGGTTCAATTGGCAACCGCATTGAAAGAATTAAAGATTGATATATAAAAGAGGCTTATATTTTAATTTACGGTCAAAATGAATATTTTGTGTGAAATATAAACCTTATGGCCGAATCACAACTCCTTCCTGTTACCGAATCTATGATGGAATGCAAATGTTGTTTTGAAAAAATCAACGCGGCAGATCAGTTTTGCCAGAAATGTGGATTCCCGCTGAAAGGATCTGAAGAAGAACAAAATCAATTCTTCTATAACCGGAATTACCAGCACATGGAGATAAATGCGCTGGATAAAAAAATAAAAAGCGCAACTACTACTTTATATGTACTGGCGGGTTTATCCTTTTTAATTGGAATTATTTATTTTTCTGTTAACCCGGCAGAGGATAATGGCTCAGCAATACTTATTACATACACTGTGATAGCAATCATCTATTTATTACTGGGTGTGTGGGCAAAGACCAAACCGGTTGCTTCTATCATCTCCGGCATGGTGCTGTATATTTTAATAGAATTAATGGGCGCTATTGAGAATCCGGCAAGTATTTTCAGGGGCATAATTTTAAAAATCATTATTATCAGCTATCTTATCAAAGGCCTGATGTCGGCCATAGAAGCAGAAAAAATAAGAAAGCAACATAATATTTAATGGAGATAGCAGGTGAAGAAATAATAGAAGTGCAAGTATGCATCCATTGCAATCAGCCCATTACCGGGGAAGCAAGGTATTGCAACCATTGTGGTGCGTTGCAGGCTGTACCCGATATTGAAGAAGCCATACAAAAACAACAAAGACTTGTTACTCTTTCTATTTTCTTTGGTGTACACCTCATCATTTGTCTTTTTTCCAATTTTACAGAGTATACAAGGGGCATTATCCCATTACTGATAGTTGATGGTGTGCTTTCAACATTTACCCTGGTATATGTTGTTTTGTTTTGGGCTGAAATAAAAAAGCTTTTTAAATGGAAAAGCTTTTCACCGGTCAAAGTAATTTCCTATGCCTCTGCAGCGGTGATTGCCGCCACAGTAGTTAACTATGCTGTGAAATGGCTTAATAAAACCATATTTGATACCGACTTATATTATTATTCTGCTTTCCGTGATTTAAAGTATGCAAAGCTGGCTACTATCCTTATGGTGGCTCTGCAACCGGCCATCTTTGAAGAACTTGCCTTTCGTGGTGTAATGCAGGAAGGATTAAATAAAATAACGGATACCAAACAAGCCATTTTCATATCAGCTTTTCTGTTTACGATCCTGCATATGAGCTTTATTTCTTTTTTCTGGCTGATGCCTTTTGCCTTATGGCTTGGCTACGTTCGTATGAAAGAAAAAACCATCTGGTATGGTATGATTATTCATTTTTGTTTCAATACAACCGCCTGCTTCCTGGAGTTTTCTGAATTAAATTTGTTTTGAGGGAAATAAACACGAATTATGACTCATTACACTAATGCAGACCAATGGGGTGAAACCATCGTTTAATCTGATACATTTCTTATTATAATAAGATTCTACCTTTTCTTACCGGTATTAAAAGTAAGTCCCAGGCTCAATACCATTTCAGCGGTACCAAATGCCTGGCGTGCAGTGCCTTTGTATATTTTCAGGTTGGAATAACGCGCATAGTCAAGCTTACCTGCAAATTCCAGATAAACATGCTTGTAAAAAGTAGAACGCAACGCTCCTTCAATGCCGGTATTCCATCCGCCCAGTTGAAAACCAGGTTTGTTTCCGGGTTGATCAAAAAATTTATTTTCTACATGCGGAATAACCGGGCCAATACCAAATTTCGACAAACCGTCAATTTGTATGGAACCTTTTTTATTGGCCGCCAGGTGCCAGCGTTTTACAATATTGAATAAAAGAAAGTTGGCCCCATTATTCAAAAAATAATAAGAACTGCTGTCTGCTCCGGATCCATCATTTTGCAGGAAGTGTGCAATGCCGTCGTAAGGCTTACTGTTCATTGTACCTTTTATATGAACCAGTTGATCGTCTTCAAAAATAAATTTAGTATGATCAAAATTTATTTCGATACCCCAATCTTTTTTATTGCCAAAGAAATAACCAATGCGGTAATTATACTGCGGAATGGTAAACGCTTTCGAAAAAAGGCCTTCGTCCCAACCACGGTGATCATGACCTTTAATATTCCTGAATGCATAATCATTGCCCAGTTCCGGCTGACTAATTTTTAAATTGCTGTGGGTATACCATTCTGTATTGTATCCCCATGAAAAATAGAATTCGCCGCGGAGGTGCGGTGCTGTTTGCGCATTGCTAATGGAAGGGAATAAAAATAATATTGCAATTACCGCCGGTAAAAAAATCCTTATCTGCCTCATAATTTCTTGTTGTGGTTTCTGCTTATTACAAGCTGCAAAGATATTTTGTTTGTGGATTCGCTGTACGATTCAATTGTTAAGCGTCAATCCCAGCTTTTTAATCATCAAAAATGTAAAATCTTCATTTTACCAAAGAGGTAAAGGAGGTTTTCGCAGAGAAAAAGAGGAATGCCGGTAAGCATCCGATTAATCTACAAATCTTCCCAAATCTCTGTTATGCATCATAATCAAGCACGGGCCTTAACCATCTTTCTGCTTCATTCAATGGCATGCCTTTTCTTTTGGCGTAATCTTCTACCTGGTTCTTATCAATTTTACCAACACCAAAATATTTGCTCTCAGGGTTGGCAAAATACCAGCCGGAAACAGAAGAAGCGGGGTACATAGCCAGTGACTCAGTTAATGTGATACCAGTTGCTTCTTTTCCACCCAACAGGTTAAACAGTTTGTATTTTTCTGTATGATCAGGGCAGGCAGGATAACCTGGTGCCGGACGTATCCCCAAATAGGACTCTTTAATCAGTTCTTCATTGGTTAAATGCTCGTCAGTTGCATAACCCCAGTATTGTTTACGTACTTTTTCATGCAGCAGTTCTGCAAATGCTTCTGCTAACCTGTCTGCAAGCGCCTGCAAAGTGATCTTATTATAATCATCCAGTGCGGTTTCAAACCGTTTTATATGAGGTTCTATACCTTCAATGGTTACAGTGAATGCGCCAACGTAATCCTGTTTTCCTGTTGATGCCGGTGCAATAAAATCTGTGAGAGAAATATTAGGCTGACCATCCGCTTTTTTTATTTGCTGGCGCAAAGATTCCAGGTTAACAGTTGTTGATTTGTCTGTAACTGTGATGGTATCTTTCCCGTCACTATTGGCTGGCCAGAAACCAATTACGCCGCGTGGATGAAGCCATTTCTCTTTTATAATCTGTTGTAATAATTTTTGTGCATCGTTGTATAATTTGGTTGCTTCTTTTCCTACTTTCTCATCGCTTAATATTTGAGGAAATTTACCGTGCAATTCCCAGGCAATAAAAAATGGCTGCCAGTCAATGTATTTTGCTATTTCTTCCAGGGGTACATCTGCAAAAATTTTATTACCAGTAAATGTGGGTGCTACCGGAGTAAAATTATTCCAGTCGATTTTTACTTTGTTCTTTTGTGCGGCTTCCAGACTCAAAAATTGCTTTACTGATTTCTTATTGGCAAAATCTTCTTTTAATTTTGTGTATTCCTTTTTTAAATTGCCCAGAAAAACCGGTTTCTGATCATTTAATAACGAACCTGCTACTGTAACGCTTCTCGATGCATCCAGCACATGCACAACACCTTCATCATATTGCGGCGCAATTTTTACGGCTGTGTGCATACGTGAGGTGGTTGCTCCGCCTATCAATAGTGGCTGGCTCATTCCCCTGCGTTTCATTTCATGTGCCACATGTACCATTTCATCCAGTGAAGGCGTAATTAAACCACTCAAACCTATAATATCTACTTTTTCTTTTATAGCTGTGTCTAATATTTTATCAGTAGCTACCATTACCCCCAGGTCAATAATATCATAGCCATTGCAGCCCAGTACAACACCCACAATGTTTTTGCCTATATCATGCACATCTCCTTTTACGGTGGCCAGTAAAATTTTTGCAGCACCAGCGCCTTCTTCATTTACAGTACCAGCAGCTAAATGCGCCTGTCTTCTTAATTCTTTTTCTGCTTCAATAAACGGGGTAAGAACGGCAACAGATTTCTTCATCACCCGGGCGCTTTTTACAACCTGGGGCAAAAACATTTTACCACTGCCAAATAAATCCCCCACTACATTCATACCATCCATCAGCGGACCTTCAATTACATCCAGTGGTTTTGGATATTTCTGCCGCGCTTCTTCTGTATCTGCTTCAATATAATCAGTAATACCATTTACCAGTGAATGTTTTAAACGTTCTTCTACGCTTGTATTTCTCCAGGCATCATCTTTTACAATTTCTTTTCCTTTAGCCTTTACTGTTTCCGCAAAATTGATAAGGCGTTCTGTTGCTTCATTATTGTCATTCTTCCGGTTGAGTATAACGTCTTCGCACATTTCTTTTAATTGCGGCTCTATCTCATCATAAATTACCAGCTGACCGGCGTTTACAATGCCCATATCCATTCCAGCTTTGATTGCATAAAACAGGAACACACTGTGTATCGCTTCCCGCACATGATCATTACCCCTGAAAGAAAAAGAGACATTACTTACACCACCGCTGATTTTTGCAAGCGGCATCAATTTTTTTATTTCTTTGGTAGCCTCAATAAAATCTACTGCGTAATTATTGTGTTCTTCAATACCAGTTGCTATGGCAAAGATATTCGGGTCGAAAATAATATCCTGCGCATCATAACCAACCTGCTCTGTTAAAATTTTGTATGCACGATGACATATTTCAATTTTACGTTCTTTGGTATCCGCCTGTCCTTTTTCATCAAAGGCCATTACAATAACCGATGCGCCATATGCCTGGCAAATAATAGCCTGTTCAATAAATTTTTCTTCTCCTTCTTTCATAGAGATGGAGTTAACAATACATCTTCCCTGTACGCATTTCAATCCCGCTTCTATAATTGGAAATTTTGAACTGTCCAGCATAATCGGAATTTTGGCAATATCCGGTTCGCTTTGTACCAGGTTGATGAAGGTTGTCATGGCTTCCACGCCATCCAGCATGGCATCATCCATATTTACATCAAGTATCTGCGCACCATTTTCTACCTGCTGCCTTGCCACGCTAAGCGCTTCCTCATATTTATTTTCTTTGATAAGGCGTGCAAATTTCTTTGAACCCGTTACGTTGGTTCTTTCACCCACATTTACAAAGTTGGTTTCAGGACGAACGATTAAAGGTTCTAACCCGCTTAAACGCAGGTAGGGTTTTATAACTTTTTGATCTGACATAATTTTTTATTTCCTTTTTTCCGTCTGGTGAGGACACCGGCCGGGCTACTAAATTGCTGATTTGTAATTGAGTGATTTCTTTTGATGACAAACCCCCAATAAATTTCAACATCCCTAAACCGAAACCCAAAATCAAAGTGCTGTTTCATACACCGGTAATTCTCTCGGCGCAAACTTGGCTACTTCATCTGCAATATGCTTAATATGATCAGGTGTTGTACCGCAACAGCCACCTACAATATTCAACCAGCCATTAGCGGCCCATTCTTCAATGATATGCGCGGTTTCATGCGGTTGCTCATCATATTCACCAAACGCATTGGGTAAACCTGCATTTGGATAAGCTGATGTATAGCAGCCAGCTATCTGGCTCAGTTCTTCTATATGCGGCCTCATTTCCTGCGCACCCAACGCACAGTTTAAACCTATACTCAATGGTTTTGCATGCATTACCGAAACATAAAACGCTTCCAGTGTTTGCCCGCTTAATGTGCGGCCGCTGGCATCAGTTATGGTACCGCTGATCATCACCGGCAATTCCTTTTGTTTTGTATCGCGGAAATATTTCTTAGCGGCATAAATAGCTGCTTTCGCATTAAGCGTATCAAAAATTGTTTCAATCAGTAAAAGATCTACGCTGCCTTCTACCAAACCTTTTATTTGTTCTATATAAGCAGCAACTACTTCGTCAAAAGTTACAGCACGGTAACCAGGATTATTTACATCGGGTGATAAAGACAATGTTTTATTTAACGGCCCAATGGCACCCGCAACAAAACGTGGTTTCGATGAGTTCCTGGCTGTATATTCATCGGCTGCTGTTCTGGCGCATTTGGCTGAAGCAAGATTCATTTCAAAAGCTATTGGCTGCATATCATAATCTGCCTGCGCAATTACTGTACTGCTAAAAGTATTGGTTTCAATTATATCTGCACCTGCTTCCAGATACTGTTTATGTATACCAATAATGATGTCGGGCTGGGTAATGCTCAGCAGGTCATTGTTTCCTTTTACGTCTGTATGCCAATCTTTAAACCGTTCTCCGCGGTAATCCTTTTCTTCCAGCTTATGGCGCTGTATCATAGTGCCCATGGCTCCGTCGATGATGAGGATGCGTTTTTTTAATTCGTTTCTGATATCTGTCATAGCATTAATTTTTAGTTTACTGTAAAGGAACAGGGCTTACAAACAAACAGGTTGCTAAATAATATAACCTTGCAGGCTGACTATATATAATGGTCAAAACCACACAACTGGTTATACGATACTTTCTAAACTATTAACGAGGAAATTTTGGAGAATCTGTCCAGAATAATCATCGTTTATTAGTTCAGTTTTTAAACAGGCTGAACAATAAACAAATCCGCCTGTAATGGAGGGGCAAAATTACAATAAGTAAGTGTAATAACAAAGGGCTGGTTATGTTAAATACCATCCGGGGCCGGCTTAGCGCCCTGAGACATAATTTTCAACAGGTAAGCGGCTTTGAAGGCTCCGCGCAAGTGTCATTTCATCAGCATATTCCAGTTCTCCGCCAAAAGCTATGCCGCGGGAAATAGTGGTAATGCGGAGCGAAAGCCCCTGTAACTTCTTCTGGACGTAGTAAATAGTGGTATCTCCCTGAATATTGGGGTTAAGGGCAAAGATGAGCTCTTCCGTAGTTTCTTTGTGTATGCGGTTGACCAGGGATTCTATATTCAATTGATCCGGTCCAATGCCATCCAGCGGAGAAATAATACCTCCAAGAACATGGTAAACGCCGTTAAACTGCTGTGTACTTTCTATGGCAATTACATCCCGGATGTTTTCTACTACGCAGATAATTTGTTGCTGGCGCATACTATTGGCGCAAATAGAACAGATATCAGCATCTGCAATATTGCAGCAACGCTGACAGTATTTAATCTGTTCGCGCATTTTAATGATGGCTTCCCCGAATGCAGTAACTTTTTCGGGAGCTGTCTTCAATAATTGTAAAACCAGGCGCAGGGCCGTTTTTTTTCCGATACCCGGCAATTTGGCAAATTCATTCACCGCATTTTCCAATAAAGAAGAAGAGAATTGCATGGGCCAAAGTTAAGTTGATTGGTTGATTAGTTGACTGTTTGCCCCGGAAGAAAGTCCTCCTTAAATGCAACAAATGTCTTTAGCCATTTAACTTTTCAACCAATAAAAAAATCAACTTTACCGCACATTATTTATACTGTTTTTAACGGTATCATGCCTGGTTTTTAAAACACCGGATATTACGGCTTCGTATTTAGCACCATCCACCTTCACAATGGCTTCAACCGCACAGGTTCCATCCATGCAACGCAACCGGCTGATACTTTCCACAACTGCACCGCCTTTTACCGTTCCATCCCAGCCCTTTCTTGCCGCCGCTTCATTTTCTGCTACGCTACCGCCTTTAACCGTTCCATCCCAGCCTTTCCTGGCAGCGTCTTCAGATACCTTAATACCGGCTTCATTAATTCCTTTACCGGAGCCTTTAACACTACCGTCCCAACCTTTGCGTGAAGCCGCTTCATTTTTTTTAATCCCTTTTTCAGTGATCCCTTTTCTTTCATTTCCGCCCAGGCTTTCGGGGGCCATCCATTTTACCGGGCCAACTTCGTAGGTTGTATAAGGAGCAATTGCATCATTTGCACCTGGTTTTACTATTATATTTTCAGGAATAAAAATAGCATGCTCTTTACCATTACTACCGGTTATCCTGAGATTAGTTTTGGCCTCATACATCGGGTTTGTACCCTGGCTGCCGCTTGGTTCATACAAGGGATTTTCTCCTTTTGCAGCACTTTGTTCAAACAAAGGATTTACCCCACTGGTACCACTTTGCTCATACAAAGGATTACTTACAACAGCTTCATCAGCATCTTCTTCCTTTGCTTTATAGTAATCATATCCTTTTTTACTAAAAAATTTCCCGTTGGCCATCCCGGTATCATTGTCCTTACCAGTAATAATTCCTTTTTTCTTTTCTTTTGTTCCCGTCACAGCATTTTCTTTTATGGCCATCTTCTCATTATCATCATCCAATAAAACATTGCGCGCAGCAAGATCACGGTGAATGACTCTGTATGTCACCACTTCATCTCCATCTTCCGTAAAACCCAATTCTTTAGTGATCACAAAAGGTTTGTGCATTCTTTTACCGGTTGGCAAACCCGATGCTGCATCACGGGGCGAAATCACTTCGTAGGAATCTTCGTCGGGATATATCCTGATTATTAAAGGCTGGTACTGACGTCTGCCCGAGGCCTGGCCACTCGCCAAATCGCGGGGTGATACAATTGCGTTATCGTCATCTTCATCAATGGTAACCACAAAAGGTTTGTGCATTCTTTTACCAGTTGGCAAACCTGATGCTGCATCACGGGGTGATATAATGCTTCTATGAACACCTGATTCATCAATTGCAATTTCATTATTTTGTGCATCCAGTTCTTTTGTAATCACAAATGGCTTGTGCATTCTTTTACCTGTTGGCAAACCGGATGCTGCGTCACGCGGCGAAACAACCGTGTAATCATCAAAACCATCCCCATCTACGTCACCGGTTACAATTACACTGCGGCGGCCTGTAGCCAAACCGCTTCCTGCTTCACGCGCAGTAATTACTTCTGCATATAATTTACCATCACTGCTTACAATTTTATCAGGATTGATTTCAAATTCTGTATCTGCCACACGATAAGGCTTATGCATGCGTCTGCCTGTAGCCAATCCTGATCCCGCCTCACGTCCCATTGATACTTTTATATCTTCATATTTTACATTGCCAATATGTTTTTTACCAGTTGCCATGCCACTGCCTGCTTCCCTTGCATTGATCACTTCTACATACGTTTTATCTCCTGCCAGCATGATATAGTTTTCTTTTGTATCGCCGCAACTACCACCCATTACATCCAGTGTCTTAAATACATTTTCATTATTACCATTGACAGTTATATCCATTTTATCTGCACCAGCTTCAGCAGTATAATTACCCGGAGCGATATTGTTAAATGAAAAACTGCCGTCTTTATTTGTGCGGGATGATAGTATATCATTGCCCGTTCCTCCCAGTCGTTTTAATCTTACATCAATGCCGGGTATAGGCTCACCGGGCATAGCGTTGCTGCCGCACTGGCTTAGTACTGCACCATTCTGTGTGCGGTATACAAAACCAGTAAGATAATTATCAACCGATTGCAATTGTGTATTGTTTGTGCCATCTGAAATCCTTGTCCCCAGTTCTATTTTTTCGGGTGAAAAGAGCAGGTCATCGCTGTCTGCATCATCATTTGTATTGTCACCAGTATTATTTGCGGAACGGTCATTTTTTATATTGCTCTTTGTTTTAATTTTTTGATCCATCCTGGAAGCTACCGGGTTATCATCTCCTGTACTGATGACGCGATCATTTTTAATATTACTCTTTGTTTTAATTTTTTGATCCATCCGGGAAGCAGTTGGATTGCCGGTATCGCTTCCTGCATTTCTTTTACCAGGATTGCCAATAGTAAATTGCAACCCTGCTGAAGCTTGCAAAAACTGGTTGGAAGCTGTGTAATATTTCGGCGTAGTTCCTTTTTCCCTGTCAAAATTATAATTCACCTGGTCTGTCTGCGTGCTAAAATAACCAGCAGACAATTGCAAACCTACATACTGCGATATGGCTAATTTTATACCAGCGCCTGCACTGTATGCCAGCCCGTTTTTATTTTCACCAGCCTGGTTTATGTACACATTATTTACAATACCACCTTCTTTGTATATCACTGCATACCTGGATGGTTCATTCAATCCATACCCGCCCTTTGCCCATATATTAATGTTGAATTTACCTGAGCCAAAAGAAGCCACAGGTCCTAAAAGAATATGGGTACTTTTAAACGAAGCTGAATTAAATGTCAGTTGCGATGTTACAAACCGGTATTTCTCCGCAATAGCTTCCCCTGTTTCTTTGTACTTATTATCTGCTGAAATGGAATTGATATAACCAATGTATGCACCAAGGCCAAACCGCACCGCTTTATTGCCAAATGTATAATCCAGGTGATTACCAAAATGTATGGCTTTACCTGCATGTGTAGCATCAATATCATTACTGTTGAGCGGTAGTGAAATACCAGCCTGCAAAGATGTTTGAAAAGAAGGCTGGGCAGAAAGCATACAGGCATACAGGCTACCTGCGAAAAGCAAGCTTGACTTTTTCATGTTGGGTCTTTGGGTTATAGTAAATATTGGAAGGAAAGGATATGGATATCCCAATAACGTGAAAAAGCGAATATTATTGAAGGGCAGTGATTTTGTCCCAATGTTCAGGAACGAAATTTTAAATTTGGCGTCCCAAAGCAAGTTTATGGGAAGGGCCAATCTTTAAGCAAAAGAAGTCCCGAAGGCACCAAGTCTATAAATCAGCAACCGGCTACAGGTCAATGGTATTGTCATTGTCCCAGTTAGCTTTGATGTTTAATTTTCGTTTGATGGCCTGCACCTTTTCCGGCTGCAGGTGCTTTTCAAAAAACTCGCCGGTGTCCCAGGTACCATTTCCATTGGCATCAAATAAAATACGGAGATCATACTCGCCGGGTTTAAAGAGTTTTATACGAAAATCTTTAGCCGTAAGTCTTGCAGAATCTTTTATTACATCTGATTGCAATATCTGCAGCACAGGCTTTTTTGAAAAATCAAGGTTATTAAATCTGATACTAACATTACCATAATCAGATTCCTTCAGTGTTTTAAATTTCAGTGTATCTGTCCTGGGAATTTTATGTCCGCTGGAATCTTCTGCAAACTCTTTATCAACAATTAAATTAAACGTAGTATTCTCGGGCCATTTATAAGAAAGGGTGAGTTTCTTGTTGCCCGTATCTTTAATTAACCTGTAGTTTGTAATGGGCTTAAATGCTTCGTCTGTAAACTGTACTTTGGAAGAATCGAAATTTTTTAGCGGATCCGGAAAAGTAAATTCCAGTTTACCCAGCAAATCCTGCTGGCCATTTTCAAGGTTAAGAGAAAACTTAAGGCGTTTATCTTTTTCCTTCTCTTTGTCTGTTTTAGGCGGTGATTTTGCAGCGGAACGGGTGGATACAAAAGGCTTTGACGTGTCTTTCTCCAGGTACGCATACATGGTAACAGGCTCATTCCTGCTGCCGATGGTGACCGGTTTATCAGCAAATCCAAAAAGTTGTTTTTTTGAAAGGTATTTTTTCTGGCCGCCTTCATCTTTTAATGTGTATATATAAAAGATACCGGGAGGTAAATGTCTGAAATGGAATCTTCCCAAACTATCCAGTTTAGCAATAAATCTTGGCCGTTCTTTAATCAGCGCTGAATCATCCCCGTTACGGTGCAGCATTACAATTAAAGTGCTGTCTGGCTGACCAGTTTGCGCTATCTGTACACGCCCGGTTAGTTCAAGGCTGTCAATATAGGCACCTGTTGAAAAAACGTAGGTGAAATTCTTTAAAATATTTCCTTCATTAACATCTTTAATGGAATTGCCGAAGTTGTAAGAATAAGTGGTATTTTGTTCCAGGGTGTCTTTAATCTTTATTGACACGGTTCTTAATTTTGATTCTACTAACGGCTCCAGTTTAGGTACAGGTGATACTATCAGGTTATCATGCACATTGTCCACCTGAACAAATTCATTAAAAGAAAACGTCACTCTTTTGGCATTGAAATTTTCTGATGAATCTTTGGGTGTTACTGAAACCAGCAGCGGTGGCAATGAATCCCTGGGGCCGCCGGAGGGTGCAATAGGATTGGCACAGCCCCCACCCATTGCGGCAATAAAAAAAACAAAAACAACAAGGGCCAAAAATGCGGTAAAGACTTTGCGGTTCATACGGTTGCAAACATAAGTTGTTTCGGTTATTTACGCCAAGTGGCTTTGCTAATAATGGTATAAAATTATGCGCCGCGTTTCAAGGTAGGTCACCCTTAATTCAGGGCTTTTTGAAGTGCAGCTATTGGGTGGCTGACCTTTTACATTAAACGCATGGCTCATCAAAGGGGAGCCGCCCTTAATTACATTATTTTATGAATGATCCTGAAAAGGGCGACCCACCTTATAATATTTTTTACACCGTACTTTCTTCTTCTTCCTGCGGATGCAACACTACAGCCAGCTTATTGGATTTTACAAAATTGCACCACTCACAGTCTGGTTTACCACAGCCCGTTTTAAATTCTTTACGTTGTATCTTTCCCCAGGTATCTGTTATCTGTTGTGTAACCGTAGTAATATCAGCACCGGTAATTTGCAGCAGTTCTGTTTTGTATTCATCATTGACCGGTTCTATAAAATCAAATTCAGTGCTTACCACCTGCCAATCATTGGTTCTGTCATTATCTACCAAAATTTTATAAAAAACAGCCTGCCGCCAGTAATCACCGCCGTTTGGTTCCTTTTCGTTTGGTGCAAATAATTTCTTTTTCGCATTGGCATATTTGCCTGTTTTATAATCCACCACATTTACCAGTTTGCCATTAAACTCCAGTTTATCCAGCTTGCCGTTGATGGGTATATTTTCTACCGTTACATTGCGCACTGCTTTTTCAGCTATGATGACTTTGTTCCAGCGGTTAATATGGTAATCATACCAGGCAGGTAATATTTTTTCCCCATAATCGGTTTTTAATTTAAATGCTTCCGCAGTAAAAGCTTCCCGGTTATTTTTCATGTGCCAGTTAAAATCTTCCACCAGTTCCTGCTTTGAAGGAAAAATATTGCCGTTATTCCTCATTTTAACAAACAGTCTCTCTATTGCCCAGTGAACGGCACTTCCAAAAGCCATGCTTTCATTTTTTGCCGCAGGCACCCTGATAAGATTCTGGTAATAAAATTTCAGCGGACAATCAAGAAAATTATTAAGATGCGTAACACTGAGTGTATATTTTTTCAGTAGCTGGCTAATGTATTCATCTTCTACCAGTTCAATTTCAGGCCTTGCTTTTTCTGCAAACTGCAACAGCAGATAATCTGCCAGCAATCCATCAGTAACTGCTTTTGGCGTAATGTTCAAACTGCTTCCTTCCAGCAGTTCAGTAATAAAAGTACTTTTTGTCTGCTCCTTATCTTTATCATCCTTTACCGGGTACGATACGTGCAGGTGTGTTTTTGCACGGGTAATGGCTACATAAAAAAGCCGCCTGCTTTCTTCAAGATCTGTAGCAGTTCTGTGGATACTCACTAAATTATCAGGTAATTTATAGGTATACTTTCCGGAATTATTGCTGTCGTCCCATATATTTTGTGTACAGCCAATTACAAACACATGTGCAAACTCAGACCCTTTGGCACCATGTGCCGTTACCATATTTACGCCCTCATCATTTGCCGTTAATTTATAGAGTGATACAGGAAGCCGGTTCTTCTTCATCATTTCTATACTGGCCAGCCAATCATCCAATGACAATTCCGGGTTGCGTTTATTTTCTTCTTTCAAATGGTTAAAAAAGGCGTTTAAAACCTGCATCAGCCAGGGCTTTTCCGGGCTTTGCATAATAAATGATAGAACCCCCGCCTTTTGTATCACCAGTTCGAGCAATTGCTGCAGCGTGCTGTTGCCGGAGGCTTTCAGTAAATATTCAAGTGTATCACTTACTTCTTTTACTGACTGGCCATTGGGTTGGTTAAATAAATCGGCCCTGGGTATTGGTGATTCTGCCATCAGCCGGCGCAAAGAAAAAATATCCTCTTTGCTTACACGGTTTCTGGCATTCACTGTCATACTTAGTTTGGCAATTTCCAAAGACGACAATGTAAAAAAATTGCTGTGCAGCAAATGAAATAAAATATCATCTGCACTGTAGGGTATGTATTTTTCCCTGTTTATCCAGTTAAGGATAAATAAAATATTCTGGATAAAAGGCAATTGCAGCAGATCAACCTTTCTTTTTGTATTAACGGCAATTCTTTTTTCTTCCAGTATAGCAGTAATACCCGTAACCTGGGCATGATTGCGGTAAATAACAGCTATCTCTTTTCCACTGATGCCCTGTTGTATAAGTGCTTCTATCTGCATGGCTATGTCAATGGCTTCCTGCGTGGGATTGGCATATTCCGCAATCACCGGTTCAATAAAAACCCCCAGCAGGTTTTCATTGGATGCAATAAGCGGCTTATCGTTTTCAGGAAGTACGGTACGTAAATTATTATGTTCAATTACACGATGCGCGGCAGTAAGTATATTCTGTGCAGAACGGTAATTCCTGACAAGATCAATCTTGGTAAGATGGCCGGCATATTTTCTTTCTACTTCAACAATGTTTTCTACGTTGGCATCCTGGAAAGAAAAAATGCTCTGATCCGCATCACCTACTACAAACAAATTGGGTACGTCCCAGTACCCGGTAAGGTGTTGCAATAACAAATTTTGTGATCGGCTGGTATCCTGGAACTCATCCACCAAAAAATAAAGAAACCGTTCCTGGTAATCCAGCAACATGTTTTTATTTTTATCAAAGGCATCCAGCACCCACAATATCATGTCATCAAAATTATAGCGGCTTTCAGCTGCCATCATTCCATTGTACCGGGGATAAAGATTTACAGCGGCCCGCAGCATTTCCATTTTTTCCTTTTCATCAGCTATTGCAGCAGGTTTGGGATCACCTGCATTAAACTCTTTGTATTTTCGTTTGTAAAAAAAATCTTCTTTGGTGGGCAGGCTATTTATATAAGCGTCAATACGCTCATTGAGATAGGCAGGTTGCCAGGCTTCTTTTTTCATCAGGCTATACAAAGATTTAAGCCTGTCCTTTTCATAATACACTTCTCCGCGAAAACGTTTCAGCGGATTGTCTTTTTCAATACTGTCTATGAGTTTGTAAAAAAGATCAATTTCTTCCAGGTCACCTATTGGCGCCAGGTTAAGTTTGCCAAAATAAGTAAGGTTGTCCTGTATAACTTCATTGCAAAAAGAATGAAAAGTATGTATGCGTACATTATAAGCAGCAGCGCCAATTATTTTAAGGAGGCGGTTGCGCATTTCAATGGCCCCGTTATCTGTATATGTTAAACAGAGAATATTATTTGGATTGGTATCCGTTTGCTGCAATATGCTGCCAATGCGCAGCGCCAGTATCTGTGTCTTACCTGTACCCGGACCAGCATTTACCATCACCGGGCCTTCAATGGTATCTACGGCTTTTTGTTGCTGTTCATTGAGTTTATGGTATTCATTTGCAAATTTTTCTGCCAGTTTATTTTTTCTTTCCTGCATACGCCAAAGATAAGTATTAGCCTGTTCAGAGCAGGCCAGTCTTATAAGTGGAAATATTTATATGTTGATACTGAATAGCTTGGATACCAAAACAAAAACCTTCGCCTGAAAAAGGAAGCTTTCCTCATTTGGGAATAATTTTCAAAAATCTGCGTTATAGGTACAGAAAATCCAGATTATGAAAAACCGTTCTGCGTTTAAAATCTTCATACTTGAAGATGATGTTTGGTATGGCTCTATGCTGCAGCATTATCTTTCGCTTAACCCGGATTATGAAGTAAGACGATTTGAAAATTCAGCCACTTTTTTTGGGGCCCTGCATGAAAATCCACAGGTAGTAACCCTGGATTATTCCATGCCCGATTGTGATGGCGGCGAAGCGCTCAAAAGAATAAAAGAATCCAATAATAATACGCAAGTCATTATTATATCGGGCCAGGAAGATGTGGCTACGGCTATCAATTTGCTGAAGAATGGCGCTTTTGATTACATCGTAAAAGACGATGACACCAAGGATCGTCTATGGAACACCATACAGCATTTACAGGAGATAAACGGACTAAAACAGGAAGTAGAGCAACTGAGGAAAGAAGTGGGCCGCAAATATGATTTCTCAAAAACAATGATTGGCAACAGCGACAGCATGCAGAAAGTATTTGGTATGATTGAAAAAGCTGTTCAAACCAATATCAGTGTATCTATTTACGGTGAAACAGGATCAGGAAAAGAAATGGTAGCCAAAGCCATTCACTACAATTCTGAAAGACGAAAAAAGCCATTTGTAGCCGTAAATGTAACCGCTATACCAAAAGATTTAATAGAAAGTGAATTATTCGGCCACGAGAAAGGTGCTTTTACCGGTGCTATTACCCGGCGCATTGGAAAGTTTGAAGAGGCAGATGGCGGCACACTTTTCCTGGATGAAATTGGGGAGATGGATATTAACCTGCAGACAAAACTATTGCGGGTATTGCAGGAAAAAGAAATTACCCGTGTGGGTGATAACCAGGTGATACCTGTAAACGCACGCATTATTATTGCTACGCATAAAAACCTCCTGGAATCAGTACAGGCAAAAACTTTTCGTGAAGATCTTTATTATCGTTTATATGGTTTGCCTATAAACCTGCCGCCGTTGAGGGAGCGCAGCGGCGATGTATTGATGCTGGCCAAATATTTTATAGAATTGTTTTGCGCAGAAAATAAAACAGAAAAGAAAACCCTTTCCGCAGAATCGCAGCAAAAATTAATGAATTACCGTTTTCCCGGCAATGTGCGTGAACTGAAATCAGTAATGGACCTGGCCGTGGTAATGAGTGATGGCCCGGTGATAGAACCAGAAAATATTACACTTAATACGACCACCAAAGTAACTGACATTTTTGCCAATGGAAAGACATTGCGTGAACACACTAATTTTATTATTCAGCATTACCTGGATAATAATAAAAGCGATGTGCTGCTGGTAGCTAAATTACTGGACATAGGTAAGTCGACTATTTACCGGATGATACAAAGTAAAGAATTGGTAATCAGTTAAACTTTAACAGTAGGCCCTCTTAAGCAAACACCTATGCCAACGGACCATGAATTTCAGTTACTGCAGCGGAATTTTTATGAAGAGATACTTAATTTTATTCCTTCAGATATAGCTGTAATGGATACAGACGGGCGTTATATTTTTCTTAACCCCGTGGCAGTAAAAGATCCTGATATGCGTAACTGGCTGATAGGAAAAACAGATGAGGATTATTTTATAAAGCGTGGAAGAGATTTGGCAATGGCAGATCGCAGAAGAGGCTTGTTTCTGCAGCTGATGGAGACAAAACAGCAGGTAGAGTGGGAAGAAGAAATGACAAATAAGAATGGAGAGAAAGAAATATTGCTGCGTAAAATGTTTCCGGTACCCGATGAACAGGGTATAATAAAAATGATTATTGGTTATGGGGTTAATATAACAGAAAGAAAAAAAATTGAAGAGCAGGTAACACGAAGTGAGAAACGCTACCGCGATTTATTTAATTACAGCCAGGCACTTATTTGTACCCACGAACTCAATGGCAGAATACTTACTATCAACCCGGCCATATTGCACGCCATGCACTATACAGAGGCGGAAATGATTGGAAAAAGTATTAAAGACTTTATACCGCTTGAGCAGCAGGCGCAGTTTGAAAGAAACTACCTTGATGTAATTAATAAAAATGGCAGATCGCAGGGTGTATTCAGCGTGTTAAACAAAACAGGAAAGAAAATATACCTGCTTTACCAGAATTATAAAGTGGAAGAACCAGGATTGGAACCTTATATTATTGGCTTTTCCCAGGATATAACGCAGCGCATACTGGCAGAACAGGAATTAATGCATGCAAAGAAAATAACGGAAGATTCAGCTGCAGCTAAAAAGGCATTCCTGGCAACCATGAGCCATGAAATACGTACACCCATGAATGGTATACTGGGTATTACGGCATTAATGGCAAAAACAATGCTTGATAAAGAACAGCAAAATTATCTTGGCATTATACAGGATTCCGCCAATAGCCTGCTGGCGATTATTAATGATATACTTGATCTTGAAAAAATAGAAGCCGGAAAAATGCAACTAGAAGAAATACCATTTAATATAGCCGATAAGGTCAGCACTATTATCCGTTCTTTTGGTTTTAAAGCGGAGGAAAAAGGTATCAGGCTTACCCATCAAAATCAATTGCCCCGGAACCTGCAGGTAAAAGGCGATCCCCACCGGCTTGTTCAGATATTAAATAATTTTTTAAGCAACGCAGTTAAATTTACTGAACAGGGAACGATAGTTCTTGATACGCATATAAAATTTGATAAAGAAGACTGGATGGCCATTGAATTTATTATAGCTGATACCGGCATTGGTATACCCGATGATAAATTAAAAAATATTTTTACGCCTTTTACACAAGCCAGCTCAAACACAACAAGAAAATACGGTGGTTCAGGCCTTGGCCTGTCCATTTGTAAAAACCTGATAGAGATGCAGGGTGGTGAACTATGGGTAGAAAGCCAGATGAATGAAGGAACTACGTTTCGTTTTATACTGCCTTATAAAAAATATGAGGCCCCGCTTACCGAAAACACCGTACCACAGGCAACTAATTATACTGTTTTTGGTAACCGCCGTGTACTGGTGGCTGAAGATGTGGAACTGAATCAATTCCTCGCAAAACATATTATGCAAAGCTGGGGATTTGAAGTAACAATTGCGGAAAATGGTCGTAAAGCCGTACAGGCCCTGGAAGAAAAAGATTTTGATTTTATTTTAATGGATATACAAATGCCTGAGATGGATGGCATCAGCGCCACACAATATATCAGGCAGCTACAGGATGTTAAGAAAGCAGCTATTCCTATTATTGCACTTACAGCAAATGCACTAAAAGGAGATAGCGACACTTATCTAAAAGCCGGTATGAATGATTATTTATCCAAGCCTTTTACAGAAGCCGGTCTTTTTAATGTGATCAAACGCAACCTGGAAAAAAACCTTGCCCCTGATACTGAGATTAATTTACCCGAACTACCCACTATGAACGAAAATAACGACACACCCCTGTATGATCTCTCTATGGTAAGATCTGTTTCTGGTGGTGACGAAACTTTTATTAAGAAGATGGTGCAATTGTTTATAGAAACGGTACCACCGGGGCTTACAGATTTACATGAGGCGCACAAAGCGCAAGACTGGCAGCGTATGGGTAAAATTGCCCATAAATTAAAATCCACTATAGACTCTATAGGTATTGTGACACTTAAAGATGATATACGTCTTATTGAAAGCAATGGCAGGCATGAAAGGGATACCGATGGACTGGCACCACTTGTTATAAGAGTAACGGAGGTTATAAATAAATGTATCCTGCAATTAAAAGCGGATTTTTCTCTTTAACCTTCCCGCAATCAAAAAAAATTCCTGTTTTGGGAAGATTACTTTTGGTAGAAATACGACTTCTTGATGATAATCAACACTTTGGCATAAAAAATCGTTTGGCAGTATTGTTGAATAATGTACTGCACAAGATGAACATTATGCAAAAAGCCCAGCCTAAAATATTTGTAGTAGAAGATAACCCGGTTTTCCAAACCCTTGTATTAAAGCAATTGGAAAACATCAGCCAGGATATTCATGTGTTCAGCACGGGAGAAAAATTTTTGGCAGAATTGAATCATTGTCCCGACCTTATTATATTAGATTACAATCTTGACGGGCCCATTAACGGGTATGATGTGCTGAAAGAATTAAAAAAATTAACTGTTGCTTCACCGGTTATATTTTTTTCCAGCAACCTGGAACTCTCCGTTACCTCCTCTATTCTTAAACTGGGTGTGGTAGAATACATTGAAAAAACTATTTTCACCTTACCCCGTTTAAAAAACACGATTACGCGTGTACTGGAAGCCTCAATGGGTATAATATTTGCCCAGGCATAAAATTTTATCTCTTCGTTACAGTTTTTATAGATCTAAAATGATTGAACCATTACACTCTTTAATGGTTTATCATATTAAATCTGCATTTTATACATGGCAGTCCATTCTTTAAAAACAGTTCAAAAGATACCAGGTAACCTGCCGGATATTTGGGCATTCTTTTCTAGGCCCGATAATTTAAAAAACATTACCCCGGATCATCTGCGTTTCAATGTTATCTCAAAACACCATGGCGATACTATTTACCCGGGACAGATTATTGAATACAAAGTGAGTCCGCTTTTAGGCATTCCGCTTTACTGGATGACAGAAATTACCCATGTAAAAGACAGCGTTTATTTTATTGACGAGCAACGTTACGGACCTTATAGTATGTGGCATCACCAGCATCATTTTAAATTAATAGATGGCGGTGTGGAAATGACTGATATTGTTCATTACAAAATCCCTTTCTGGTTTTTGGGAGATGCGGCCAATGCATTATTTATCCGCAGTCAGTTGCGGCGCATATTTGCTTTCCGTTTTCAGAAAACGGGTGAAATTTTTGGACATCTTCCCGGAGATAAACAGCTATTAGCATTTAGCAGCCAGACAAAATACAATTGCTGATTTTGAGATTGCTTGATTTTTGGATTTGCTGCGGATGATAGAACAACAGAAATTTTAAATCAAGAAATACACAATAAACTGATGATGTATTGGAAAAATGCTGGGCAGCATTGCTATTGTACAAGCGTGCGACGCAAGAATGTTTAATAGTAGTAATGAAGCCCGCTTAAAAATATTTGTATACCTAATGGCTAACCGTTTATAGCTAAAGGCGGCTAACCCGGTATACGGCTAATGTATTTTTCTATCTGTTTTATCTGATCTACTATTTGAGGTGTTGCAGGTTTAAGTCCTTTTGCTTTTCTAAAAAATTCTTTGGCTGCGCGAAATTCTCTTTTGGTCATCATAATGCTGCACAACTGTAAATAAGCGGCTGCTTCGTTTTCTTTATCGGGCAAACCCTTGCGTATGGCAGAGCGGATAAATCCTTCTGCTTTTCTAATATCATTTTTCTGCATAGAGAGCATGCCCATCTGCAATAAACTGGCACCTTCTGCTTCTTTCATTGGCATACCCAGGTCAAGACCTTTCTGCATGTTTTTTTCAGCGCTGTCAAAATCCTGTTTCATCATGGCTACGTTGCCCCTGAGAGTATAATAAACTGAGCGGATGGGCTTATACATAAGACCCGGAAATTTGATGGCATTCAGCACTTTTTCAGCGCCTTCCATATCGCCATTTTCCATATACTCCTGTATTAAACGCAGTGGACCAAAAAAGAAATGGCCAAAGATGAGTACAATGCCAATCAGATATGCCGGAAAAGCAGCCCAGAAACTATTGCCCCAGATATTGACTACCAGCCCAAGCAAAATTAAACCGATACCAATTTGAAGACGGTACCTGATTATAATATTATAAAACTTCATAGTTATAGCCTTTTAAAAAAGAGTGCAAAGATAGGTTTTTGTGTTACGTGTTGTGGGCTATGTGCTTTGTAAGCAGGTTCCCCGCCGGACATAACACTCAACACACAGCACGCAAAACAATGCTATTCCCGCGCGTCATTAACCTCAATCCAATAGCCGTCGGGATCCTGGAAATAGATTTGTTTTACTCCATCTACGCGTTTGGTAAAGGTCTGTTTTTCGCCGGTCCAGCTTTCAAATGGAACATTGTTTTTGGTAAGGCGGGGAATAAATTCTTCTACTGAGGGAACTGTAAAGCAGAGATGGGTATTCTTTTCTTTGGGCAGCGGTGTTTTTACGCCTGAAATAATATGCAGGTGGCTTTTAGGGCCAATAAGAAACCAGGTGTGCCGGCCATCATGAAAAGGTTCGGGAATGGTATCCAGTCCAACTACTTTCATATAGAAATCGGTGCTTATTTTTAAATCCAATACATACTGGGCGATGTGATTGAGCCGGGCACCTGAAGACTGCGCCTTTAATATGGCGGGTGTAAAGCAGCCGATTATCAAAAGTATAGCAAAGGAGAAAGGCAGGATTTTTTTCATGATACATGCATATTTTAAGAAGGGGAAGATAAGTATTAAACAGGTGCAATTTACAGTATGCAATTTAGCCGGAATCGCTTATTTTTGCCGCCCGCCGGGCTTTAAATAATGTAAAATACCTGGTCTCATAGTTCAATGGATAGAATAGGAGTTTCCTAAACTCTAGATCCAAGTTCGATTCTTGGTGAGACCACTTTTGATTTTTGCGGAACTACACGTTGGATACAGTTTCTATTCCTGTCGGGGATACTAAACCTTTCTTATGTATTATGCATACGTTCTCAAAAGCATCCCGCACGATTTTTTCTATAAAGGACATTGCCATAATCTCAGTAAAAGAATTCACCAGCACAATACCGGCATGACCAAATCTATCAGACCGTATCTTCCTTTTGAACTTGTTTATTTTGAAATTTTTGAGATGGAACAAGAAGCGATTAGCAGAGAAAAATACTTTAAAACTGCTGCAGGTAGAAAATTCCTGAAAACTAAACTGGCATCGTAGTTCAATGCCCGCCCGGCTGACGCCAGTCGGACGGGGATAGAATAGGAGTTTCCTAAACTCTGGATCCAAGTTCGATTCTTGGTGAGACCACTTAGTTTTGGGAAGTAAGAAAGGGTATTTCCAAATAAAATGGAGCGTATAGTTTAATCCCCCCGCGCCTTCAGTCGGGGGATACAGCGGTCTGTAGCCGATGCCCTGGCAGAATATGATAAAAAAAATTGAAATTAACCGCGTTGGGGCATTCTTTTACAAAGAATATCTGTAGTGCTTTTGACTTGCAGCTCCAGCGAAATAAAATTTCGCTTTATCTATCCCTTCATGGTTTGTTCCATTTTCAATGCTTTTGGAAACAGGAGATTATTTTCAAGATGAACATGTATATGCAGATCGTCTTCAAATTCAGCCAGCATTTTATACAACAAGCTATAACTGCCACATGCATCTTCCGGCAATGAATAATTATTTGAAAGCAGCCTGATATTTTCAAGATTCCTGCCCACCAATTCATGTTCTGTTTCCATAACGCTTATTGGATTCTGTATAGTGCCAAAATGAGAAACGCCAGCCTGTTGACCATTATTTACCGCCATTACCATTTTTTTTATATAGGGGAAAAGCACTTCTTCTTCTTTAATCATATGAGCAGTCAGTTCAGCATTTATTTCTTCAGTTAATTTCCAAATGGCAAGTAATTCAGGATGCCTATCTCCATGTACATTGGCCACTTTAGATGCATAAGTTTTTATCTCAGGCAGCATTTTCTTCACATAGCTATGATGGGTGTTTACTATATAATCTGCCAGGAAATCCAGGTTCCAGTCGTTATAAGGCAAAGAATATCTTGCGGAAGTTTTATTTGCCTGCTCCAATTCATTTTCTATTGTTGCAAGGTCAAGCCCCTTTTCTATACAAGCTTCCTTAAGTGTTTTCTTTCCGCCACAACAAAAATCAATTCCATATTTTTTAAAAACTTCTGCCTTACGCACATCCTGTGCAGCTATCTGTCCTATTGCTTCTTCATTCTTGTCAACCGTATTTTTTGTTATAGCTACCTTCCACCGTTCCGGTCCCTCTTCCAGGTATTGCCAGGAAAAAATATTACCTCTTTCCAGTAGCTGGTAATACAATGGCTTTGGATCATGATCATCGTGAATAGTTAAGATTTCGTCACTGATTAATTCATCAAACCGGGTAATAATGACAGGGTATTTCTTCCCTTGCTGCAGCGGTGTTACATCCAGCAGGTTTTCGATTACAAAAGTTTCCATATAAAATATTTTTTTGTTATTAATGCAAATAACGGAAGTAAAAAAGCATTTATTTATGACCAAAATCATCTCTTCCTATAAATGCGCTGATTGTGAGGTTTGCATGACTGCAGTCTTAGTAACCGCTATTTTATATATTGCTTACCCGGTTTAGTGGTTTGTTTAAAGAAATAAATTACCGGCAGCAATCCAGCCCTTATACCCCATTAAAAAGTTTAAGCTGCATTATTGTAGAAATACTAATGGCCCTTTGTTTTGCCAACCCGGCTTTATCGCCCTCAAACAATTCGTCTACCGTTGCAGCAAATAATTGATTCCACCGGGAAAAATGATCTTTATTTAAAGGGAAAAGATTATGTAGTTTTTGGTGAGACTTCATGGGGTTGCCAGTATATGAACCCGTATAAAAAATGGTGTTTTCCCAAAAATCAAACATGACCGGCAAATGCTTCTCCCAATTCACTTTTGCGATATCCGTGAAAATACCTCCGATAAGAGGATCTATTTTTACTTTCTCATAAAAACTCTTTATAAGCAACTCTATATCGGCCCTGTTTTCAATATCTTTTTTCATCACTGGTAATTTTACTTTAACAGAAGCATGATGTCTGAAAGAATTTCTTCCGGACAGTATTGTTCAATCAATGGAAAAAGTATACGTTCCTCTTTGCGTATATGCTGCTCCAGTTTTCTTCCCAATATATCTAAATTATTAACCAGGTCAACGGATGTCTGAACAGCGAGAAAGGCAATTGTTAATTCCTGGTGTTCCTGTATAATTTCGCCGGCAAGTTTTTCAATTTCCTTATTAAATTTCACAACTTTCTGAAGTACCTGTTCTTCTTTCCTGAAATGCTCCTGTATAGAAGAATGGAAAAAATTAAAAGCGTATAAGGCTTTTGAAGCCGGTTCAACAGGCATTCCTTTATACGCCGGAGCATCCTTTTTAAGCAGCTGTGCCAGCAACAGAGAGGGATGATGTTCTCTTGATAAAGACGCCAGTGATTCGTGCCTTTTCATATTTATAAATCTTTTCTATTAAATTTTCTAAGTGATAACCAGGCAGGCACCATCACCCAGCAAAACATAACTAATAATGCAATGGTAAATCCGGCTCCTGTTCCAAAAAAATCTTTAAACACTGCGCCGGTATATCCCATCATAGCAGAAATATCCATCTTCAGTAAAATCAGTATTCTTCCCAGGTCTATTGGATTTAAACCGCTGATTACTACCATTGGCTTTTCAAGGGGGTAATCCTGGAACTGAAACAGGATAAATACTACCAGCCCATCAAATAACAATGAAAAGTATAACCACAATAAAATAGCAATACCAATTCCTTTAGCTTTATCCCTGGTAGAAACAGCGCCCAGCATAGCAATGGCTACAAAAATCACTGATAAAAGTACACCCATTCCTACCATGATTAAACCGGTAGCAGCAGGCGCATAAATAATAATGGGGATACCTGCGCCTCCCAAAAAAGCAAGGGTTAACGATCCTGCCAATCCTGCAAAAAGGCTGATCCAGATTTTCTTTCGTTGTAAAGGCTGGCTTACCAATAGTTCAATAAATTCAGCGCTGTTGTAAATGTAAATGGTTGAAAAAACAATTGACACAAGCGGAACAATTATCAAAATTACATTTAACAGGCTGAGTAAGCCCTTGCCTGCATTGTCTTCAATACTGAAAACACTAAGTGAAATTACAAGGAGAAAAAACGTATAAGCCAATACTATTTTATTCCGCAGAATATCAGCAATAACATATTTAATAATTTTTTTCATGATTTATTTTTTCATCATCACGTTGGCAATGGCTCTTGATAATTTATCTTCTCCTGTATCTTTTCGTAAGTTTTCAAGACTTTTATGAAAAATAAGGTTTCCGTCCTGCATATAAATTACCTGGGTAACCAGGTCGTCCAGCTCACTCAGGACATGTGAGGTAATAAGTACCAGTTTACCCTTTTTCTTTTCACTTATAATTTTTTCTTTTAATATTTCTGATGCAACCGGGTCAAGGCCTGCAGTGGGTTCATCAAGAATTAAAACGTCCGGGTTAAAAAGAAAGGCGAGGCAAGCGCTTACTTTTTGCCTTGTGCCACCAGACAAGGTTCTCATGCGTTTGTCTAACAGGCTGCCCAGTTTAAATGCATCTGCCAGTTCTTCATCCAGCTGCCTGTTTTTACTTTTTTTCCTGATGTCTTTCATCATATCCAACACCTGGCCAATGGTCATATTTTCAGGATAACGGCCCGTTTGCGGCATATAACCAATAAACTCGCGGTACAACCAATCGTGTAAAATATTTTTACCGTTAAAGGTGATAAAGCCGTTATCAGGCACCACCATTCCAAGAATGCTTTTTATAAGTGTTGTTTTACCGCTGCCGTTGGGGCCAATTAAAGCAATACATTCTCCTTTGTTACAGGTAACAGAAACATTATTCAGTGCCACGGGTTTACCAAAGTGCTTGGATACGTTGGTTGCAATAATCATAGCTTTAAAGGTTTCATGCACGGATAGTCATCTTTAAGGTTCTCTGGTGTAAGGCTTGGTAAAATTCTCTCCGTTTTATCGAGTAAGGTTACCATAAAACTTCTGAACAGCATCATTGCAGGCGGGTTCTTTTCAACAATAATGGAGAACAGGCTTACCGGATGAAAAGGTATATCACCCGTATTATCTTTATTAAGGTCGTACCCCTCATATTTATCCCAATAATTGCGGTTGAAGGTATTTAATACAAGAGAGCCATTTGTACCTACATCAAATGTGTTTGACAGAAAGTTATTTCCTGTTATAATATTATCCATACAACTGGCTTGTATTTTCATGGCCCAACCGTTATTTGTAAACTCATTTTTTTCTACCTGCAGGCGGGTTGCGCCTTCCATAAAAATGCCACTTGTGTTATTTGTAAACTTATTGCCAATTACATAACTGTCAGAAATTTCCTTTAACAAGAGGCCAAAAGCACCATCGCCCCAGTTATCATTAAAATAATTATTAAACATTTTTACGCCGTGTGTAAACATTACGGAAACGCCGGCGCCATTGTTGCGTAAAATGTTTGAGATATAAGCATCGTTGTGTGAAAACATAAAGTGCAGCCCATAACGTATATTATGTTCTGAAATATTTCTCCAGATAACCGAATTGGTTACAAATTCAAAATAAATTCCATCGCGGTGCCCGTAAATATTGTTACCAATGATCCGGAGACTGTCACTCTTCCAGCAATGGATCCCATTACCACTTTGCTGCTCTGTTTGTGATGACGCCCTTAGCTGGTTGTTTTCAACAGTGCAATTGGTACCCGATTGTACATAAATGCCAAAGAAGGCATCCAGCAGTATATTACCTGAAATTACCACGTTACGCGTGTTGTATATTTTAATGCCGGCAATGTCTTCCATACTGGAAACACCTGAATGAATAAGTTTAAATCCTTTAACGGTAACATCGCTGGCTTTTACAGAAATGATTTCATATTTGTATTCCCCGTCAAGTACGGGGTAATTGTTACCGATAAGTACAATAGATTTATTTACTGTTATATTTTTTTCATGATAAAGGCCTGCCTGCACCCAAACCGTATCGCCTGCAACAGCTGAATTGATGGCCTGCTGAATGACAGCAAATGGCTGGTGTTTACCAGCTTTAATTATCCTGGCAGAACAGGTAAAGCCTGTACACAGTAAAAAAAAAATTATGCACACACTTTTTATCATGGTTTCAGGAGATCGTTCCAGTGAAGAACTGTTCCGCTATATTGCTTCATTACAACATTCAGATCGCTGATATTACTGAAGGCCGCAATGTTTCCTTGCATCGGGCTTCTCAATGAATCACTTTTAAGGAACATGGCCTGCCCGGCCTTAATAAGTGAATGGTTGTTGCTGAAATCCGTAAAATAATAAGCGGCCGCCTGGCTACGATCAAAACTATTTGATTGTGCCCAGGAAAGAATACAATGTGCATCATCAAATTTATACACCTTTCCTTTCTTTGTTATTATCTCTGCACCAAACCGGTTATCGCTCACTGTCATTTTGCAAAAACTACAATTGTCTTTACCAGTCAAAATGGCCTCTGATCCACTATTGCAGGAACCTGTACTAACAAGTAATATTACAGCAACAGAAGTTTTATAAAAATTGCTTAACCCTGATTTTTTCTTAAAAAATTTCCATTCCAGCACTACGAGGGAGAGCAACGTAACCCCTGCACCTATAAATATCCATCCGCCAATAGCAGGTATTGAATAAGCACCAAAATTCAATAATTGTTTAAAGCCAATTAAAGGAGGCTGGTAGGCCATCCCGGGAACGATTATAGCAGCATCAGGGTTAAGATTATGCCCGTAATTGTATTCCCATTTCCAGAAATCAATCATGGCAACAATACCAAAACACAAAAACAGTACAAACAAAATATTTAGCCATTTTCTCCTGTTTGCCAATGCAACCAGCAGGAATGCGGCTGCAAAACCTATGATGCAGTAAGGAAGAATAGTAAATTCAAAAAAATCTTCATTATGCAATGACTTCATGCCTATATAATGATTAAGGCCGTTGATGATATCTACATTACCTTTCAAGCCATTGGCATGAATCGTCAGGCTCAGCCCCTCAGGATACTGGGGTGCATCTAAATCTATCCGCCAGATAGGGACGAATATTACAACCACCAATCCAATGGCTGCAACCACCAGTAAAAGCCTGCTGATATTATTTAACGTATGCTTCATCCTGAATCATTTTTATGGCTGAACTCAAAAACATTTGAAAAAAATTATTTTTTTGCAGGCGGCAAAAGCACGCCATCTATTATATGTACTATTCCATTAGATGCCGGAACAGAGGCAATAATGGTGGCACTGTTGTTCAGCATTACTTTACCATCTTTTATAGTCACTGTAACATTATCGCCATTCACCATACCCAAAACCTGCCCGTCTGTAAAACTTTCTGCTTTCAGCGCAGATAAGGCGACATGATATTGCAATATGTTTTGCAGTGCTTCTTTCTGATCATTTTTCATAAGACCCTCTACCGTACCTTCTGGTAATTTATTAAAAGCTGCATTGGTTGGTGCAAATACCGTGAACGGGCCCGCATTCGATAACGAAGTGACGAGATCAGCCTGTTTCAACGCGGCTACAAGTGTAGTATGATCTTTTGATCCCACAGCCACTTTTACCACATCTTTTGCTGAAACATCATCTTTTACATTTTCCTGCCCGCCGGCAGGTATAGCTGATGAAGCCGCATTGTCAGTAGCCGTTGCCTGTTCTGTTGCAGTATTACAAGCTGTTACTGCACCGGCCAGCAACAAAAAGAATACGACTTTATATTTTTTCATAAATAGAAACTTTACCTGGTTTGAATAATGACGGCCAGTATAAAAAATTATTTACACCAGCCGCTATTGAGTTTTTATTTTGTTCCGCTGGAATCCTTCGGCGGCATATTTTTACCGGTACTAAACAGTAAAGCTGTATTGCTGCCCGCAGGAGAAATTCTAACATAACCCTGCATTTCCTGGTGTAATGCGCTGCAAAAGTCAGTACAATAAAATGGATACATGCCAGGCTTTTCCGGCGTCCATTTCAATGTTTGCGTTTCGCCGGGCATAATTAATAATTCAGCTGTTAAGGCCCCTTTTATAGCAAACCCATGCGGCACATCCCAATCCTGCTCAATGTTGGTAACATGCCAGTACACTTCATCCCCCATTTTAATTCCCTCAATGTTATCTGGTGCCAAATGCGAGCGGATAGCAGTCATATATATATCTACCCTGTTCCCCTTTCTTACAACTTTGGTTTCTCCTTCTCCTTTGGAAACAAAGGGATGTGTATTTTCTTCCAGTTTATAAAACTTAACAGAATTATTTCGTATTACATCTGCTGCAACTGCCTGCGCATAGTGTGGTTCGCCAATAGTGGGAAAATCTAAAATCAGTTGCATTTTATCACCACTGATATCAAACAACTGGGCGCTTTGCGCCAGTTCCGGACCGGTTGGTAAATAGCGGTCTTTGGTAATTTTATTATAAACAATTACATATTTTGCATTGGGCTTTTTAGTATCTCCGCCGGGTATGCATAAATGGCCGGGAGAATAATAAGTGGGTGCACGGTCCAGTATTTTCAAATCTTTAATATTCCATTTTACAATTTCTGAAGAAACGAAAAATGTAGTAATAGCATTTCCTTTTCCATCGAATTCTGTATGTAAAGGCCCGAGTCCTGGTTTTTTTACTTCCCCATATAACGCAGACTCATATTTTACAACCGGTATGCCGTCATAATCGCCGATAAAATCTTTTGCCGCAATGGCTTTCATTAATTTATCAAAACTAAATACAGGAATTAGCGCGGCCAGTTTTCCACTTCCTACAATATATTCCCCGGTTGGGTCTACATCGCAGCCATGCGGCGATTTTGGACAAGGGATAAAATAACAAATATCTTTAAGTTCTTTTGTATCCAGCACAGTTACTTCTGTTCTTATTTCTGATGTTGCCGTATGGGTTTTTTCATTATAAACATTGTGCGCATATTTTACTGTTTCTTTAACGCCTTTTCCTGCTTTCAGGTATTCTTCTGCTTTCTTCCAGTTAACAGCCATAATAAAATCTTTATCACGCTGTGATGCATTTACTTCCAATAATGTATTTGCCTGTTCTGTATTATAGCAGGAGAAAAAGAACCAGCCATTTGATTTTCCCTTACCCGCATGACTTAAATCGAAATCAATGCCGGGACACCGCAACTGAAAAGCAATAGCCATGCTGCCGGTATTTTTATCAACGCTGATAAAACTTATGGAAGCTTTAAAATTCTTTTTATAAGAATTAATGGGTACATCGCCATTGGCATTGTCAGGTGGTACACTAAAGCGGGTACCAGCTATCACGTATTCTGTATTTTCTGTAATAAACGGAGAGGAATGGTTACCGGCGCTGTTCGGTATTTCTATAATTTCCGCGGTGTGAAAAGTAGTGAGATCAACCCTCGCTACACGCGGTGTATTATTGGCATTCGCAAAAATCCACCTGCCATCAATTTCGCCATTTGTTTGTGAAAGATCTTCGTGGTGAAGATCATCCCAGGGCACAAACCCGTGAGATGTATTCAGCATTGGCTTGCTTTCTTCGCTGTAGCCATATCCTTTTTCCGGATCCACAGAGAAAACAGGTATTACCCTCAGTAAACGGGCAGATGGTAAACCGTACACACTCATTTGTCCGCTAAAACCGCCTGAAACAAAGTTGTAAAACTCATCATATTTTCCGGGTGCTATATAGACTTTACTGGCTGCATCCCCGCTTACTGCATTACCCGTATTCTTTGGTTTACAGGAATTTGCTCCCATTAGGATGGTTGTAATTAAACCACCATAAAGTAAAAGCGATTGTATATTTTTCATTGTTGCGCTATTAGGTTAAAAAGAAATTACCGTATTATTTTACGCCATCGTTTTTGCGCATAAACTCATATATGTTACGTGCATCATCATCGGTTAGGTTTTGGTTGGGCATTCTTACCAGGCACAATTCGAGCATTGCCTGCGCTTTGGGGTCTTTATCAATCATAACATCCGGGTTGGTGGCAAAATTCATGATCCACTCTGCGGTATGCCTGCCTGTAACGCCCTTCCAGCCGGGGCCTACTAACTTTTCATCCGTAGTTTTGTGGCAGGAACTGCATTTAACTGAAAATATTTTGCTGCCTGCCTCAGCTTTGGCCGCGTCAAGAGTAGCAGCAATCTGCACGTTTGAAAATTTACCTTCTCCCCTTTTAGGATCGTAAGAAGGATTGGCGCCAGCGGGTTCCTTCTGGTCAGCTGCAGAAGTGGGCGAAGCAGCCGGGTCCGTTCCTTTTTTTTCATCTGTATTACTGCCGCATGCAACGATAGTTAAAGCCATTATTGCAAGAAAAACCAGTTTTTTCATAATTATAATTTTAGGTTTTAATAATTTGATAGTGCAAGATTAAACATGCCTGTACCGGCATTTTATGCGTGTAATCATAATAAGTAAAAACATATAACCGCTGGTTCGGGTTATATGGCTTACCTTTTCAGAACCCTTCACCATAAAGCGTTTCAGAAAGAGTATAAAGTAAAACATGATATGAATCAGGCGCGGGCCTTACTAAAATCATGTGGTTGTGAGTGTTCAGTCTTTAGTTTTGAAAATACACTAAAAGCTAAACTCATTGTATTTATGATGATTGATATCGATTTACTACTGGCATGGGGGGCTACTTATAAAAAACTAGCCGCAAATGAAACTATTTTCAGGGAAGGGACCGATGGACATTTCTATTACCAGTTAATAAGCGGATCAATTCACTGGATGAATATTAATGACCAGGGCGGGGAATTTTTGCAGGATATTATTGAACCCGGTGAAAGTTTTGGCGAGTTTCATTTATTTGATGGCGGTTTATATGCCGCTTCTGCAGTTGCTAAAAAAGATGCTGTTATCATCCGTTTGAATAAAGCTACTTTCCTGAATTTGCTCAAAGAGAACCCACAGATTCATTTTGCTTTTACAAAACTATTTACAGAAAAATTGCGGTTTAAGTTTTTGTTATTAAAAGAGTTATCCTGCTTTGGCCCGGAACACCGGATCTCAACCCTTTTTACGCATTTTAAAGCAGTGAAGAAAAATATTTGTGATAATTGCAACCAGGTAAAAATTACCCGCCAGCAGATTGCCGACATGACTGGCTTACGGGTAGAAACGGTTATACGAAGCATAAGACATCTCCAGGATAAAGGACAACTGGTTATTACTAAAGGCAAAGTATACTGCTAATTGTGATCACAATCATACAGCAACTTTTTTTTCTTTATTTACTTTGTCCCAAAAAATATGAATTCCCCTTTGCGAAAATGGTTGCAAATTTCCTTTTTTAATTTACTGCTGGTTGCTTTTCTTGGTATAATACTGCGTTATAAAATTGCTTTCTCTCTTCCTTTTGTTGATCAGAAATATCTGCTGCATGGCCATTCACATTTTGCTTTTGCAGGCTGGGTAACACAGGCTTTAATGACTTTACTGGTGGCATACCTGCGGGACCAGGGAATGAAAAATATTTTTAAGAAATATAATTTTCTTTTATACGCCAACCTGTTAACCGCATACGGTATGCTGGTTACTTTTACCATTCAGGGTTACGGACCATTCTCCATTGGCTTTTCAACTTTATCTATCATTGTTTCCTGCGTTTTTGCTGTACAATACTGGAAAGATCTAAACAAACAGGGTACTACTTCTGTATCCCATAGCTGGTTCAAAGCTGCTGTTGTTTTTAACGCTGCTTCTTCTATCGGGGTATTTGGTTTGGCTTTTATGATGGTCGCAAAAAACAATCATCCGGCTATTTATTTAGCATCCATTTATTTCTATCTGCATTTTCAATACAATGGCTGGTTCTTTTTTGCATGTATGGGCCTGCTTTGTACGCAGTTGATAAAATATGGAGTTAATGCTACCAAATTAAAAATGGTATACCGGTTGTTTATGCTTGCCTGTGTTCCCGCCTATTTACTATCCACCATATGGTTACCCCTGCCAACCTGGGTATATATCCTGATAGTAATAGCCGTTTTTATGCAGCTCGGCGGATGGCTGATATTGTTACAATCAATCAAACCCATACACGGTATCATAAAAAAAACCATTCCGCTGATTGCGCTGCGTATAATATTATTATCTGCCATTGCCCTTTCGGTAAAGCTATGCCTGCAAATGGGTTCGGTTATTCCTTCTCTAAGCAAACTTACATTTGGTTTCAGACCAATTGTAATCGGATATTTGCATCTTGTTTTACTTGGTATTATTACCCTGTTTATAATAGGCTATATTTTAGCGGTAAACTATATTTCAATTAGTAAGGTCACTGCTGCCGGGCTAATAATATTTGTACTGGGGATTATTTTTAATGAGACATTACTGATGACACAGGGAATAGCTGATATTAATTACCAGGCCGTGCCGTTTATTAATCCCCTGCTTTTACTGGCGGCGCTTGTCTTGTTTGCCGGAGTATTCATTATAAACTATGGAATAAGAAAAACAGATTCGCCTGCGGATAAAATACATATAGAATTGACTAATAATATTTAACTGGTGAAGCATGATACCCCCAATTTAAACAAGCCCATTTGCTGATGAATGCAGGTAACCTGGTGATAATTGTCATACTGGTGGTTTAAGTGTTTTCCGAAAACATGGTATTGAGTAAGGTTCTGGGGAAATGGCCACTACAAACAGTTTGTATAACAAAAGTAATTGAAATGTACAGGCCTTGTTATTCAATTACTCCTGTAGCTTTTGATATATGGGACACCTGCCTTTTTAGCAGTATTTACCTCAGTACCTGAATAACACCCGCCGCTTCAGAAAAAATAATAAAGCAGTTTGCTGATGGGCATCATGGAGCAGTCTGAAATATAACCGGGCACAGCACACACTATCTGGATTGAAAAGAATGGCACTATTTTTCCAGGAGAATTGATTACCTCACTTCACTGGGCGCGATATAAAAAGCCTGTAAATTACTCCCCCGCCTATGAGCCCTGACGTGTGGTCAATAAAATACTATTTGAAAATATTGCGGCATTTTCAATTCCCGGGCCATTGAATGATTGTTTCCTTTACCTCAGGGCCAGCTTTTTTCCCTGCACCTGCAACACTTCAATACTGGGATTATTCTCTTCCAGGTTAGTAACCGTGTATACCACTACTACTTCAAGTTCTACAGCACTGACAATTTCAACAAAGCCAATTTTTAATTGCTCATCATTCACTTTTATCATTTCTGACAGCTTGCAGCAATCATCCATGGTAGCTGATAAGGCAGGCAATGTAACCGCTTCAATATTTACCGGCCTGGAGAATTTAGGCTCTATTGCAATGGCTTCATTTTTTACAACAAGTGGTGTAAAAACTTTAGCGATGCGGGTTTCTTTAAGACCAAAATTCAGGATATTTATTTCCGTAGAATAAATACCCCTGCTGATAATAGCGCTGCATTTTTTATCAAATGCATTTTTTTGAACGCCGCAGACAAATTTTACATTGTACACAAACCTGGGTGAGGCCACTATACTTTTGTATGAAATACTCTGTGCCATAGGAATCATTTTTAAGGTTTATAATGAAAGACAAACAAAGTTAGCACCCTCAATATCCCTGTTCTATACCCTGTACGTTGTATTTTACAGCTACCACTGGAAGATAAACGAGCACCTGCTTCATTTGCTTTTCCCAATACTTCATTTTACTTTGAATGTGGCTGGATATGTGCTTGCCCTTCCCCTTACTATTTTTTAAAAAGGCCTGGTTTATAAACAAGCTTTTATTTCTTCCACTGCTTGTGAAAACCCTTTCATGTGCCTTACATCTTTTTGCCATGCCAAATCGCGTTCAATCAAATCTATCTCCCTGACAATAGTGGCGCCGGGTTTGCCTGCTTCTTTTCCTAAAACAAAAATGGTATCAGAAATAGCAACTGTAGCCGGAATATCGTGCGATACAATAATGAGTGTTTTAAATTCATCTGAAACAGATACCTCCAGCAGCAATTCAACTACTTTATCCAGTACACAGATATCCAGTCCGGAAAATGGTTCATCCAGCAATAAAAAATTGGAACCCTTTAATAACTGCTGAATGATACTGGCGCGTTGTCTTTGCCCGCCTGACAATTGCTGCGGAAACTGGTTCAGCTGTTCTGTTAACTGGAAGCGTTCAGCATAAGCATCAATACCTTCCTTCTCTTTTCCTTTCAGTAAAACATTTTGCTTTGCAGCCAGTAAGAGTGATTGGTATACCGTTCTCCATTCAAACAAGTAATAGTTTTGAAAAATAACACCCATATCACCCGCCTTTACGGTTTGGTTGTTTTGGAGACAGATCTTTCCTGAAGTGGGTGATTGTAACCCTGACAAAAGTTTAAACAATTGCGTTTTCCCCATCCCACTGCGGCCAATCAGTGACACTACCTGGCCCTGTTGCATACCGGGACGCACAATATCCTTAATTTCAAAATTAATATCTCTTAAAATAATATTACCCCCGTAACTGAGCTGAACATCTTCAGCTTTTAACAAGATTTCTTTTTTTATATACGCTGTCATGATACTTGAGTTTGTAGTTTAGTATGCGGAAACAACCATTGACGGATGCTTCCCAATAAATAGTCGAAACATAAGCCAACCACTAATATTACCAGTTGTAATGCCAGTACATTGGTAAGGTCATTGTATTTGTTATATTTAATCATTAAAGCGCCAATTCCACCTTCACTCATATTCAATCCTTCTACCATGGTGATCATTAACCACGAAATAGCAAAGTTTTGCCGCAGTATTTCAAAAGCCTGGTCTGCCTTTCCAACAATTATCACTTCATACAATGTTTGCCAGTTGTTATAACCAAGCGTTTTACACAATTGAAATTCCTGTTTGTCTATATTTAAAATTACTGCCAGGAAAGAACAGGTAAAAAACGGAACGATACCAAAAATGAGCAGTGATAATTTTAACTGGCTGCCATCTTTTGTAAGCAGTGTAAAGATGAAGATCAGGCCGGTTAGAGTAAGATACCTGCACTTTACAATAAACTGTGCAATACTTTTAAAGAATGGTATCACTGATAAATAAGCTATCACCAGTGTTATCAAAATTGAAAACAGCATAGCTTTTACCGTTAGTAACAGGCTTACCAAAAGATTATCCAGCATTAAACGTGTTGACAAAAGCTGTACAAATGCACCTGCTACTTTGCCCGGTGCCGGAATTAAGCCATTGGAAGCAGTTTGCCACAGCAAGAGTGTAATGGCTGCCTGCAATAGAATCATTATTGCAAACCATTGTCTGCTTATTTTAGCAAAGGGACTAAAGATATTTTTCATTGTAGTAGTATTATTTCTTTAAAAAGCGGTTTCCTTTCGCGGATTTTTTACCAGAGAGGAATAAGAGGATTTTGACGGAGCTAAGAGAAATACTTTTTGCAGCTTCGTAAACATCCACCAACCGGATTGCGAAAAAAAATTAATAATAGCTGCCGCCTGCTATTAGCGACAGCTATTAATTTGCATTTGTGACCTCACCCTAACCCTCTCCAAAGGGAGGGAACTATATGGACACTATCCATGATAATTACTCACCCAATACAATTTCTACGCGACGGTTTTTGCTTTTGCCGGCATCTGAATTGTTATCAGCGATTGGTTTTGATGAACCAAAGCCTTTTGACTCTATACGGTTTACCGGCAAACCTTTGCTAACCAGGTATTGTTTCACTGCGTCAGCACGTTTCTCAGACAATGGCATATTCACTGCATCGTTACCGTTATTATCGGTATGACCGTAAACGCCCAGCTTTAAACCCTCAGCTACAACAGCGGATTCAAAAATTTCATTCAGCAACCTGTATGAAGCTGGTTTGATACTGGCAGCACCTGTTTCAAACTCAATGCTGTAAGACTTTGAAGACACCGCTTCTGTTATCTGTTCAGCATACTTGTTTTCAATTGCCTTACCCTGCAACAATTCCGGGTGGTTTGAAATAACAGAAAACAAAAATGATTTATCAACTGCTTTTTCATAAGGCATAAAACCCGGCATTATAGATGGATACATTTTCACCATCAGGTTACCAAACGTGTTGTACACAGCTTTGTACCTGTCCACTTTATCATCACCCAGGCCATAGGTATTGGCCATATCTGCCAGGTTAAACACCATTGAACCACCCAGGTTTACTTTTAAACCCTGTATATCTTTTTCTTCTGCACCATTATAATATTTCAGCCAGTAAGCAGTATTTTGTTCCTGGTACACATCCGCACTGATCTTTGCAGCAAATTCTTTGGCATCATTAAAAGAACGTACCTGGTCACCTGCTTCTGCCAAAGCAATGATCATATTCTCAATAGCTGTTCTGTGATCGTAGGCCCATTTCTTAATCACAATGGTCTGGTTACTCATCTGTGATGCATACTGCCTCGTACTGGCAATAGTTACCAGACCACCTTTTTTTACAGATACATTTACGTCACCGGGGGTCCAGGTGGCCACAGCATCAACACCTACAGTTGTATCCTTACCGGTAGTTCTGCCATTGAAAACAATTTTTCTTTTTTCTGAATAGCTGCTGATGTATTTGTTAGGAGCATCCAGGAAATCGCTTGCAGCAATAATGTTAATAGCATTGGCGTCATAGGTAGTTTCATCAGGGTTAACTTTTAAACCATTGTCACCAGCCCATTTCAGTAAAATATTGATATCCCCATCGCGCAATACACCTGCTACACATTTACCAACGGCATTGTGCGGATCCTGTTTCCATGAAGCCGGTGCCATCACCTGGTCTTCACCATAAGATTTACCGTGTGTAACCGGTATAATGATGGGCTGGTATTCTGCGCCCAATGGTTCAAGCTCTTTAGACAAAGAGGTCATGAATGCAGGCATACCATCACCCATAAACGTAATAAATACAGCGGGCGCATTAACATTCGTTTTGTATTCATTGGCAAACTTTACAAGGTCGGCCATTTGTTTGTTACAGTCATCCTGGCGTGTATAGGTAACATCCAGTTTCGCTTTATCAAACAAAGAACCCTTTGTTGTACGCACACCACCATTGGCATACATACCAGAAAACTGCGAGTTCCATGCCATACGTTCCCAGGTAATAGTTGTACCACCATTAATTGCAGTAGCTTCTGATGGCAAAGCAAGTTTTACAGCATTGGTGCTTAAGGATGCATCTTTAGCGTCTGGCAATGTTACCTTACCCAATTCTACCGACTGTACAACTTCTTTAGGGCGGCCCTGGTACCATCTTACACTTAATATACCTGCAGTAATAACTGCAGCAATGATGAATAATTTTCCTGCGGGTTTTAATTTAACTGACATAGTTGTAGTATTTAATTTGTTTATAAGTTTTTAAAATCGGTTTTTAATAAGGCATGGTTGGGACAGTCAGCAGTATCACGTTCATTGTTATCTCCGCCTGCGCTGTTCATTTGCAGTAGTTTCTTATACTGCTTATGGTTTTTTACGGGATGATTATTCAATAAGCCCTTTGTAGCGGTCCGTAATGTTAATGTCACTCAACCTGCCACTATCTTTTCCATTTCCGAGTACTGTGTTGGTATAATTAAAATCGCTTTGCATATTAAACTGGTTGATCAGTTCAATTGCCTGCGCAGATTTGGCTTTGTCTTCAAGTACTTTATCGTCCATAAAACGTGCGGTCACATCTATGGCAGATTTAATGTGCCCGATCTTTTCACCAATCTGTTCTTTCAGTATGGCGAGTGCTTTTTCAGCATCACGGTTCAGATCATCATCGCCCTTAAATGCTTTCATTGCACTGCTGACAGCAGATAAACCTGTTGTAACGGAGTAGTACAAATCTTTCTTTGCTTCAAGATCAAGCTTTGCATCCTCCAGCATAATACCACTCTCTTCATAAGCCATGTCTGCAAATTTTATCAGCTTGTTCAGATCACTTACAACCGGCGTAACATTGTCAATATATTCACGGCAACGCAAGACATTGTTTGCATACAGATCCATTTGTCTTGACCCTGCTTTCTCTGCTTTCAGGATATTTACTTTTTGAACATTTAGCTGCAGTTCCTTTTCTTTTCCAGACAGTTTATCCATCAATTCACTTTGTTTACCTTTTAATTTAGCCCCCTGCCTGTACAAAGTATTCCTGTCATCATAACCCTGTTCTATCTTAGTCTGTAATATGCTGAACGGGTTCAGCTCAATGGCAATACCAATAGTATAATTGGCAATGAATTCAGAAAAATATTTCAATGCCCGCCAGAACTTTTTATTACTGACTATCATCATCAAAAATCCCAGTACTGCTCCACCAATAATAAGGTTTACCATATTCCATGTTACAGCAACCATCCAGGGCAGTACAAATGTTAGAAAGCCATAAGCCAAACCGGCAAACAATGACAGGCCAATAATGGAAGTGGCTATATTTTTGGGTTCAGCCAGCCATTGTGTTTTTTTTGATTGTTGATTAATTTGTATCATCTTGTTTAATTTTTATTGAATGAATGATTTAATTTTTTCAGCATCATTTTGTATCCTGCTTTTCATGTTTTCCATTGCGTCTTTATAACTATCCGTACGGTGCGCCAATTTTTCTTCATTGTCTTTTATTTCATTATTAAGAACAGCAACCTGGTGTTGCAGATCACTGATCTCATTCGACAAATCCTTTACCCGTTGTGTTTTTTCTTCCATTTCATTTTTCTTCCCCAATACTTTTTCCTGCATTGCAGCATCAACAGTTGAAAAGAAACTGACTGCATCCTTATCCATTATCTCCAGGTAAGAAGATGCAGTAGCCAGGAGCTTTTGTTTGTCAAGGCCCTGCACCTGCAATCCTGCAAATGCGGCACTAAAGCGTGCGTTTTCGTCGGGGATGCTTTTCATGGCTTCAATCATTTTTGAAAACTCATAATAATCCGGTCCGGGCATATTTGCTTCTTCAAAAAGTTTTTCAAAATATTTCCTGAACTTTTCGTTGTCTGCCTGTTTGGGGGTGTAGCTCACGGCAGTAAAAGTGGATGTGCTATTTACTTCTCCTGGCTTTTTAACAGCTGGTGTAGCATCTGTTAATTCCACAAAAGCCGAAAGAATTTTTTTGCCAATGCTGGCCATAGTCGCTGGTTTTTATAGTTAATAATAGATGGCATCACCATCATTTTTTCGTTTTCTAAAGGGCATTGTATGGCACCCATAACAGTTGCTGTGCTGCTATGCATTCATCCCCTGTCTGCTATAATGACCTAATAAAGCAAGTGCCGGATAAGCAAACCACCTGCTGAAGCAGGGAAATCCAAATCAGTCTCCGGCCGTTTTTCAGTTGAGGCCGGTTGCCTGTATCCGTTATGTACAGGGCGGATATTTTTGATAAACCTGCAGGTAAGTATAAACACAATGGCAATTGTGATCACCACAGCAAAAATCTGTTTCATTTTAGCTTAATGTTTGAATTGATCAGGTACAACGGGGCGGTAAAGTTTTCAGCTTTCCGTTATTTAAAACGCGGTAAATCTTTTACTGGAATTTTTTCAGAGTGGAGATTGCCGTTAGTTTTACCCTTTTAGAAAACGGGCAAATAAAAACGCTATTCTGTGTTCATTTTTCGTGGAGATATACTCCTGTTTGATTTGATTTATCAAAGATATAGTGTGTTAACATTTCTTTAAAGAACATCCCGCAGGAACGGTACTTTTTGTTCTCCAGCCGGTAAAGCATGTATGACAGGCGGTAATATAATTGGCTGGCCGTAACCATAGGTAGGTAAGCGGGAAAATCGCAAAAGGAAACAACTGGTTAATAATAAATAAGTTACAGGCAATTGCAACCGGGGTGCAATCACATTTACCGATCAGCAATCTTTGCTTTATCAGGAGAAAATAAAATTTCTTATTTACCTGGTATGCAAGATTTGCAATACAATACTATGCGCAGGGTTGTATAATATATACCAGCCAGGTTGATCATTTGTAATTAAAAAGATTTTATGTCAGCAATGTATTGCATTTAAAAATAAATAGTGCAGGTGTAGTTTTACATGAAATAATATTTATCGTGATCGTTTCTATTTATTCGTCCATTGTGTTACTATTTTTTTATACGCAAATTCGCAACAGTATATTTCATAATCAATTATACACAGACTGAAACATTTGGGGATTTACCCGTTGGTCCTTTTGGCTGGATGAATGATGAGGTATGAAATCCAAGACACCCTGCCGATGCAATGAAAGTGCACCTGGTGGATAATGCAACGATGCAATTTGTCTTTGATCAAAAAGGAAAAGTAAGGTGCGGGTTATACCTTTAACCAGCTGGGAGATTCTGAAGTGGGCTGGTTAATCTTTATAAAATTGCCATCAGGATCCTGCAATGATATAGACAGCATACCAAAAGCTGCAGTGGAAGGTCCTTCAAACAGAACACCCGTTAGCTGAAGCCGTTCTATTATTTTCTGCAGATCAGTGGTCAAAAAACTGGCAGTAACCGAACTTACCGGCTGCTGTTCTGAAATATTAAAATCAACACCTGCCACGCCTGAATTAAATACTTTTAGCTGGTCCTGGTCAATAACCGGGTCCAGCCCCAAAATAGCCTGGTAAAAACCCTTGCTTTTATCAGTATTGCCTGCCCCGAACTCAATTTCGTGGAGTCTTATTTTCATTAACACCGGTTTTGTAAATAGTAGAGACGCAGGCACGGCAGGATATGTTACAAGTACACTGAACAAAAAAACGCAAAAAGCGAATAAAGTTGCATTTAGAACAGTTAATCTATCCTTAACTTTTGTGGAACAAGGATATTTTGCTTTAAAGGGGCTGTATGATAAAATGCAATCCATCCACAAAATCACCATTTTTATTGGCATTGACGGTAAATGGCAATGACCATGGCAGTGCCTTCATGTGCAGCTTTTGCATTTGCGCGGCATTGATTTGCGCTGAATAGGATCCGGGCGTCAACCCCGTGAAATTAAAAGAACCATCCGCTTCAGTAACTGTTTCGCCAGCCAGTGTATAATCGCTTCGGTAAAAACTTACAATGATGCGTGATAACGGCTTTTGATTAGTACCATCCTCCAGGTAAACCATGCCAGCTACTTCAGCGGCTACAGTAACCGGTACTTCCACCACTTTAAACTGGTTGGGATCTATAGTAATACTGATTGTTTTATTGCGGATATGCCAGGCAATATTCTCAAATGTTTCGTTTATCTTAAGCGTATAGTTGGCATATGCTTCCAGGTCGGTTACCTGTATACTGGTATCAGCTTTATTATATTTGATCCGGCCTCCGTTCATACTGATATTAATTCCATAAACTTTGGGCTCATCCGCATCGTGGCGGCCATTACCATTAAGATCAAGATAGGGCAGCACCATAATAGCTCCTTTACCCACACTGTTACGGTTATTAAAGTTCACATGGTTTGTCCTGTCATTGTACATCAGGCTGCCGCTGGCTGATTGTACCATATTACCTGTTCCATGATTGCCGCGGGTAAAAGACAAACCGCTGATGGCAAAAGAAAAATCATACCGCAGGCCAATACCAACGCTTTGAAATACACTTTTGTAATTATTTTCATAATATACATTCAGATAGCCGCGGCTGTTGATGTATTTTCCCAATTCGGCTCTTATATCAATTATCCTGAGGTGGTTGTATTCATATTGCACCTGCGGGGTAAAAATAATTCTTGCAGGCAAGCGAAAAGCCATGGAAAGATTGCTGTAAACGTAAGGACTGGCCTGGTCTGTAAGCAAACCATAGGTAGTAAGATTGGTGTTTATGCCAAAAGCAACACCTGAAAGCAATCCTTCAATAGTCGTATATTTTGAATTAGCTGCATATTTAAAAGTGGGTAGTACAATCTGGTAAACAGACAGCTTTGAAAACAAGGTAAATCTTTTTCTGCGGAAAGGAAAAGACACAATGATCTTTCTTTCTTCAAGGAAAGTATTATTAATAGCCTTCTGGCCAGCTTTATAACGGGTATAATTAGCCTCTATTTGCAAATCTGATGGCAAATGATAACTGCCGATGAATTTAGTTCTTACGCCTGCTGTATATTCTCCTGAAAACAGGAGGTTGGAACTTACCCGGAGTGATGCATTTAAAAATGGCATAACCTTACCTGTTGTAACAGAAGACAGGTACTCTGCACCAACCCCAACGGTCAGGCGATTGCTAAGTCCATAATTGGCATTTACACGGCTAAACTTGCTATTGAGACTGTCTTCAACAATACCTGCGCTTGCTGTATATTGAAACTCATTCAGGGGAAGAAAATTGAAAGGTATCTGAATGTTTTGTTCACTGGTACGTTCTTCACCCCACGGACTGTAAAAGCGGATTTTTACCAGTGAATTGCCATATACCAAAGGCACCTGGAAATTTGCCATTCCGGTTACATCTGCTTTTGAATAATCAACCAGTGTGTTGTTTACATATAGCTCAGCTATCCACCCGGCCTCTGTATAATAAGTAAGTGAATAGGTACCGAAAGACCGCCTGTAAATGGCAGGCGCATTGGTGAACTGTACGCCTACTACCGGGGAATAAATAGAAGAAATGGAAGGCATAAAAATTTTGCCTGCCGTAACTTGCCGCAATGCCCTGTTATCGTTGTCTACAAACCTCCATTGATAGTATTGCTGCCGTTCATCAAAAGGCAAATTGTTTCTGTAATTGAGTGACACATTTGTTTCTCCTCCTGCTACCACAGCACCCAGTGAAAGATTCAACCTGGTGTCTGTTGTTTTCTGCTGAACATCACGCATATTAATAACTCCCCAGTCTGCCATACCAAATTTAAAAAGCGGGTAACTGCGAAGTATAGTTGTATCAGCTCTTGATTCTCCTTTCAGCCTGCCAAGGTTATTACGCATGGCTTCCTGCCTCATTTCCCGGATTACGGGCAGCTCAAGGTTGGTGCTGAGAATAACAGAAAGACTGCGGAAATTAAACTTACACTGCAAGCCGAAAATCTGTCCAAAATAATCTGTGCGCAGGTATAAAGTAGTTGCGGTTTGTATAAATGCATCTGGGGGCAGATCAATTTTTTTTCCGTGGAATTCTACCCGGTTATGTATTTTATCAATCAGGAATACATCCTGCTGTGTAATAAAAAAACCGGCTATAGAATCCAGCCCCGGCGAAGGGGTGTTCCTGATCTTTAAAAAATCAAATACATCGGTAATTGAAAGGTAGGCAGATTCGTTCCTGATAGCCGCTGGTATCTCCACATTGCCTACACCCTGCACATTCATAAATACCAGTATCTCATCAAAAGGAAGTACCGGATCTGGTTCTTCATTGGCAAACGTATGTACCGGACAACACAATAACAGGAAATATGCCGACAGTAAAAAAAGGATCCTGTTGCCAGGCCATTTTTTTTCATGGGGATATTTACTGTTGCATTTCATCTCGCTTTCCTGATATGGTTTACAGCATTTTATTGCTGGATAAATGTTACTGAAAATGTTCCACTGTAGTTGCCGGAAGGATTGGCCAGCGGGTTACCAACTGTAAGTGTTCCACCAATCCTTACCTGTGTACGTGAAGGAGGTGCAACAGACGTAACGAATGCAGCGCCGGTACTGGCTGTTCCAATATGTAAACTGATAGATCCGCCATTGCTTCCTGTAAGCGTAACATCGGGTCCGTTCATAATAGAAACGGCAGTTCCCACATTGGCATCCACTTCAAAAATGGCTGGCGAAAATGGATACCCCAAATTTGCCTGCACAAGACTACCCGTAACAGAACGTGAACCATCAGGATAAACAATCACCGTACCGCCTGATGCACCCTGGAAAAATGCGCCAAAAATTAATCCTTGTGCAGGATTTACATAAATACTGATGGGCCTTGGAGGTGGAGGTTGTGCTTTTACCGAAAAAGTACACCCAACCAACAAGATACTCACGTAAAAAAGTAAACGAATATTTTTCCGGCTTAATAATATGGCTGCTATTTTTGTCACCGGTTACCTATAAATATTTTTTTAGACTGTTTTTGTGTTGTGCTGGAAAAATTGACAATGTATACACCGCTGACAAAGCTGGCATTTACTGGCTGAAATGTATTGCCACCGGTTTCCTGCCGGCAGATTACCTGGCCAAGCATATTGATAACTGTTACGATACCTTTTTCACCGGCTGGCAGACGGGCATTTATATACAACCTTCCACCGTTACTGTATGCAGCAAATGTTTCATTCGCATTGGTATTACCTGTAATTGTATTCAATTCTTTTGTGCTGAACTTCAGGAAAAATCTGTTTTCATAATCACCGGCAGGCAGGAATAAACGATAACGCGCATCCTTCTGCATGTCGTGGTTTACACCAGTCTTAACATCTGACAGGTAGATATACAATCCTGCCGGAATATTCTTTATATCTTTTGCATTGAAACTAACCCAGGCATCTTTTTTTGTGATCAATCCAAGTGGTACAACTGCAAGTGTATCATGGGGGGTAGCGATTGCGTTTATAGATAATTTTTCGGCATCCGCAGATATTGCAAACAGGTTTGGAATAACAGTATCCGTGTTCATCAGCTTTAATGCATCCAGTTTTTTATTAAAGTTACCCGTGCCTTCATCAGAAAAATAAAATGTTACCGGATCCGCTATAACTGTTTCATCAGCAAATCCTGCACTCAGTCGCAGCAGGGGTTGATCATCTTGTCCATAGACACGAAAAAAAGTAGCTGTTGAATTGATGATCCTGGCGCTGTTGTTTACACTAAGCAGACCTGTAACAGGGAATGTTCCATTAGAAACATGCACAAAAAAACCCTGCATGGCGGCAATAGTACTGCCCGCAACGCCATCGCTGGATACACCGTTAATATAACTGCTGTACACACCTGTATATTGATCGGTGGTACCTGCATTAAAATAATAGACTGCATTATCAATATTTGTTTTAGTCCACCCACCCACGGCATCCCAGTTTACAGGTGAAGGATAAGGATTACCCACCAGGTTGAATCCCTTTGTATACGCCATATCATTGTTATACAATGTTCTTGAGACCGTATGATTATTAATAACTCCTTTGAGATCTACTGTTTTGGATGCCGTTGCGGGCCCCAGGTTAGCGGCATACCCCTGCATGGAATTGAGTGTGCCTGAACCTGCTGTATATGTTACCCAACCAATGGAAGCAAGATTTTCATCGTGCCGGTAAAATGTGGGGAAGCTGGCAGCCAGGTTCATGTCATTTGAAAAATCACCAACGGTATCAGTTTGAAAAGGAGAACTGAAATATTTATAACCAAAACCTGAAGCAATATAGCGTTGTACAATAAGGTTACCCAATACTTCGCCGGTACCAGTTCCGTCTACCGAAGCTGTTTGAGCGGCAGTAGAAAGCAATGTAAGGTTACCGTTTGCATTGAGCGTACCATTACTTAGTATAACGCCCTTAAGTAAGTGACTGGAAGAAGATATAGTTGTGGTGCTTCCCGTTATTGTTGTAAGATTATTAAATGTAGTTGCAGTACTTCCACTCAGTGTTTGGGTTGTTCCGTTAAATATAACAGTACCCCCATTGTGGGTAAAGCTGCCGTTGTTAACCCAATTATTTTTTACCACAATGTTTCCATTGCTGGCAACAACATAAGCGCCGGATGGGATGATCAATCCCTGTGCCGTTGCGCAAAACGGGAACAACAGTATGTTAATAAGCGATATATAAAAATTTAGTTTCAATCTGACGTTAATCTATATTTTATTCCGCGTGGTATTTTTGTACCATCCCATTAATATCTTATTACAGAAACCCTGAATGTACTGGAAGCCGGATTTACACCTGCTGCCGTATAATTATTAAACCTTACTGTCACTGTATTGGCAGCAGAAACATAAGCTGTGAAACATCCATTGGTTGTAGCAGAAGCATTGGGAACACCCAATTGCACAACATCACCATCTGCTGCGCCTGTAACAGTGATGGTTAAATTACTGGATGATACAGTAGCAGTTAATGGAAAGTCTAAAGTTGCTGTGGCAGTAAGTGTTTTTGCCAGTGTATAACGAACAGCACCGGCAGTGGCAAAGTAGTTGGTACCATCAAACTCCACAGCGCCTGCTTCAGGTGTAGTCATATTGGTGCCTGAAGTAAATTTTAACGGTGCATTTGTTGCACCTGTTGTACCTGCTTTCAGGTGCAGGGTGGCTGTAGGAACGGTAACACCAATTCCAATATCACCGGTGCCGTCAATGCGCATCCGTTCATTGGTACTTTGCGTTGTACCCCCCGTCACAAACACCAATGATTTGGCCGCGGTTCCAGTACCTATCAGCAGGTTGTTTCCTGTTGTGTAAAGGTAGGCGTCATTAATACCCCCCATAATATTCTGCGTGTTGGCGCTGCTGTTGATGCCCATATCAATAAAGTTGATACTCTCGTTCCCATTATCTGCGGTGGCTACTATATCCGCTGATGCCGATACTCCATTGGACTGATTTTGTATGTTCAGCTGAAAATAATTATTGATGATACCCCTTGCTACTACCGCATTAAAAGAAGTGGTTGTTCCCGCATCAACCAATAAACTTTCCTGGTTGGCACCGGCAGTAAATGCAGGGGCTGTTCCTATACCAACATTGCCAAGACTATCCAGCACCATTCCCTGTACATTGTTTGTTCTGAACCGGATACTGGTGTTATCCGTTGTTCCTATAAAACTGGTGCCCGAATTGGTACCTGCATTACCGGCTTTCAGCCAGGCAGCCGCACCTATATATGAACTGGCGTTAATCCAGGTTGGAGCCACCCCGGCTCCGCTTGATGTTAAAAATTCGCCAGCATTTCCAGCTGTACCACCGGGCATAAAAGCACCGCTTAATTTTAAATTTCCGCTAATGTCAAGTTTTTGAGCAGGCGCAGTAAGACCTATTCCCACATTGCCGGATCCGTCAATACGCATCCTTTCGTTCGTTGATTGAGTTGTGCCACCTGTCATAAACACCACTGATTTAGAAGCAGTGCCTGTACCCACCAGTAAATTATTTCCTGTTGTATAGAGATATGCATCGTTGGCACTACCCATAATATTCTGGCTGTTGGTACTGCTGTTAATACCCATATCAACATAGTTGATGCTCTCTGTACCATTGTCTGCTGTAGCTACAATATCTGAAGAAGCGCTTGTTCCGGCTGACTGATTTTGTATATTCAGCTGCATATAATTATTGATAGATCCTCTTGCTACAATTGCGTTATAAGAAGTAGTTGTTCCGGCATCCACCAATAAACTTTCCTGGTTGGCACCGGCAGTAAATGCAGGGGCGGTTCCTATACCAACATTGCCAAGACTATCCAGCATCAGTCCCTGTATTCCGTTGGTTCTGAATTTAAGGCTTGTGTTATTTGTAGTACCGATAAAATTAGATCCTGAAGTGGTGCCGGCATTGCCTGTAAGCGACCATGAGGAACCACTTGTTACTGTTGAGAAGGGAAGTTTTCTTACCGTTCCGGAGGCTATTGTTAATATGCTATCAGAACTGGCGCCAGCCTGCACGCCTGTCAATGTCAGTGGATTGGTTCCAACCACATGCAGGGCCGTTGCTGGGGCCGTTGTGCCAATGCCCATATTGCCTTGTACAATAAGACCATTTGCTGGCGCAGCATTACTTCTGTATCCATTACCGATGGCCATATTGCCGTTCGCCCATACATACGAACTTGGGGATGTTGCGTTGACATCGTTGCCCAGGATAATCCCGGAAGCGGCATCTCCTGCAACACCCAATGCTATAGCTCTTCTGCTGCTATTATCTCCGTTAACAGCATCAATGGCTGTTAAGCCACTGGAAGATGAATACCGTACAAATACGCCGGCCGGATTATTCAGGTAGTCGGCATCGCCCAGCCATAATTGTTTGTTATTAGTTGTATTATAACCTAAAGCCATAGAAAATCCGGAACCGGTGTTTGTTCCTCCTATGGAATTGCCCGTAAACCTGAACCCTTTTGAGGGAAAAGTTCCGCCGGCATTTTGAAATAAGGTAAGGTCTGAAGTGGGTGCATTGGTTCCTATGCCAACATAACCATTTCCGTCAATACGCATACGTTCATTGGTAGATTGTGTTGTGCCGCCAGTCATAAATACCAATGATTTGGCAGCAGTTCCTGTACCTATCAGTAAATTATTTCCTGTTGTGTATAAATATGCATCATTGGCTGCACCCATAATATTCTGTGTATTGGTGCTGCTATTAATGCCCATATCAATATAGTTGATGCTTTCATTACCATTGTCAGATGTGGCGACCACATCGGAGGATGCATTTATCCCGTTAGACTGGTTCTGAATATTCAATTGCAGGTAATTGTTGATGAATCCCCTTGCTACTATGGCGTTGTAAGAACTGGTTGTTCCCGCATCTACTAATAATTTTTCCTGGAAAGTGCCGGTAGTAAAAGCAGGGCTTGTGCCGATGCCTGCATTGCCCAGGCTATCCAGGATCATTCCCTGTATTGTATTCGTTTTAAATCGCAGGCTTTTATTATCTGTTGTGCCCAGGAAATTAATTCCGGAACTTGTTCCTGTGTTTCCGGTAAGCGACCAGGATGTTCCGCTTGCAACAGAAGCAAAAGGAAGTTTTCTTACTATGCCGGATGCTATCGTTAGCAGACTGTCTGAAACAAGACCTGTCTGAACACCATTTAAAGTCAATGGGTTGGTACCTGACACATGAAGCTTTGAAGAAGGTGCTGTTACACCGATTCCCAGGTTGCCATTTTTATCTACAACACTTAATGTAGCTGCAGATGAACGCCATTCTGTAAGATTGGCTGTTTGACTGGCAGAGTTGGCTTGTATGCCCAGCGGCACACTGGCATCGCGCTGTGCCAACACTAAAACCCCGGTATTTGCAACACCGTTGGAAAAAGCCGGGATAGTTCCTGACTGGCGATCACCGGCGAGTACAACACCCCAAAAAGCACCCATCTGCAGGTTTCTGCCACCACCGCCTTGCCAGAAAACATCACCCCCATCTCCGGCAATCCGGAAATCGCCGGAACCTGATGTGTTGGAAAATAATAATTCCGACATGGCACCTATGCGACGGATTTCGAGTGTGTCCTTTACCGATAGTGGAACCGTGGGGTTTGTAATTCCTATTCCAACATTACCGGTATTGTAATATATGTTATTGCCAGTGCTTATCCATTGGCTGCCGGCCCCGGAAGCGAGCATCGTCCATGCAGATACCGTATAATAATAAAATCCCCTGATACCATCTGTTTGATAAACAAGTAATCCTTCAGCCGGACTTGTAACAGCAATTCTCTGTGCCGCAGTCATGCGAGGCGCAAGAAATCCTTTAGAAGTTGATTTAACATCCAGTACAGAAGATGCCTGGCCTGTTACATATGTATTATCATCAGTAACCACAACAGTCTGAGCTGAAATTTTTGCAGTAATGGACATAAGTGCAAAAAAGATAAGGCCGTATTTCTTGGTCATAAGATATTAGTTTTTCAAAATCAATGCAACACAAGATCAGTTTCAGCAATTTTTGTAAGTTTAGATTCTGCCGGTGTGCTATAGGTTATATGCAGTTTCCCTGAATGGTAATCAATGCCAGGATGCTTTTCAAGATTAAGTTTGAAGCGCCTTACCAGGTTGGGTGTATACACGGCGATCCCTTTAATAGTACCTGCAGAAATTGTTTTTCCCTGTTCAGAAATATAGTCTACTGACAGATCTCCGTATATAGACATATTGCCTTTACGTAAAAATGTCATGTTCAATACAGGTATAGTATCTTCCGCCATTTCTACAGAAGGATCAGTAAGGCTCACTTCCGTATTTACTTCTCCAACCCTTATAATAACGGGGATGGATATACCAAAAACAGGAACCAGTTTAATGAAAATTGCAGAATCAGCAGCAGTCTGCTTCTCACCCAGCGGAGCTGCACCCGGAATTGCCCTGAAATAAATGTGCGATCGGTATTCTCCTGCTGTAAGCTCGTTTGATCTGTTCAGTTGTATTTTTACTACCTGCGATTCATCCGGTCCAAGGGTAACACTGTGCGGAAAAAAACGAATGTATTTATCGGCAAAGTTTTCACCGGCACCGGGCTCGGTAATTTCAATAAAACTTCCATCTTCCTGCATTCTCACATGCATGATAGAAATAACATACCGTGCAGTATCCTTTCCGGTATTGGCAAGGTTGATCTCTTCATATCTTTTAGATCCTTCAAAAACAATTCGTCTTGGCATCAGGAGAAGATTGCCCTGTGCTGCTGCGCAGTAAGGAAAAACAAACTGCCATGTCACCAGTATTGCAATACAAGAGGCAAGATTTCTTAACTGGCAGGCGGCCCGTAACTTTTTCATGATATTGAATAACGCATTACTAAAAAAATAAAGAAAACGTTGCACTTCAACGTTTTCTTTCAATGGAAGATTAATTGTAATTCACCGTTACACTAAACGGTGTTGCTGATACATACACACCGGAAGCCTGTGCAGCAGCCACATTCAATGTAGCGCCAACAGTCAGCGTTTGTGTACCTGCTGTAAGCGCACCTGTAGCAGAAGGCGTGCTGGTAAACGAACTAACCGTCATGGTGTTTGCACCACTGGTGATAGTAAGTGCAGTAGACGGCAAAGTAATTGCATACGTATATGCACCCTGACCGTTAACCGTAAAAGAAGCAGCAGCAACTGTACCTGTTGTAGCAGGAAGTGTTACACCACCAGTGCTTGATCGTGCACCAGCAGGTGTAAGTACTGCTGTACCGGCAGTACTGGTTTGTACAGCAACGTTACCGAAGTTCATGTCAACGGTTTTTGTAATGCTGATAGGTGTTACAATAGTGGCTGTAGCGGATGCAGTGGCAGTTGCCTGTGCATATGCGCCTGATGCAGATACTATCATAACAAGTGCGGCAAGGATCAATTTTGTTCCTTTTTTCATTTGTTTGGATTTTGATTTTAATTGTTAATAAAAATGAATTAATAGATGAATACCCATTTTATAGCAAATAAGGCATAGCGCTCATTCTTTTTAAGTGGTTTCACCATACCGGCAAACGCATATAAAGAAAATTTTATTGCGGTTCTTTTAATTGAAAGCCCTGTTTAAGTAATTATGCTTAGTATCCTTAGTTATTATTTTAGTATGCCTTGCAGACATTGCCACAAAAATGACAATTGATATTGATTAGAATCAACATGTTAACAATTAGCGCAAATACACGCCAGCCTTGCTTTTGGACTACCGTAAGCAGATGATAAACTCCATTTTGAAGGAATATGAAAAAAAGTAAAAAATATTTGAATACGGTAGCGCTGCAATAAAGATTCCAGGCAGCTATTGGTCGCAGGTTTGCAGCAGGAATAATCATTAAAATCATCAGTAATCAAATTCCTAAAATCTTATTTAACCTGTTTTATGGTCCATATCGTTCATCTGGTCTAACATCGCTTAAAATTATGAAGGGAGGAGATACTCAGTTCAGTCTTACCAGGAGTTCTGGCATTCATGGAAAAATTTTCATCCTGCAACCAGTACTTATAAATAATTACCATTCATCTTATCCTCCTTTCAAACAAAAAACCGTAGTCTTTAAAAACTACGGTTTTTTATTTCCTCCCAGGGTGGTTCATTCAAGCACGCTGCACGTAAAGCCGCGTTCCTCTACCAGCAGCATTACTTTTGATGGCAGGAAGTTACAGCCCTCTATCCGGAGCACTTTATCACAATCATGCAGGTCCACATTTATTTTGCTTTCCGGAAAATGATCCAGCAACAGAGAGATCAGACCCTCGGCCTGCGATAGTTCCTGGATATCTGTTTTAAAAACTTCGATCATAGCGTCTATTTTATATTCGCCGGAGAAACTGCTTTCAATCTTTTATGATAGTATATGTAAGAGAATGCCAGTATAACAAAGAAAAAAAGCATAGGCCACCAGTTGGCAAAAGGTTCCCCTACAGCAATGGTTGAATAAAGGGCGCCCATTAAATCGTACGTAAACCCGGCATATACCCATTCTTTTATTCTTGGATAACCAGGGATGAGAATGGCAATAGCGCCTAAAGTTTTGGCTAAACCAATAAAAGGGAGAAAGTATTCCGGGTATCCCAGTTGTTTTGAAATCAGTTTAATAGATGGTTCTGTTGACAAAAGATTCTGAATGCCGCTGAAAAGCATTAATGCTACAAGGATGCCTGTAAAAATCCAATAGATGGTGTTTGTCTTTTTCATCTTTTATTTTTTAATACTTATTTGCGATACAATTTATTGTTTGGCATAATTAATCATCCATTTGATACCAAACTTATCTTCAAATGATCCAAAGTAAGAACCCCAGAACGCATCCTGCAAGTCCATTTCTATTTTACCACCGGCAGATAATCCATCAAAAAGACGTTTTGCTTCTTCCCTGGTATCCGGGCTCACATTGAGATAGCAATTATTTCCTTTTGTAAAAACAAAACCCATTTCTGCGGGCGCATCTGTAGCCATTAAAATATAGCCGGGCGCAATGGGTAAAGAAATATGCATGATTTGATTCTGTAACGCTGCAGGAACTTTGCCAGCATCAGGGCCGTCTTTAAAACGTTGCACCATAGTGAATTCACCACCAAAAATTGATTTGTAAAAATTAAATGCTGCTTCGGTAGTACCAGGAAAATTTAAATAAGGATTGATAGTCATTTTGAAAAGGTTTTAAGTTATTAATAAATTCAATTGATAATTAGGGTAAAATATTGTACAGCCATATTTATTTTTCAAGAATTCTTTTCAAATTAGCCAGTCCATCTGCCAGATCTTTACCCAGCATATTTTCCATATTCATAAACAACATCATAAAATTCATTGGATAATTCATTTTGCCCTTAAATCCCCATTTCACATTTGTTCGAGTATCGTTAAGAGGTCTTGTTATCATATAAGCATTATCTTTAGCTTCGAAGGGCTCAATGAACCGCAGTTCAAAATCCAATCTGTTGCCATCCTCAATATTAAGAATTTCCTGCTCTCCCTTTCCGACATTTTTTTGATCGCTTTCCCAGGCAGACACAAATCCAACCGTCCCATCGATACCACGAAACTCCTTTTTCATGTTTGGATCTCGCTTAGCCCAAACACTATATAAATCTTGATTTTTCAGGTATTTAATGTAGTCAAACACTTCTGAAACCGGTCGGTTAATGGTTGTT
>JBDSOC010000213.1:0-60555 GCA_039915085.1 Chitinophagaceae bacterium
TTTCGACTTATCCTAGTCTTATCTTCTTTTTTGGGCATGGGTATAGTACTGACTTTAATAACGTCAGCAAACGTCCCGTTAATAGCCAGTTTGGTATCGTATTTTTCTGCGCGAGTTTTCTGGCAACTGAAAATAAAACATATTTCTATTAATCAACAGGCAAGACTTAATCTGTAAAACTTTAAAATTAGGTGCATTCCCCGAAGTATTTTCTTCTATACATAACTGTGTTGAAAATGCAATGGGAAATGGTTATCCCGAATCATAAAATGGCTGTGATCTTATTTTGCGATTCAATCAAATCCCTTACAGGTAAAGGATTTTGCAATCCCCCGAAACCTTAGCCTGGCTTTATCTACGTTACACTTACCGGTATACCCGCTTTGTATGATTTTTGCCCAAAAATTTCGAGTTATAAAATATTATATTAATTTTGTAATAAGTAAATGAAAACACTTAAAATATGTGTTTTTATTTGGTTACTCCCCCGTTGAGGCATACTGATTAGTCATTCTCCTATCCTCTTAGAAATACTATCCTAATCCCCTTTTGTTGCCTTATTAATTATCCTAAACCAGTTAGAAATGTTCAAAAATCTATTCATTTTTGCAGCAGTATTGTGCTGTCTCAGTCTGAACGCACAAAACGTTTTTAGTCCCGCAGATCCGCTCGTTACTTACAATGCCGCAGCTCCCGCCGGAAGTTCTACCCATCCTAATACACCTCCCGGTAATGTGATGGCCAAATGGGTCAGAACTTCAAGAATGGGCTGGAGTACCACCAATTTTAAAAGTTATATCTGGAACGGAATGGCTTTTCGCCTTCGTTTTCCTAACAATTATAATCCTGCCATCAAATATCCCGTGATAGTTTTTTTTCATGGTGGCGGCGAGATCGGACCGGTGACTGATAACGAATTTCACCTGCTCTGGGGCGCACAGCTTTTTGAACAGCGTATAAATAATGGTGAATGGAATGGTTTCCTGATTTTTCCGCAGACAACAGCCGTAGGTTGGGATGATTCTTACTTCAGCCGTATTAACGGCGTGTTAGATACTTTACAAAAATATAATAATGCAGATCCGGACAGAACAATTGCCATGGGTTTATCATCTGGTGGATATGGTACTGTTGCTTACGCCAGTTTGTATCCCAAAAGAATTGCGGCTTCCCTGGCTTCATCACCGGCCCAGGTAAGATCACTGACATCAAGCATTGGTAATTTTGTACAGATCCCCATGTGGATAGCCAATGGGGGCATTGATGTTAATCCCAATCCGTATGACCTGCATGCTTTTTATTCCGATTTCCGCAATGCAGGCGGCAATGTTTACAGAACGTATTATGTGAATGATAGTCACAATACATGGACAGATATGTGGAACCAGAAAAATGCATCCGGTGCTTTCATTAGCACTACCTACTGGAACAGTGCCCATAAAGCACAACCGTTGGTGTATTACCAAAGCCAGCAATTTTGTGGTACTGTATCAGCCCGCATGGCTATTACCGCGGGTTATAATTCATATGAATGGCAGCGGGATGGCAGTACAATCGGCGGGGCTTCAGGTAATGAATACATTGCAACACAAGCGGGACAATACAGGGTAAGGTTCAGAAGAAACGCTGGTGGAAACTGGTCCGACTGGACGCCCAATCCCGTAGTTATCAGTTCTAAAACATGTGCTGTTGATACATTGTATGCGGAACATTTTACAGCAGATAATTATTTTGTCTCTGCATCAGGATACAGCATTAATAATTTTACCTGCCAGGGAGGGATCATGACATCGGGTACGGATTTGATCACACAAGATGCTACCGGCGTACAGGGAAACCGTTTCCTTGTTAACTATACCAAGACTGGCAATGGTTGCACTTTTGCAGCAGGAGACAGGGTTTGGAATACGTATAGCCCGGTTACTGTATTGCCCAATACAAATTATGAATATAGTTTTTACATGGCCAATCAAAATGCTACCAGCCCTGCGCAACTTGCACCTGCAATAAATGGTACGCCGCTTATAAGTGGTTTTGTACAGGCTACCGGCACAGGTAATACGAGCTGGAAAAAATATACTTACACCTGGAACTCCGGCGGCCTTACTTATGCAGATCTGAGTATCATAAACAGATCAAATGCTACTACAGGCAATGATTTTGCTATTGATGAAATAAGTTTTAAACTGGCACCTGCTTTACCTGTACCGGGTTGTACAGTAAATACAGCACCCGCAAATGGTGCAACACTGGCTACAGGCACAACAGCTACATTAAGCTGGGCAGCCGCAGCGAATGCAGCTTCATATGATGTATATCTTTGGACAGGTGCTATTGTACCCACCACACCTGTTGCAAATGTTACCACAACCAGCTATAACGCTTCCGCTTTAACCGGCTCTGCTCTTTACAACTGGTATGTGGTGCCTAAAAACGGCAGTGGGGTAGCAGCAACCGGTTGCGGTAATAATCAAAGCAGCTTTACAACGGCCTTTGTACCGATGCCGCCATCCTGCGTTATTAATACTTCGCCTGTAAATGGTTCAACCATTGCAACCATCACAACAGCCACCTTAACGTGGAATGCAGCACCTACCGCTGTTTCTTATGATGTTTACCTGTGGACAGGGGCAACGGCCCCGGTTACGCCAACAGCAACCGTTACCGGTACAACCTGCAGTGCTGCTGCCTTAACAGCCTCCAGCCTTTACAACTGGTATATAGTTCCTAAAAATGCGGTTGGATCTTCAACAGGCTGTACTGGAAATACTACCAGTTTTACTACGGCAGCATTGCCAACTGCACCAAATTGTGTAACCAACACGGCACCTGCAAATGGTTCCACTATTGCAACCACTAATACAGCTACTTTAACATGGACTGCTGCAGCTACTGCTACTTCATATGATATATATCTTTGGACAGGTGCTGTTGCACCAGGAGCTGCTACAGCGAATGTTACCGGTACAACATATAGTGCAACCGGCTTAACAGGTGCCAGTTTGTATAACTGGTACGTCGTTCCTAAAAATGCAGTCGGATCTTCAACAGGCTGCAATGCAAATGCTACCAGCTTTACAACGGCTCCCATACCAACACCGCCTGCCTGCGTAACCAATGCTTCGCCCGTAAATGGTTCTACCATTGCAACTACTGCAACGGCCACCTTAGTATGGACTGCAGCGGCAACGGCCACCACCTATGACGTGTATGTATGGACAGGTGCCACAACACCGGTAACTGCAACCGCTACCGTAACCGGTACTTCTTATGGTGTTACAGGATTATCGCCCTCCAACACATACAACTGGTATGTGGTACCTAAAAATGCAGTTGGTTCCGCCACTGGTTGCAATGCCAATGTTACCAGTTTTACTACACCATTAACGGCAAGTAATCTTTTAGGATATATAAAAATAGCTACTGATCCATACGGTGCATGTTATGACGCATCCACCGCAGGCAGGATACCTGTTTATGGAACCGGCATTGCTGACGGAAGTATTTTATATACGGATCCGGCATTAACCACTGTATACAACGGTGGCTGGAACTGGTTCTCATTTATGCCAATACTGGGCGGTGCAACTACACAGGCTTTTGCCATTTATCCAACGGGCGGAATACTATTGCTAAGATCATGTGCCAATGGCGGTGCACGGATGGCAGCCCCGCAAAACACAACCATCGAACAGGATATAGCTACGCTGAAGACGCTTAAAGATTTAGGTGAGGCCAGGGTGCTTTCCCTCAAACCTGGCAAACTGGCTATATACCCCAATCCTGTCAATGGTGGACAAAATGCAATGTTGCAGATAAATAGCGATAAAGCTGGTATAGCCAACGTGCAGGTATTGGGTGCTACAGGTAATACTGTACAAAGCGAACAATTGAATGTAACGGCTGGTGCAAATAACAAAACGATTCATACAGCTAAACTCCGACCAGGAATTTATATTATACGTATTACCGGTAATGCAGGTAATGCTGCCACATTAAAACTTGTTGTACACTAAAGCATTCACTTATTTCTTACTTAAAAAACGGCTGCAATTTATTGCGGCCGTTTTCAATTTATTGAAAAATAGTACTGACATATTTTTTTTAAAAAAATAGTTAGTATCAAAAAAAGTCTGAAATTTATACCCAATCCGCATGGTACAATTTACAGCCACACTAACTCAATTTGCAAAGCAGGGAGAAAAAACCGGCTGGACCTATATCACCATACCCGAAAAAATTGCGCAACAATTAAAACCCGGCAATAAAAAATCATTCCGGGTAAAAGGAAAACTGGACGGCTTTGCTATTAAAGCCGTTGCCTTGTTGCCTATGGGTGGTGGTGATTTTATAATGGCCGTAAATGCAACCATGAGAAAAGGAACAGGCAAACGGAAAGGAGACACGCTGAAAGTTCAATTACAAACAGACGTCAAGCCGCTTCAGCTGAATAAAGAATTTATGGAATGCCTGGGTGATGAACCTGTGGCAGTGGCATTCTTCAATACAATGCCCAAATCATGGCAACATTATTTCAGCAAATGGATTGAAAGCGCAAAAACAGATCCTACCAAAACAAAACGGATTGCCATAGCCGTATCTGCACTGGCAAAAAAAATGAATTTTTCAGAGATGATAAGGGCGCAACAAAAAGAAAACCAGGATTTGATGGGATAGTTAAACCCCTGTTATTTTGACGCTGTCTGCCGGAATTACTTCTCTGCAGTAATTATCTTATATAATTTTACACAACAGCCCGCTTATCTTTATCCCATTTATACCACCCCGTTACGGCCGCAATTTTCCTTTTTTTTGACGGCACCGCTTTTGTATGTGTGAATCAGGTAAAAAGCTTATTTTCAAAAAATTGATTACGTGAGCATGCAGATTGCACAGGTTTGTAAAATATATGGGATAGTAATATTGATTTCTTGCCTGCAATTACCACTTTGGGCGCAGCAGGATACCGGAAATCATAAAAGTACTATTGTAAATTACCTGAAAAGGCAGAAAGGTATGTTTGGCAAACTGGCCAGCAACCTGGTAGGTGATACTGCTGCTTCGGACCTGGAATCAGAACCGGTAAGAAATGATTTATCATTTGTGCCATACGAAGGGAAAATAGTCAGAAATATTGCTATACAAAGGCTCGACTTTGGAACCCAGATTACAGATACGGCACATAATTTCAGAAATGCTTTTACCAATCTTGCCAATTCGCTTCATCATAAGTCAAGGGAATATGTAATACGGAATAACCTTTTTTTTAAAAAAGGCGATAAAATACTTGCCTACCTGCTCGCCGATAATGAAAGGCACCTGCGCGATCAGCCGTATATACAGGACGCCAAGTTTATTATAATCCCTTTGTACCAGAGTGATTCTGTAGATATACTGGTACGTACCAAAGATGTACTTTCTATCGGCGGTAGCTTTGAACTGCACAATCCTAAAAGTGCGGAGATGACTGTAAAAGAAGAAAATATGGGTGGCTGGGGCAACAGTCTGTTAGTGGGCATGTTGTATAACCAGGAAAGGAGAAAGCATGCCAGTTATGCTGTTCAGTATATTAATAGAAATATTGCCGGATCATTTATTGATGCGTATGCTGGCTATACCGGCTACGGTAATACATTGAATACCGGGCAAAAAGAAGAAGAAAACCTTTATGTACAATTTATAAAACCACTGATTAACCCCTATACAAAATGGACCTATTCTTTTGAAGCCGCCAATCATACTACGCAAAATATGTTCTGGCCAGATTCCCTTTATCATTCAGACATACAATATCATTATTTTAATTACGATGGATGGATTGGATGGAACACCGGTGCCTACAAATTGGCTTCGGGTAATGAAGATGATCGTTTACGTACCTTGGTTAGCCTCCGTTACTTTAAACAGATGTTTCTTACTCTTCCGGATAAGTATGCCAACCAGTATTTCTATTTGTATGCAAATATTACAGGGGTACTTGGTGCGCTGTCTATTTTTAAGCAAAACTTTTATAAAGCCAGGTACTTTTATGGATTTGGCAGAAATGAAGATGTGCCCGAAGGCATTGACATTTCCCTGACCGCAGGGTGGATAAACAAACAGCAGAAGAACAGGCCTTATCTGGGACTTGATATACAACGTTATTATTTTACGCCTAACCAGGCCTATTACAATTTTACTTTTCGTTCCGGCACTTATTGGGGAAAGAAAAAGCCGGAAGATTTCAACATGCTGTTAAGTTTGGATCATTACAGTCGTCTTTTAAATTTAGGAACCAACTGGAAACAAAGAAGTGTGGTGAGTGCTAGTATAACCGGCCAGGTAAATCCTGTATTAAATGCACCGCTTGCATTGCAAAGTACCTATGGCCTGGATGAATGGAAAAATAGTTTGCCTGCAAATGGTGATTTTAGGGCTACGTTAAGGGCGGAGTCTGTTTTTTTCAGCCCTTACACATTTATCAATTTTCATTTTGCCCCTTTTATTTTTGGCAACCTCTGTTTAATGACACCTGTTAAAGAAAATTTGTCAAGAAGTGATTTATACAGCAGTATTGGCGGTGGTATCAGAACAAGAAATGAAAGTTTGATCTTCGGAACCTTCGAACTTAAAGTATTTTATTTCCCCCGGAAGACTTTTACTGGAGAGAGCTGGCGCATAGAAACAAATACGGGTATTAAGTTTAAATACAATAGCCAGTTTATTAAAAGACCTTCACTGATTAATGTAAACTAGGAAGAAAGTATTAAGTGGTAAGTGTTGAGTTTAAGTATGATTTTGAACGTTGGTACTACGACCAATCTAAGCTGAACCTTTTCAGCCTGATCTTACTACTCAATACCACCTATAAATCCCTCCCTCACCCTATCTTCTTTTATGAGAAAATCCCTGCTGCGGCCTGTTGTTGCTGCGTGAGCGCGGCTGGTAGGCCGGGGTAGGACCGAGCTGTTGTGGTACAATGGCTTTTGTAACAGGTTTGCCCAATAAATTTTCAATCAGTGCAAACTTATTTTGTTCGCGTTCCGTTACAAATGTATAGGCAGTACCGTCAGTCTCTGCACGGGCGGTGCGGCCAATACGGTGAACATAATCTTCCCCGTCATTGGGCACATCGTAGTTAATAACAAGATCAATATGGTCTATATCTATTCCCCTAGATAAAATATCAGTGGCTACCAGTACCGGCAGGCGTTTGCTGGTAAAACTGCGCAATACTTCCTCTCTTTTCGCCTGTTCAAGATCTGAATGGATGGCTTCTACGTTTAAGCCTGACCGCTGTAACTCAAGGGTCAGTTGTTTTACATTTTGCTTGCGCGAACAAAAAATAAGAATTGAATTAAAGGTCTTGCTTTTCAGCAATAATTTTACCAACGGAATCTTTTGCGGCTCATAAACAATAAAAGCTTCCTGTATAATTTTTTCAGGTGGTTTGGAAAGTGCTATATTAATTTCTTCCGGGTGAATAAGAATTTTTTTTGCAAGTGACCGGATTTTTGGCGGCATGGTAGCTGAAAATAAAAGCGTCTGCCTTTTTACCGGCACCATCGAAATAATTTTCATGATGTCTTCATTAAAGCCCATATCCAGCATACGGTCCGCTTCATCCAGTACCAGGTACCTCAGCCCTTTTAGCTTTACATAACCCATGTTTATGTGGGCTATCATTTTACCGGGTGTACAAACTACCACATCCACGCCTTTGCTAAGGGCAGATTTTTCCTGCACAAAGGATCCGCCGTCGCCACCGCCGTATACTGCTATAGAACTAACCGAGGTAAAATATGATAAGCCTTCCAGGTGACTGGCTATCTGTATCGCCAGTTCCCTTGTAGGTACTATAATAAGCGCATTGATATGATGATCATCATGTGGTTCGGTTATCAATTTGTTGAGCAACGGCAATAAAAAAGCGGCTGTTTTGCCGGTTCCTGTCTGCGCAGAAGCAATAATGTCTTTACCCTGCAGAATGAGCGGTATTACCTGTGCCTGCACTGGTGTGGGCTCCTCATAACCGCTGGCGGCAATACCTTCTGATAAATTTTCGTGGAAATTAAAATCTGTAAACTTCAAGTTGGATAAACTATATGAGCAATAGGGTTAAGTGGTGAAGATACGAAAACGCCGCTTAATTTATTTTATTCTCATTTTAAAGATGTAATGCCTGGCCGTCAGCCAAATACTAAGTAATTAAACTTTTTATGTATCGTTTAAATTATGGTAGCCCTTTAGGTAATAATATGCTCTTTTTGTGAAAAGATTTATGTCAGCTGAATTGCTTTGATTAAACAAATGACAGTGAAGGCGCTTTCCCGGCAATCTTATAAAAATAGCTTGCATACATTATTTTCTGGCTATTAAGCAGCGGCCGGCGCCATTAAAGGCTGCTGCAGCTAATTTGTTATTACATCAAAATTACCTCCATTCTTACAATACCATCCCTGCTGGCATTGCGTTATAAAATAGAACAGCGCCCGGTTGTCATTCTTTTATTTCTTTTATTTGTACTAAATAACCCTTTATGATTACAGGGATCGGTGATTTTAAAAAAGTTTTTTTTATTGGTGTTGCAGGCACAGGCATGAGCGCTATAGCGCAATACCTGGCAGGCATTGGAAAGCAGGTGGGTGGTTCCGACCGCTATTTTCTGCCAGATACATTCAGTGATACAAAAGAAAAATTAACAGCAGCAGGCATAGTTTGTTTCCTGCAGAATGGAGAAGGCATCACTGCGGATACTGATTTGGTAGTTGTTTCAACAGCAGTGGAGGATACCGTTGCTGAAGTACAAAAAGCAAAACAGCTTGCTATCCCAATTATTAAAAGATCAGAATTGCTTGCCCTGATAGCAAAAAGTAAAAGAACAATCGCCGTAGGTGGTACCAGCGGCAAGAGTACTACCAGCGCGATGTTGTTTGATATACTTGCCTGTGCAGGTAAGGAACCCAGTATAATCAGCGGGGCGGGACTGGTTAGCATTATTAAAGAAAACAAAATTGGCAATGCCAAAGTGGGCAACGGCGAATGGCTGGTAATTGAAGCAGATGAAAGCGATGGTTCCATTGTACAATACCACCCGGAAGTGGGTTTATTATTAAATATTGACAAAGACCATAAAGAGATGGATGCACTGATGGATATTTTCAGTGTGTTTAAAAAAAACACCACCCGCTTGTTTATTGTGAACCAGGGCCAGGCGGCGGCTAAATCATTGTCACAGCAATTATCACATGACTTTTCCGCTGATGCGGCTTCCGGTGCAGGCTTTATTGCTACTCATTTTAAGCAGCAGGGGCTGGATATTTTTTTTGCAATAAATGGTGTTGACTTTACACTGCACACTGTTGGCAAACACAATATGGAGAATGCACTGGCTGCAACTGCCGTTGCCTGCCAGTTAGGGATAAGCCTGCAAACATGCGCAGATGCACTTAAAAATTACGAAGGCATTTACCGCAGGCACCAGGTACTGGGCAAAAAGCATGGTGTGTTATTGATAGATGACTACGCACACAATCCAATTAAATGTGCCGTATCAATAGAAGCTTGTCAGCAATTGGCGCCAAAAGTTATTGGGTGGTTTCAACCGCATGGTTACGGACCTACCAAGTTTTTACGGCACGATTTTGTGCAGGAAATAAGCAAAGTGCTGCGTCCGGAGGATGAGATATGGATGAGCGAGATTTTTTATGCAGGCGGCACTACTACCAAAGATATTTCTGCCAATGATTTAATAAACGATTTGAAAGCGCTGGGACGGCTTGCATTCTTTGTTGAAAATAGAAATAGCTTTTTAGCAACTGTGCGGCCGCACTTAAATGACAACTGCGTATTGCTGCTGATGGGTGCCCGTGATCCTTCATTAGAATACTTTGCAAAAGAAGTATGGGAGGGTTTATAAACAGGAACTGATCTTACGCATTGTTTTTGCAATATCAGCTCTTTATAAAACAGTTAAATAAATTTATCGTATACTAAACATTGGGGGACTACGTTTTTAATTAGTTTCGCTAAAAATTTGATACCCAGTAAAAATTGTACTTCATGAATGTGAGATCGATTCTTTTTCCTGCTTCGAAATTTAATTTGCTTTTTATCATCGCTATAGCTTTTGTATTCACTTCCTGCGGGCAGGCACATTCTGAAAATAAAACCGTTGACAGCACAATGACAGCTGTTAAAAAACCGGGCGATACGGTATTGACCAGTACAGTACTCGATACAGCTTCCTACGATAAGTTCCTGGTAGAAATGACCAATAAGGACAGTTCCGGTAAGTGGCCTGTAAAATCAGGTTACCCCCTTGCAGGCGCTCTTTTACCTTTTAACAGGATTGTAGCTTTTTATGGTAACCTCTATTCTACAAAAATGGGCGTACTGGGGGAGTATCCACGCAAAGAAATGCTTGCCAAATTAAAAGCAGAAGTAGCCAGGTGGCAGGCAGCGGATACCGCTGTTAAAGTAATTCCGGCACTGCATTATATTGCCATCACAGCACAGGGAAGCCCTGGTAAAGGAAATAAATACCGTTTGCGGATGCCTTTTAAACAGATTGATGCGGTAATAGACATGGCCAAAGAAATTAATGCTCTGGTGTTTATTGATATACAGGTAGGTCATAGTACTGTAGAAGAAGAAGTGCCATTGTTTGAGCAATATTTTAAAATGCCCAATGTTCATTTTGGTATCGACCCGGAGTTTTCTATGAAAGGCGGACAGAAACCGGGGGCTGCCATTGGAACTTTTGATGCCGCAGATATCAATTTTGTTACTGGTTACCTGGCAAAATTGGTAAAAGAAAATAACCTGCCGCCTAAAATTCTGGTGGTGCATCGTTTTACAAGGGCCATGGTGACTAACTACAAACAAATTAAACTGCAGCCAGAGATACAGGTAGTAATGGATATGGACGGTTGGGGTGCCCAGGCACGCAAGATCACTACTTACAAACAATTTGTTTATGGCGAGCCGGTACAGTTTACAGGCTTCAAACTTTTCTATAAAAATGATTTTCGTGAACCAAAGAGCCGTATAATGACACCTGAAGAAGTACTGAAACTGAAACCCAAACCCATGTACATACAGTACCAGTAACTATGTCTGATGTGATGATGCCAGGTTTCTTGTTCGCCAGCCTATTTTCTTTTGCAATATCATTTGACTGATAAAAAATAATAACCCTCTGTAAAAAGAGGGTTTTTTTATTGGAAAATTAAATAGGAATTTATCGGCAAATAAGTAGTCGTCCCTCAAAAGGCAGGATTGGCGCAGCTGAAGTCACAGTAGTACCTAAGCCTAATCAGGGAACTATGTCGAAATCGGGCTGTTTTCCCTGCCCGACTGGTCATTCAGGCGGGGATTTCGACTGGCTTTTTTGCGGTACTTTTTTTCCATAAAAAAAATACCAAAAGGTAAATTAGAAAAGATGATTTTGCAAGATTTCGTAACTATAGTATAAAAGCCAGTACTTTTTTTGAATACAATATGGAAGAATAAAAACTGCCAGCAAGGATTTCAGACTTTTTGAGGGTTAACCAATTGGTAATAATACAATGCAGGAAGGGGTTCCTGTAAGGGGTTTACTTTTATTTTTATGTTGAACCATTACTCAGGGTATCACTCATCTCAATTATGGGGACACTACCCGCCTTAAAGAAATTAAGTTATCTAATCTGAAAGCGTTTAATTGCAAACAACCGTAGTCTCTAAAGGCCACGGTTGTTTATTGTTTGAACTATTTTACCAGTTTAAGTTCTTTAATAATATTGGAAGCCCCGCCTAATTTGTCAATACACCATAATACATAACGAACATCCACGCAGATGGTGCGGTTAAGATCTTTATCAAATGCAATTTTATGACTGAGGGCTTCGTAATTACCATCAAATGCAAGCCCAATCAGGTTGCCATTGGCATCTATTACGGGTGAACCAGAATTACCGCCGGTGATATCATTGGTAGTGATAAAGCAAACTACGAGATCATTTTTCGTTTTGTCAAGGTATTGCCCAAAGTCTTTATTCTTTGCTTTTTCAACCAGGTTGGCAGGAAGATCAAATTCATAGTCACCCGGCACATATTTTTCCAATACGCCTTTCATGGTGCATATATAATCATAATGCACCGCATCACGCGGGTTGTAACTTTTTACATTGCCAAAACTTACCCGCATGGTAAAAGTAGCATCAGGATACATTTTTTTTGCTTTTACCGTATCCATCTGCATAATACCTTTCAGGTACAGCCTGCCCAGTTCATTATTTGTATTATTAAAAACCTGGTATGATTGTAAATATTTGCCTTGCCAGTTTTTTACAAAACTACTGGCTACGGCAAACGCAGGATCTGCCTGCAGCGTTACACCATCAGGGTTTGCAAGAAAAGCCCTCCATTTGCTATCATCAAAAATCAGGGTGTTTTTAAAAATGTCTGCTGCATATTTTTTATAGGTACTTTCATCTTTAAGATCACCATAGCTCCCTTTTATACTTTCATAAAAAGAAATAGGATGCTGGCTTTTATCAATACCAGTATAATACATCATCAACACTGCTGCAACGATGTTTTGATCAGATGCTTTGTTTTCACTTTTAATAAAAGTAGTTCTTGCTTTATCAGCTGCGTCAATGGCCTTTTTTATATCAGCACTGCTGCCACCTTGTTTTACCATCGCAATTTCTACCTGCATTAAAGTGGATGCATAAGCCAGTAGCGGTGAGCCTAAAATTCCTTCGTAAATGTATTGGCGTTGTTTGCCGTAAGGCCTCCATGCAGCATACGCTTTTTCCCAATCACCCAGTAAATGCTGGTATTCAGGTTTTGCACCTGCCCATTGCTGAAATTTTGCTTCCGCAATTTTTTTTTGCCCGGCTACATCATATTTAATCAGCTGTTTACTTTCTCCATCATAAAATTTCCAGTAGTTGGCAATAGATGCATAAGAAGATGCCAGTTGTAATCTGGTGGCCGGATCTTTTTTCATTTCCGCAAACATATATTTTAGCCGCATTTCGCGCAGGTCAACCAATGAAGGATTATCAATCTCCACTTTTTGTTTGATGCCGTAAGATGTCTCATAACGGTTGGTTCCTCCGGGGTAACCATAGATCATTGCATAGTCGCCATCTTTGTAGCCTTTTATTGAAACCGGTAAAGAATATTTTGGTTTTAATGGAATGTTGTCAGCAGCATAAGAAGAAGGCTTGCCATCTTTGCTCATATACACGCGAAAAACAGAAAAGTCTCCTGTATGACGCGGCCATTCCCAGTTGTCCGTATCACCACCAAATTTGCCAATGCTTTCTGCAGGAACGCCTACCAGGCGTATATCGCTGTAACGCTGGTAAACAAAAACCAAAAACTGGTTTGCCTTAAATAGTGGGCTCACCCTTGCCTCTGTACTTTGTGCAGGGTCTGAATATTTTTTATTGATCTCAGCAATTATGGCTGATTGCTTTTCGCTCCGTTCTGCGCCTGTTAAATTACCCAGTACAGAGTCTACCTGTTTGGTTACATCTTCAATTTTTAATAAAAATTGTACAGTAAGCGTGGAAGGAATTTCTTCCTGTTTGGATTTGGCGTAAAAGCCATCCCGCAGATAATTATGCTCAACTGAACTGGCGCCGGCAACCGCCTCATAACCGCAATGGTGGTTGGTAAATATTAATCCTTCGCTGCTTACAATTTCGCCTGTGCAGCCACCGCCAAAAATAATAATACCGTCTTTGATAGATGATTTATTAATGCTGTAAAGCTGTTCTTTGGTAAGCTTCAGGCCACGCTTTACCATATCATTGTATACCTGCTGGCCCAGCAACAATGGCAGCCACATGCCTTCATCGGCCATTGATTTTACAACGATACCGATCAGTAAAATAGCCGTTACAAAATATTTCCGCATAAACTTTTTTTATAGGGACAAACCTACTGAATTTTAATCTCCGTTGTTGTTAGCGGGAAGAGAAAGAAGCAGGGAACCAGGTGTAAGATTAAAGGCATAAGGTTAAGACTGAAGATTGGTGTACAGCAGCAAAAATTTATGCTGGCTGCTTTTTACACCTAAAAGCTCAATCACCTTATTTTACAGCCGTTTTCAGCCAGTTGAGAAAAGTAAAAACCTGTTTGCTGGTATCCAGTTGCATGTCCATCCGCTTCCGGTAAAATTCAGAAATGGTCCAGTTCATGGGAAAACTAAGTGTATCATGATTGATATGATAATATAAATCGACGGTTTGGTAATGGTTATCTTTATTGTCTTTATATATTCCCTGCAGGTATCTTTTCAGTCTTGAATTATTTATGTCTGTTTGTGTACCATAGGCACCTACTATAGTAAGTACAGGTGCTGCCAGATCATTTTTTATAGGATGTACCTTTTCAATGATGGCATCACCTGTGGGTGAATTGGTGGCATGAACAATATAGAAACTCAGGTTTTTTAAATACGTATAGCTGCTGTCATTACCAGCTGTTAGAGAATCTGTAAGCCTTCGCATTTCAATTATCATTTCATTTACCACCCCGGCACCTGAGTTATCAAAGTATCCACCATCTACAAAGTAATGCGCCTTAATGCTGTCCTGGGGTCCTTTACTGGTATCTTTCTTTATAAAATGCTCATCTATTCTTCCCGCAGGACTTATATACGGAAACCTTGCACCCATTACTACCGCGGTACTTAAGTGAATGTCTTCTTTATTGAGCAATTTAATCACATCCACCCTGTTGCTGAATATGGCTTTATTGGCGGCCAGGTTTATATTGGTAATTACCCCCGGTCTGCCATCCTGTATACGGGTAGTATTAATGCACAACACGGGTAGCGAAAGCGGCTGGGTTGTATCTTCAATAAAAACAGAGAAGGGGTTGGCAAGCCGGTGCTTCAAAAAGACGGAATCATCCATACCTTCTTCCATGGTTTTTTCGAGCGCCCCCGCACGATCGGTTACTGATTTCATATAAAGCGGCATCAATGGCCTGAAAAAATCGGGGCCAAGCATACGCGTTAGTGTGTAAGTAAGGAAATCATTTTTTAAATACTCTTTTGCCCGCAATTCATAACTATATCCTGTCATTTCTTTTTTATCGTGCAATAGCGCAAAAAAGATTCCTACACCAACGCCACCGCCCGATGTACCGGAAAGACAAAAAAGATGTTGCGAGAATTGGCCACGGGTTTGATCTTCCATTCTTCCCAATACGGCAGCTGTCCAGTATCCTGAACGGGAAGCGCCACCGTCCGATAAAACAAAGAAAATGGGATAATTGCTGTTTGCCCGTATACTGTCTTTTCTTTGTTCTGCCCAGCGTAAGAAATAATTTTTTAAAGTGGGTCTTGCCGCTAAAAGAGGGGTGGTTTTTTCTGAAAAGCGCCGGATATAATGCGGCTCACGTTTAAGTCCGAGTAATATTACCAGTGTAAAAAGGAAAATGTGAAAATTGATTTTTGTTATAATTGATATAGCAGAAACCAATGCAAAAAAACCAGCCAATACACCAAAAGCCAGTAATATAAAAGGCATGGTGCCCGTCTTGTTGGCAAAGCTCATTACAAAAATAGCACGTAGGTAGTAATAAACGGCAATAGCGGTAACCAGGTTAAAAAAACCAAAAAACGCTCTTTCTTTTTTTGAGATATTGCCATAATATAAAATGCCATAATAAGTTTTCTGTAACCAGTTAAGATTAGGCCAGTCAATATCTTCTGTTACCGCCCATGATTTAATATTATCAAACCGCGCAGGCATTTTTTCAAACAACAGAGCGCCTCTTCTCCATATGATGGCGAACAGATACATCAGTTGCAAAAAAATGATAGAGAAAAGAAGTAAGGTAGCGTTGTTGAAAAAAATATTTATAAGAAATACTAAGGCCAGCAGTATGCGTAGTATCCAGAACACTTTGCTATATGCTTTCATGCGGGCTTTTTCAAGGTCTTCAGCAGAAATGCCGGGTGCGGCTGATCTGCCTTGCCGCCAGAAAAATACGACCCTGCATTTTTTAAAGAACCAGTATAGTATGCCGTATAAAATAGGCGTGCCCAACCATAATGACAGGGATGCAGCGGTACTGCTGATTGGATAGCTGAAATGCTGATTGGGTAGTTCTGGTAATTGAAGCAGGGAAAGCCATACAATACTAAAACCAAAAAAGCCCAGCATGCGCGGGCCATGAAAAGCAATTGCTTTGGATGCTTTATTTAATTCCGGTTTCAGATAAATAAGTACACGGCTGGTATACCAGGTAACCAGCACCCAAAAAATAAGCGATAACAAAATAATCCAGTTGGCACCTTTTTTTTCTAAGACGGAGATCAATACATCCTTACCCTGGGAGAGGCTCCAGAAGCAACTATATGCCGCAAAAAGAAAAAAGAAGGAGGGAAATAAATACCAGATCAGCCTCAGTATAATAGTGATACTTTTTAGCAGCCATACAGCTTTTACAGCCAGCCATTTGAATAGGGCGGTAATACGCTTCATGCGGGAAGGTTTTAGTTGTTAAAAAGGGAGGAACTAAAGATACAAACAAATAAAACTTACTGCGCATACAACAAAGCGGGTAGTAAGACAACTATCCAAAGCGTATAACAACCAGTAATAAGCAGATTAATTATTCAATACTTTCCAGAGCAGGTCTTTTAATTCTGGCAGGCCTTGCTGGGTAACAGAAGAAATAAACAAATGGGGAATTTTTTTTGGTAATTCTTTTTTGATGGCTGCCTTTAATTCGTCATCCAGCATATCACTTTTGCTGATAGCAATTACAAATTGTTTATGCAGCAATTCGGGGTTGTATTCTTTTAATTCGTTTACCAGAATATCGAATTCTTTTTTGTGATCATCACTGTCTGCAGGTATCAGGAACAAAAGAACAGGATTGCGCTCAATATGCCGTAAAAAACGATGTCCCAGTCCTTTTCCTTCTGCAGCGCCTTCAATAATGCCAGGCAGATCCGCCATACAAAAACTTTTTCCATCGCGGTAAGCTACAATGCCCAACTGCGGTGTGAGCGTGGTAAAAGCATAGTTGGCAATTTTTGGTGTTGCTGCGGTAACAGATGATAGCAGGGTTGATTTGCCTGCATTGGGAAAACCTACAAGGCCAACGTCTGCCAGCACCTTTAACTCAACAACTTTCCAGGCTTCCTCGCCCGGTTCGCCTGGTTGTGCATGGTCCGGGGCCTGGTTGGTAGCGGTCGCAAAATTGCCATTGCCCAATCCGCCGCGACCACCCTTTAACCATACAAACTCCTGGTCGTGCTCTAAAATTTCTACCTGTTGTGTACCGGTTATTTCATCCCTGGCCACTGTTCCCAGCGGAACTTCAATAATAATATCCTTACCGCTTCTGCCGCTACTGTTATTTTTACTTCCATTTTCACCGTCTTCAGCCAAAACGTTTTTATAATAACGCAGGTGTAAAAGTGTCCATAGGTTTTTGTTGCCTTTGAGAATAATATGGGCTCCCCGTCCGCCATCGCCACCATCGGGCCCTCCTTTGGCAGTTAATTTATTACGCATAAAATGTTTACTGCCTGCTCCACCATGACCACTGCGGCAGAATATGCGGATATAATCTATAAAGTTTGTTTTTTCCATTTATGGCGGCAAAGATAACTGTTATGGGGCGAGGAAGGGAAATTCTGTTGCCGGGAAAATCATTGGGATATGACAGCTATGGGCAGGGTTCAGAAGGGCCTGTTCTACATACACGCTGTTGTTTCATATTGGAATTCGTGGATTGCCGCGTAAAAAAAACAGCAACAAGTATCATTGAATGGGTACTTATTGCTGTTAAACTTTGCGGATGCGCCGGGCGATATGCCCCATTAACGTAACACTAATTTTTTTGAACTGATAATGGTAATCCACAAACTGGTAGCACTATAAGCGGTTAAAGTAAATAAGGCAGATAATAAATAATCAGCCTGTGAAAAAAATTTGCTGCTGATTATAAATGTAATTGCTATCAGCAAAGGCATTAGTAAAGTAAAGAAAGTTTTCATTTTATGTATTTTTTGGTGTTGAAATTCTTGTTTCCGGAACGGTCTGCATATAATAGACCTGTTATAAAAAAGAAGGTTTATTGTGATATGTGAATGCTTTGTGAAACCCCGTTCCTATCTCATTTATCTGCCTGTTATCGTATTAACCTGGTATGTAGCGCATACCCTTATTAAAAACAGAAAGTATTTATGATGGATATTTTTAGTGGCAGGGTTGATATTGCAATTTCTACCAGTAAATTATTTGAAAAGGGTTTACTTGCTTAATCCTGGCTTTGCACTCAAAATATAGAAGTGGCCACAGAAATAAGCAACAGCAGAAACATGCTGGAAATATTAAGTGCTAAAATCGGCGGCTTTAGTATTTACCCTGGCATAATGCTTTTCTTCAATCTCTATCTTTTTTTCAGGGGCAAAAAAGTATCTAAACAAAAAGCACAGCTGGCAGAAGCATTGAAAGTAACGGGCTAAATAAAAGATCGGTATAAAAAAATGGAGGGATGATCATTAAGTGATTATCCCTTTTTTATTTCCTCCCAGGTTTTATAAGTAGTCTGCTGTACAGCGCGGCCTGGTTCAATTTCTCTAAGGGGCTCGCATATTTTCCAGCCGGTAAACATTTCTTTTGGTAAGGCCTGGTACAATTCAGTGCCGGCAGTTTTCCAGGCAATCATTTCATTGCTTACCTCTTTAATTTTTTTAGCAGGATTTCCTGCGATCAGGCATCGTTTTTCATATACTTCGCCGGCTTTAATAAAACTAAGCGCCCCTACTATGCACTCATCACCCAATATAACATTGTCCATAATTACACTGTTCATGCCAATCAAACAATTTTTACCAATGACGGCACCGTGAATAATAGCACCATGACCAATATGTGCGCCTTCTTTTAAAACAACACATAGACCCGGAAACATATGAATGGTACAGTTTTCCTGTACATTACAACCATCTTCTATAATCACCTGTCCCCAATCTCCCCGGATAGCCGCTCCTGGTCCAACATATATATTTTTGCCAATAATTACATTGCCTGTTACGGCCGCCTGCGGATGAATAAAAGAAGAGGCATGCACTACGGGAATAAAATTCTTAAAAGCATAAATCATACAGCAAAACTACTATTGTAATAAAAATTATTGATCAGGTTTTACTTTGGTTGACGCCTCTTTCCCTTTCTTTTTATGGCGCTTTATTGTTTTTATAACAAGTATCAATGTCCAGATAATAGCGGAAAGCCCCACTATAAACAAAATAATAGCTGCTGCTTCTGAACCATTGCAGGAAATATTGCATGCCAGACCTGCCAGTAAAACTGTAAGGCCTATAGCGCCTATGATGGATAAAATAATAAAGACTGATTTTGCAGCAGCTTCATCATCTTTGGTGAGTTTGGCTTTTACATACACTTTTAGCTGGTGACGGAACTCGGCTTTTAAAATACGTTTTTCGGATCCCGTTAGCGTTTTTTTATCCCGGAAGCTCAATGAAGCGAGTATTGCTGATGCGGTTGGTTTTTCGCCACCTTTTAAAAATGATGCAGCTTCCGCAGTAAAGGCAGCAATGGAATTTGCATCGTTTTTATAATTGTTGGCAGCAAAACAAACGAATATAAAAGAACAGATTCCCAGGGTAAAATCGCATGATTTCCGGATACTGTACAATTGCCGTTTATTAAAATAAACATTTTTACAATGCCGGCGCGGATACAGTAGTACTGCCGTAAAAAATAAAAGAATAGTAACATAAACAAATACAGCCGGCATGCTTATATCCAGTTGCATAAGCGCAAAACCGGTATAAACAGCCAGTGCATTCAGAACAATATGCATTAAAATAATAACCGTACGGGCTTTAGCAGGATGACCTTTGGCCCACAATGAAAGCTTTATCATGCTATAAGTTTAGAATGTTAAAGTTGGTGAACGGGGTAAGCTTTTTTAAAGATAAAAAAAAGAAAAGCGATTGAAATGTATTTATTATTATTCACCTTTAAAAACCGGCACCCGTTTTTCTATGAAGGCACGGACACCTTCATTGTAATCGCAGGTATTTGCAGCGGCGTTTTGCAGGGTATCTTCTATTGCTAATTGTGCTTCAAAAGAATTATTCAATGATGCGTTTAATGCCTGTTTGGTATAAGCTAACCCTTTGGAAGGCATACCGGCTAAGGTTGCGGCAATCTTTATTGATTCAGCTGTAAAGACATCATCTGGAAATACTTTGTACAGCATCCCATATTTTTCTGCATCAGCAGCATTTACTTTATCGCCCAGCATCATGAGCGCAGATGCTTTTTGCCAGCCGATTAATCGTGGCAATGTAAAAGTGCCGCCACTGTCCGGGATCAATCCAATCTTTGAAAATGCCTGGATAAATGTGGCGGACTGGGTCGCTACAACTATGTCGCAGCAAAGCGCAATATTGGCACCTGCTCCGGCTGCAACGCCATTTACTGCGCAGACAACGGGCTTGTCAATATTTCTTATGCGGGTAACAATAGGATTATAATGTTCAGCTAATATTTTATCAAACCCGGGTGCATTGTCACCGGCAAGTTCACTTAAATCCTGCCCGGCACAAAATGCCTTACCGCTGCCTGTTAAATATAGCACCCTGATATTTTTATCTGCTGCGCAATCATCTAATATCCGTTGTAAAAGCAAGGCCATTTCCCTGTTAAAAGAATTAAATTTTTCAGGCCTGTTAAGGGTTATAAAGGCTATATTTTCTTTTACTACTGATAATATAGAATCCATATATAGTATTTAATAGCAAGAATAAATATTAAGACGATAGGTTGCCTGTTTTTATAGATTGATATGCTGATTTTAATGACATTTAAAATAATCAAAAGGTTCCAGGCAATCATTACACTGGTACAATGCTTTGCAGGCGGTTGATCCAAACTGGCTTACTACCCGTGTATTGTACGACTGGCAATGCGGGCATTGAACTGCCTCTTCTTCAGCAAACAATCTTGTATCACAAACAGGCCGTGTTGGATTTGGCGGCGCAATACCATAGGCCCTTAATTTTTCTTTTCCTGCTTCACTCATCCAGTCTGTAGTCCAGGCAGGAGATAAAATAGTAGTAACAGTTATTTTTTTAAAGCCATGCTCCAGTAAGATCATTTTAATTTCCATACTGATTACATCCATAGCCGGGCAACCACTATAGGTAGGCGTAATGACTACTTCAATTTTATCTTCATCTATTTTTATATCACGCACAATGCCCAGGTCAATAACAGATAACACAGGTACTTCGGGATCAGGTACCTGCTCAAGCAGCGCTAATATTTGTTGCTTATCACTATTCATATAAATTACCATTCAGCACCAGGGTACGTTCTTTGAAGGTATTGCATATCTGTAAGTATATGACCAAGATGTTCCGTATGCTTACCTTCTTTACCGCCATTTTGCATTGTGTAATTTTCGGGCAGCTGCAGGGTTGCTGCTGTAAGTACTTCTTTTGTTTTATCTGTCCATTGTTGTTTTATCAAATTCAAATCAACGGCAATACCTTCCTTTGATAAAATGGTTTCATAAACAGCATTGCTGGTCAATTCTCCTGTATAAGGCCACAGATCAAATAAAGCCTTTGTAATGCGTGTATTGCTTTCTTCTGTTCCGTCGCCTAACCTGATTACCCATTCTGCGCTCCACCGGAGGTGATAAGTTACTTCCTTTAAAGATTTTTCAGCAATAGCGGCCAGCGTAGTGTCTTTGCGGTTTCTTAGTTCCTTAAAAAAATAAAATTGACAGTTACTAAAAAAGAACTGCCGCAAAACAGTCACAGCCCAATCACCTTTTTCTAATTCAACCAGCAAACAGTTCCTGAAATCCTTTGCATCCCGCATATAGGCGAGGGTATTTTCGGTGGTGGTTAGTGCGGTTGAATTGTTTACAGATTGGTTAATTGAAAGATTAGTGAGTTGTGCAGCGTATTGATAGAAATTCCTGGCCTGTCCTATTAAATCCAGGGCAATATTGCTGATAGCGATGTCCTGCTCCAGTATAGGTCCATGTCCTGTCCATTCAGCATTGCGCTGACCAAGTAGCAAAGCATTATCTGCTAAGTGCAGCGCGTAGCTGATGAGCGGGGTGATTGATTGGTTGATTGGGTGATTAGGTGATTGGTTAACTGGTTGATCAGTCGAATGGTTGGTTGACTGTAATTCCGTCATCGTATAAATTTTTTTCTCAGGTATGAGATATGGCCATTGCATTTTCATTCAAAAGTATAAGATTTATTTTCTGCGATTCAGCTAATTAACCAATCAACCAACCCTACATATGCTTTAGCTCATCAGGCAAATCATAGAACGTTGGATGACGATAAACCTTATCATTGGCAGGATCATATAAACTATCTGCATCTGCGGGATTGGAAGCATGAATGTATTTTGATTCAACCACCCAGATACTGATGCCTTCCTGGCGGCGGGTATATACGTCGCGTGCATTTTCAATTGCCATCTGTGCATCGGCAGCGTGCAGGCTGCCAGCATGTTTGTGATCGAGACCCTGTTTACTCCGGATGAATACTTCCCATAATGGCCAACCTGCCTCCGCCAAAGGATTTTTGTGATCCCCGGTATCAACACCCGCATTTTCTTTATCGCCATAATCACCGTACAAATATATTTTTATAAAGTCTTTCATATACAGGGCTGTTTAATAAATATCAATTTGTTTTCAAAGCTGCTGCGGAGGTATGGGAATGAGTATTGATTTTCTTCGCGTATGCCATTGCTGCTTCTCTTACCCATGCACCTTCTTCGTGCGCTTTTATCCTGGCAGCCATTCTTTCTTTATTACAGGGGCCATTGCCATTGATTACATTTTTAAATTCTTCCCAGTCGATAGCACCAAAATCATAATGCTGTTTTATCTCATTCCATTTTAAATGAGGATCCGGAATGCGCATGCCCAATACTTTTACCTGTTCAGCACACATGTCAACAAAACGCTGGCGCAATTCATCATTACTAAAACGTTTTATTTTCCAGCGCATACTTTGTGCACTGTTTGGTGAAGCCTCATCAGCCGGGCCGAACATCATTACACTGGGCCACCACCACCGGTTAATAGCATCCTGGCACATTGCTATTTGTTCATCACTTCCCCTGCTCAGGGTTAATAAAATTTCAAAACCCTGCCGTTGGTGAAAACTTTCTTCTTTACAAATTCTGACCATAGCGCGGGCGTAAGGACCGTGAGAACAGCGGCAGATCGGTACCTGGTTAATAATAGCGGCTCCATCTACGAGCCAGCCAATTGCACCCATGTCGGCCCATGTAATGCTTGGGTAATTAAAAATGGAAGAATATTTTGCTTTGCCGCTGTGCAATTGTTCAATCATTTCATCACGGCTAATGCCCAGTGTTTCGGCTGCACTGTATAAATACAAACCATGGCCTGCTTCATCCTGCACTTTTGCAATCAGCGTAGCTTTTCTTTTTAAGGTGGGAGCACGGCTTATCCAATTGCTCTCAGGTAACATTCCAACAATTTCACTGTGGGCATGCTGGCTAATTTGCCTGATGAGGGTTTGACGGTATTTATCCGGCATCCAGTCTTTGGGCTCTATGCGGATGTCCTTGTCAATTTTGTCCTGGAATTTTTTTTCCAATTCAGACATGATGGTTTTTTTGCTTCTTTCAAAGGTAAAAATTATTTTTACAATTGCTAACAATTGTTAGTTTCAATTTTTAGGGAATTAAAAACTGTGTCAAGTGATTTATTGGCGAAATTGCCTTTCTTTTAAGCGTGATACCATATGAAAAAAATATTTTCCTTTCTTCTGCTGTTAAGTTTCATCGTACTTGCCAGCAGCCGTTGTAAAAAAAGCAGCGATACCGGCTCAGGCACTACTCCGCCTGTTACACCACCTGTAACTACTACCAATGACGTGGATTTTTGGCTTACAAAAAGTGATCAGTCTGTTTTGTTGCAAAAGCAAAGCACTACGCTTTCTTTTAACACCACCGCAAACACCCATGTAAATATTGAAGTGGACACCACTGTGCAATATCAAACCATTGATGGTTTTGGTTATACACTTACCGGCGGCAGTGCCCAGGTAATAAATAATATGGCTGCGGCAGATAAAGTAAACCTTCTGCAGGAATTATTTGGCAGTGGGTCCACTGCAATTGGCATCAGTTACCTGCGCATAAGTATCGGTGCTTCAGATTTAAACGCCGTTGTTTTTTCTTACGATGATGTGCCCACAGGCCAGACAGATGCAGCACTTGCAAATTTCAGTCTGGACAAGGATAAAGAAACCGGCACTGGTTTAATACCATTGCTGAAACAAATTATTGCCATCAACCCAAACATAAAAATTATAGCTACCCCGTGGAGCCCACCAGTATGGATGAAAGACAATGGCAATTCTGTAGGGGGAGGGTTGCAAACTCTTTATTATAACGTATACGCACAGTACTTTGTAAAATACATACAGGCCATGAAGGCTGAAGGAATAACGATAACTGCTATTACGCCGCAGAATGAACCGTTAAACCCGGGCAATAATCCAAGCCTGCAAATGATTGCAACGCAGGAACGTGATTTTATTAAAAACAGCCTGGGTCCTGCTTTTCAGGCAGCAGGCCTTACTACTAAAATTATTGCTTATGATCACAATTGCGATCATCCTGATTACCCGCTGACCATTTTAAGTGATCCAGCAGCCAAAGCTTTTGTGGATGGATCTGCTTTTCATTTGTATGCCGGCGATATTTCTGCGCTGGGCCAGGTGCATGATGCCTATCCTGATAAAAATCTTTATTTTACAGAACAGTACACCGCATCAACAGGAGATTTCGGAGGCGATTTAAAATGGCACCTTAAAAATGTAATCATTGGTTCTATGCGCAACTGGAGCCGCAATGCACTGGAATGGAACCTTGCCAATGATGCAAATTTTCAGCCTTACACACCCGGTGGCTGCAATACCTGTAAAGGTGCGCTTACCATTAGCAGTACTGTGACACGTAATGTTGCTTATTATATTATTGCGCATGCCTCTAAATTTGTGCCGGCCGGTTCTGTAAGAATTGCTACCAATATTTTCAGCAACCTGCAAAACGTGGCTTTTAAAACACCCACAGGTAAAAAAGTGCTCATTGTAGAAAATGATGGAACCACAACTGCAGTTTTCAATATTAAGTTCAATAGTAAATGGGTTCCTGTATCGCTGGATGCCGGTTCAGTTGGTACCTATACCTGGTAGAAAAACTACAATCGCTGTTAAAGAACACCGCCATTAATTGAAAACAAATTGTATATGAAAAAATTAATCCTTTCTTCATCAGTAATATTACTTTTTGCGTTTAGCCAGCAACCAGGCAAAAGAATGACTGCCGCTACTGCAAATAAATTTACAGATGGAAGAAAAATAAGCGTTTATACAACTGCAGATGGTAGCAATCTCCGGTTAAGCCTCACAGATTCAGCATTGCAATTTGCTGACTTCGGGCAACCAAAAGAGACACAACCCTGTGTATTTGTAGATCCTTCCAAAACATTTCAAAGCATGGTGGGTATTGGCGGGGCACTTACCGATGCTACTGCAGAAACTTTTGCAAAGCTTCCGAAAGAAAAACAACAGGAGCTTCTGCAGGCTTTCTATTCACCCAAAAAAGGAATTGGTTATACCCTTGCGAGAACCAATATTAACAGTTGCGATTTTTCCAGCGATAGTTATACTTATGTTGCAGAGAATGACAAACAATTAAAAACGTTCAATATCGATCATGATCGTAAATATAAAATACCGCTTATCAGGCAAGCCATTGCAACAGCAGGTGGCAAGCTATCATTGTTTGTAAGTCCGTGGAGCCCGCCAGCATGGATGAAAGACAACAATGATATGCTTCATGGTGGTAAACTGAAACCTGCATTTGCAGATGCCTGGGCAAACTATTATGTAAAATTTATTCAGGCCTATGAAAAAGAAAACATTCCTGTATGGGGCCTGACCGTGCAGAATGAACCAATGGCTACACAAAAATGGGAGTCCTGCATTTTTACCGGTGATGAAGAAAGAGATTTTATAAAAAATCACCTTGGGCCGGTATTGCATAAAAATAATATGGCTGCAAAGAAATTAATTGCATGGGATCACAACCGTGATCTTATTTATCAGCGTGCATCTGCAGTGCTGAACGATAAAGAAGCAGCCAAATATGTATGGGGAATTGGTTTTCACTGGTACGAGCCCTGGACAGGCGGCACCATGCAGTTTGAAAATTTAAAGAGGGTAGCCGAGACTTTTCCTGACAAAAAGTTAATTTTTACAGAAGGCTGTGCAGAAACATTTAATCTGGCAAAAATAAACGAATGGTGGCTGGGTGAAAAATATGGCCGCTCTATGATAAATGATTTTAATGCAGGTACTGCAGGCTGGACAGACTGGAATGTTTTTCTTGATGAATCCGGCGGCCCCAATCATGCAGGAAATTTTTGTTTTGCACCAGTACACGCTGATACTAAAACAGGTCAAATCAGTTATACCAGCGCTTATTATTACATCGGGCAATTTTCAAAATTTATCCGCCCCGGAGCAAAAAGAATTATCAGTTCATCCAGCAGAAGTGAATTGCTTACAACAGCATTTATAAATACAGATGGCAGGATAGCCGTAATAGTAATGAATGACAGCGATAAAGATATTCCATACCGTTTATGGATAGCAGGTAAAGCGGTTGAAGCCAGGGGCCTGCCGCATTCAATCTCAACACTTGTTTTTTAGTAAGAAATCAAAAAATAGTACAAGGAAAGGAGCTGCAGATTGAATCTGCGGCTCCTTTCCTGTTATTACTGTAATTCAATCATAATTTTTTTTGGGAGTCTTACATTAATGACTGGTTCGTATTCTATTGTCTTTTCAAGCAGTCTTATATTTTTATAGCGGGCAAATAAATAAGTCAGCGTTTCTACAGCCATCATCACCGAAAAATGTCTGGCCACACACTGATGGTGTCCTGTACCAAAAGTAAGGTGCTCGTTATTATTAAATCGATGAATATCATATTTACCCGGATGATTGAATTTTTTTGGATCACGGTTGGCGGCTGCAAGTACAACTAAAACCGATTCTCCCTTTTTAATTTCAATATCGCTCACAAAGATATTTTCTGCTGCTATTCTCTTTGTGTTTTGAACCGGTGGATCAAACCGTAAAGTTTCTACTATAGATTTCTCTATAAAAGATTTATCTGCAGAACCTGCCTTTGTTAAATTGTTTTTATCCATTACCTGCAATAAACCATTGCTTAAAACACCCCTGCAGGCATCGTAACCCTGGATAAATAAACCGATAAGATTGCTTACACAGGAAGTAATTAGCATGTCCTGCGCAATTTTATATTTCTTCTGCACGGGGTTAATAATTTTATAATGAATACCCGTAGCAAGAAGATGCCTTTCTGTAATGCTATACATCTTTCCTGCAATTTCATTGATCCGCTTTACCTGTTCCGCAGTTTTAGTTGCTGCCATTATTTTTACAAATGATTCCATGTTACCGGAAATAAAATCCACGTCCTCTTCATTAAAATCAAAACTTTTTAAAATAACTCTAACGGGTAGTTTTTTGCAAATTATACTGACAAAATCCATTTCACCGGGACAATTATGATTTTGCAGAAGTCTGTCAATAATATCTCCAATAGAAATCTCCTTTATTTTCTGAAATAAAAGCATGGCGATTTCCCTTGCTATAGTATGTTCAACGGCATTGTTTAGCCTGGCAACATGTTTTGTTATCAGCAGCGCATATTCATTCAAACCATCTTTATTATCTGGATTGATAACTGGAACATAAGCACCTGTGTTTTTCAGAACAGATTCGCATGCGCTAAAAGAGTACACTGCCCAAAGCTGGCTTATTTCATCCCAATAAACCGGATTTTCTTTTAGCATTGTTTCATATAATAAATAAGGGTTTTTTATTTCAGACTGAAAAAATAAAGTTGGATGCATATATAAAATTATAGTACGAAATAAATTAATTTCATACAGAAACACTTCATTTTGTATTGAACTATTAACGTAAAAAAATGGAAGCGCAGTTTAAACAAATAGCCAGCCTTATAGGTGATCCAACCCGGGCTGTTATTATGTGGACATTGATGGACGGTAAAGCATTTACGGCAACAGAGCTGGCAATTGCCGCCAATACATCTGCCCCCAATATTAGTATGCACCTTGCCAAACTGGTGCAGGCAGAACTGCTTAGTGTAGAAAGCCAGGGCAGGCACCGTTATTACAAATTTTCAAGAGAGGAAATTGCGTATGCGATTGAAGCGATGACAAATCTTCTGCCTGCTGCCAACAGCAGGCGCAAAGCTGATTCGGAAGACATCCCGGCAATTAAGCAGTGCAGAACCTGTTATGACCACCTGGCTGGTAAGTTGGGTGTTGCGGTAACTGATAGTATGCTGAAACAAAGAATAATCATTGAGCGCAGTAATAATTTTACCCTAAGCAGCAAAGGGAAGCAATGGTTTTCAGGATTCGGTATAGATGCTGAACTGTTACAGCAACAGCGCCGTTCATTTTTACGCCCCTGTCTTGACTGGAGTGAAAGGCGGTATCATATTGCCGGGTCACTTGCCGCTGCCTTACTTGATAAAATATTGTTTGAGGACTGGATAAGAAAATCTAAAAATTCCAGGGCTGTTGTGATTACAGCAAAAGGCCAAAAAAGTTTGTATAAATACCTACAGATTATAGTATGATAATAACACGTAATCAGAAGCCTGCTTTAGTACTAAGCGCAGCAGCTTTTACAGGCTTTACAGCGTTTTCCATGAGGCCAAATTCCCGGGCCCAGGTACCAAATGATAATGCCCGGAAAAGAATATTATTATAAGGTGTTTTATTATTATAACAGGCATCATGAAGGTCCGTTAAGTGCGGGGAAAAAATATCGGGAAGATGCTGTATATAATCACGAAACTCTTTGTTTATATACTCGTAATTACTATTAAAGAGGGATTCCTCTGGGCCGGGAAACCCTAATTTAGCATGCCTGTTATAAATACGCGGGGGCAAAACGCTTTTAAGCGACTCTCTCAGAACAGCTTTTGTGGCACCATTTCTTATAATAAAACGATCCGGTAAACCCAAACAATATTCAACCAGCCTGTGATCAAGAAATGGTAGTCTTGATTCTATTGAGTATAACATTGAATTTCTGTCTTCGGAATGCAACTGATGGGGTAAACTGTATTTGCTTAAAGCCTCTTTTGAAAGGCTGCTTAATGATTTGTATGTAGAAAGATTAAGCGCATTGCCGTGCCGGTCAGTATGATTATCGATCCATTTTGGATTCAGACAGGCAGTAACTATTTCTTTAGACTGTTTGTTTATTTTTTTGCTGAAATATGGGATGTTTAAACCGAAAATAATAAAAGATGTAAGTACCTGCGTTATTGATTTATTTTGTTTTGCGGCAGTATCCCTGATCGCTCCCGCAAAGCCTGCCAGTTTTCCCTTTCTCAGTAACCCCCTTAAATTCAACAAAGCAAATTCTCCATAGCCACCAAGATATTCATCCGCACCCTGCCCGCTTAATATAATCCTGATTTTACTGGCTGCAGCAGTTTCAAAAACTTTATATTCAGAAAAAAAACTACCACTTAAAATAGGCTGATCCTGGTGGTAAACAATTTTTTTGAGCAGCTTATTGTCAATAAGTTCATGGACATTTGGGTAATTTTTGTGGTTTGGAAATCCGTAATGCATTATAGCATTATTAATGTATTCTATTTCATTGTAGCCATGCTGTGTATAACAAGATGAAAAAGTAACGACCGCACTATTTAGTTTTTCTGTAACACCCAGTATTGATGTGCTGTCCAGTCCCCCGGAAAGACAGGCACCTACAGGTAATTTTGATATTGTATGAGATAATATACTTTCCGTAAAAAGTTCATTAAAAGTTTCAGTGGCTTTTTTAAAACCTGAAGTTTCGCTGCCTTTTAAATTATTAATATTATACCATTGCACAACAGAAAAGTTGTGTGTTTTCAATTTGTAAATCAGGTTATGGCCTGCAGGTAAAAAAAATACGCCATTAAAGAAAGATTCACTGATATTGTCAATTTTTCCATTGTATAAAAAATCAAAAGCGGTGGCATGGTTTATTTTGGGTATAAATTCATCGAAAGCTTTCAATTGTTTTATCTCGGAACCCAGCAGCAATTTATGATTGAGCTGCGCATAAAATAAAGGTTTGATGCCAAATCTGTCCCTGCTGCAAAAAAGAATTTGCTTTTTGATATCGTATAAAACAAAGGCCCACATTCCTACAAAGTGGTTCACACAATCCTCTCCCCATTTATCATAAGCAGCCATGATTACTTCAGTGTCACTGGTTGTGTGAAACTCATAACTACTTTTTTTGAGTGTTTCCCTTAATTCTTTAAAATTGTATATTTCTCCATTATGGACGATTACATATTGCCGGTAAGACATGGGTTGTCTTCCCTGTGCGCTGAAATCGGTAATTTTCAGCATCCTGTGGCCCAGGGCAAAATGATTGCCAAAATAGTAATCTTCCCCATCAGGTCCGCGATGCCTGATGAGATCGTTCATGTTTCTTATCTCAGTTTCATGAACTCTTTGATTTTTTGCGTCTATAATTACACTAATGCCACACATGCTAATAGAGGATGGATTATAGATTAGGTTCTATTTCAGTGACAGGGCAGGCACTGAAATAATATTACTAAGATGAATGCAGTAAATATATGTAAATAATTACTAAAATATAAGTGTCTTTAAAATAATATATAATAGAAAACCATTATATACCATCAAAATCAAGCGAAATTTCTTCGTTACGCGGGTGCGACTGACAGGTGAGTATATAGCCTTTTTTTATTTCTTCAGGTTCCAGGGCATAATTATTATCCATTATCACTTCGCCGGTAATCAATTTTGCACGGCAGGTAGCACATACGCCGCCCTTGCACGCAAATGGCAGATCGGCCCCGGTTTTAAGCGCGGCGTCCAAAATGGCTTCACCATTGTAAGAAAGGCTGAAGCCGAAAGTGATACCGTCCAGTTTAATGGTAACATTGGCTGACTTTCCTTCAAATGCATTTTTCAACTCAGGGCCCTTACTGTTTATTTCCGTATTCTTCTGGCCTGGAACGGTAAATAATTCAAAATGAATTTTATTTTTTTCAACTCCTTTTTCTTTAAGGTAATTCTTTACGCAAAGAATCATTGCTTCTGGCCCGCAAAGAAAAAAATCATCGCAACTTTTTATATCAATTAAATACTGAAAAATGGTTGAACATTTTGCTGCGTCAATTCTGCCCTGGTTCAATGGGGTATCTGTTTTCTCCCTGCTAAGAATATGATGAATACTGAAGCGATCAACAAACATGTTTTTTAATGCTTCCAGTTCTTCTTTAAAAATAATAGAAGCCCTGTTTTTATTACCATAAATGAGTGTGAAACTGCTGCCTTGTTCTGTAGCCAGGGTAGTTTTTATTATTGACAAAAGAGGGGTAATGCCACTGCCCGCAGCAAAAGCTGTATACTTCTTTTTATTACTTGCGTCCAGTACGGTGAAAAATTTACCGGTAGGTGGTAACACTTCAACAAAGCTGCCTTTTTTTAAATGCTGGCTGGCCCAGGAAGAAAATCTTCCGCTTGTAACTTTTTTTATTGCAATTCTTAATTCATCTTCCAGCGGACTGCTGCAAACTGAATATGACCGGCGCAATTCTTCGCCATCTACCATGGCTTTTATAGTAATATTCTGACCTTGAGTAAAAACGAAAACTGGTTTTAAATGTGGTGGAATATCAAACGCGACAGAGATACAGGCAGCTGTTTCCCGGCGGATACTTTTTATCTCAAGCTGGTGGAAATGCGTAGCCACTGGTTATTTATTTTGCAGGCCGCCAATCAGAATGGTAATCATATTTTCTTCCAGTATTTCACCGCTTATTTTTTCTTTGCTCCGGTGCCAGCTTTCTATACCACTGACAGCATGCAGCATAATCAGTACAGCGGTAGGGGCATCAATTTTTTTTATTTCATTTTTCCTGATACCATCTTCAATAATAGATGCAATACGCTGGCGGTATACCCGTCGCTGGGTTTGTATGTTCGACAGATAAGGGTCGGTCAGATGTTTCCATTCACGGTCGCTCACATAAACTTCTTCATAGTGATGCACCATCTGCTGAATATGAAAACGCAGTACCGCTTCAATTTTTTTGATGGCAGTTATGTCTTCGGTGTCCACCTTGTCAATGTGGCTCATAAATTTATTGGCAACTTTGAAACACAATTCCTGCAATATCTCGGCTTTTGAACTGATGTGGTTGTACAGGCTGGCTGCCTCCACGCCTACCTGTTCCGCCAGGTCGCGCATAGAAGTGGCGCTGAAGCCGCGTTCGCGAAAAAGGCGGGCCGCTGTTTCAATGATGGTTTCTTTGCGGGTACTGTTTTTCCGCTGCCTTATTTTAGCCATAATAAAAACTTAGGGTGCAAAATTAATACTAACTGGTAACAAATGTTAGTTATACTAATCAATTAAGCCGTTTTTTCTTTATTCTCCATTGTAATAGCAGCTAAAAAGCCGTAGGTTTGCGCCGGTTTTTAAGGAACTAAATGTATACTTGCAATTGCCGGAAGTATGAATGATAACCGGAGAAACTATTTATTTAACTAAATAATTACTATGTCTTTAATAGCAGTAGGTACCATGGCCTTTGATGCCATTGAAACACCTTTTGGTAAAACCGATAAAATTGTGGGCGGCTCAGCCACCTATGTAGCTTATGCAGCCAGCTATTTTGTAAAACCAGTTCAGCAGGTATCTATTGTTGGATATGATTTCCCGGTCGCCGAAATGGATGAAATGAAACGCCGTGGTATACAATTGGAGGGCGTAGAAATCATACATGATAAAAAATCATTTTTCTGGAGCGGCAAATATCACCTGGATATGAATAGCCGTGATACGCTGGTAACGGATCTGAATGTACTCCAGGATTTTAATCCAAAAATTCCGGCTGCATACCAGGGGGCCGAATTTGTAATGCTGGGTAACCTGGATCCGGTCATACAAAAACAGGTAATTGAACAGCTAAAGCCAAGACCAAAGCTGATTGTAATGGATACCATGAACTTTTGGATGGATATCAAAATGCCGGAACTGCAGGAAGTACTGAAAATGGTGGATGTGCTTTTAGTGAATGATAGTGAAGCGAGGCAATTAAGCGGGGAATTCTCCATTGTAAAAGCGGCTAAAAAGATAATGACCATGGGTCCTAAGTTCCTCATTATCAAAAAAGGTGAACATGGCGCCCTCTTGTTTTATAAGAATGAAGTCTTTTTTGCCCCCGCTTTACCCCTGGAAGAAGTATTTGACCCTACTGGTGCCGGTGATACATTTGCCGGAGGTTTTGTTGGCTACCTGGCTAAAACAAATGACATTTCTTTTAAAAATATGAAGACCGCCATTATAGTTGGTTCTGCCATGGCTTCTTACTGCGTAGAGAAATTTGGCCCGGATCGCCTGAAAGAGATTACAAAGGATGATATTGACAATCGTATACGTGAATTTGTAAACCTGGTTAGCTTTGATATTGAACTTGGATAACCGCTCGTCTCATTAACATATTGCTCATCAAATAAAGCTTTTTACCGCGCAAAGTTTCAGTACTTTCATGCCTTATCAAATATTTCAGGCATATGAAAAAATTGTTTTATGCAACTGGCACAAGCTTGCTGCTTTCCGTAGCTTTTTATTCCTGCCAGACAGGTACGGCAACTGCAACTGAAAAAGGTAAAACTTTTATAGATACCTCTACAATGGACAAGGCTGTAAAGCCAAGCGATAATTTTTTTGAATATGTAAATGGCGGATGGGACAAGCGGACTACTATACTGCCTTCAGAAAGCTCCGCTGGCGCAGGACTGGAAATGTACAACCGCACCAAAGAACACATTCACCAGATTTTAGACAGTGCTGCTAAAGGAAGCTTTGCAAATGGGAGCATTGAGCAAAAAGTGGGTGACTTTTATGCATCAGGAATGGATTCGGCAACCATTGATAAACTTGGCTACGATCCGCTAAAACCAACGCTTCAAAAAATTGATGCAATAAAAGATGCCAATGGTGTTATACAATTTGTGGCGCAGCAAACCACCGCTGGAAATAATATACTTGTAGCCGTTGGAATTGGCGCTGATCAAAAAAACAGCGTTATTAATATAGCATCGCTTAGCCAGTATGGCCTGGGCCTTCCAGACAGGGATTATTATTCTAAAACGGATCCTGCAACGCTGGGTGTTGTTAAAGCATATCAAACATATATTCAGAAAATTTTCACCCTTACCGGGGATGACAGTGTAACAGCATCAAAAAAAATGATGACTGTTTACAATGTAGAAAAACAAATGGCATCCAGTCACCGCACCAATGTTGAATTGCGCGACCCCCAAAGCAATTACAATAAGATGTCCGTAAAAGATATGGACAAAAAAATGCCTGCTATTGGATGGCCTTCATTTTTTAGCAGCATAGGATTTAATATAGATTCAGTAGACGTCGGCCAGCCTGCTTATTATATTAAACTCAATGAATTATTAAAATCAACACCCGCTGATACATGGAAAGCCTACCTGCGTTTTCATTCGCTGGATGATGCAGCCAGTGCATTAAGCAGTGATTTTGTAAATGCACAATTTACATACGGCAGTGCATTAAGCGGACGAAAAAAGATAAAACCACGCTGGGAAAGAATGTACCGCTCAACCGATGCAAACCTGGGCGATGCGCTGGGTGAGCTGTATGTAAAGAAATATTTTACAGCGGATGCAAAAAAACGCATGCTTGACCTGGTAAATAACCTGCAGATTGCCTTTGAAGCCAGGATAAACAAGCTGGACTGGATGGGCGATAGTACTAAAAAAGTATCCATTGATAAACTGCATGCATTTATAAAAAAAATTGGCTATCCTGATAAATGGAGAGATTACAGTAAAGTAACCATTGACAAAGGCAGGTATTTTGATAACCTGGTTTCCTGTGCAAAGAATGAGTACCAGTACCAGTTGAGCAAATTGGGTAAGCCGGTTGATAAAACAGAATGGGGCATGACAGCGCCTACTATCAATGCTTATTACAATCCGTCTTTTAATGAAATTGTTTTTCCTGCGGGAATATTACAGACACCTTATTTTAACCCGGATGCAGATGATGCCATTAATTATGGTGGAATCGGTATGGTAATCGGTCATGAAATGACACATGGTTTTGATGACCAGGGATCTCAGTTTGATAAAGAGGGTAATTTGAAAACATGGTGGAGCAAAGAGGACAATGAGAAATTCAAAGCCAAAACAAAAATGGTTATTGAACAGTATAATCATTTTACAGTGCTGGATTCACTTCATGTAAACGGTGCTTTAACAACAGGCGAAAACATTGCAGATATAGGAGGCATCAGTATTGCCTACGATGCATTTAAAATGACAAAGCAGGGACAGGATACAACAAGAATTGATGGATTGACACCTGACCAGCGTTTTTTCCTTTCATTTGCCCAGGGCTGGAGAAGTAAGTACAAAGAAGAAATTGTACGGCAGTATATTAATATTGATCCGCATTCGCCGGCTATTCATCGTGTAAATGGTCCGCTTATGCATTTCACTCCTTTTTATACAGCCTTTGGTGTAAAAGAAGGAGACAAAATGTTTGTTCCGGAAAAAGACCGGATCAAAATATGGTAAAACAATGCATTCTGTAAATCACAATCCATAAAAAAATTACGTCCGGCATATGCCGGACGTAATTTTTTTTGCGGGATACTTCGCAGTATTATTTGTCACCCCCTTCGGGGTTTTGTCCAATAACATCCATTCAGGATTAATGGGAAAAATTACTATCCTGGACTTGGTTATTTGCAAACAAGCCTGAAAGGCTGGTATTAATATAGCATAAAAAGAATATACGCGACAAATCCCGAAGGGGTGACAGTAGAGATTATTAGGATAAATTTTTGTGTGATCTATTGGAATAGACGAAAAGAATCACGGACTAAATCGGAAATACGCATAGCCGGTTTTAATCCCACCAGTATGTGCAGATGATCAGGCATTCCATTGACAGCTAAAGATTTTTGACCCTTACCCGTAACAATTCCTGAAATGTATTTATACACTTCTTCTTCAAATGAAGAATGGATCAGGTTGCTCCTGCTTTTAACTGCAAAAACAATTTGTATATAAATTTGTGAAAACGTCCCAGGCATATATAATAATTAATCCAGTTTAAATTTAACCCTATGAAATTCGGTTACTGTGTATTGTTATAATCTCCGCGCCAGCGTAACAGCCTGCTTTAATCTTTTCGTTTTTCCCTGCAGGTTAAATACTTCTGAAAAAACGACATACACGCCAACCGGTAATTTGCCATTTTTTTCATCCAGCCCATCCCAACGGAAATAACCCTGCAGGCTGCAAACAGCATTGCGGATCAAATAGCGGACAATTCGTCCATTGGCATCAAAAATAGTAATGTTGCATACATAACCCTGATCAGGAAATTGATAATTAATAGTAAGAAAATCATCGAAGCCATCATTATCAGGAGAAAAAACTGCGGGGGTAATACCGATGTTTCCGGGCAATTGTACATCACTTCTAAATTGAGAATTCTGATAGCCGGGTGTACCGTATCCGGCGCTGGTAGCAGCAGAATGCCAGTTGCCTGCATCCTGTGTTGGTTTATTATAGTCAATTCTTTCAAGCGATATACCTTCATCATTACCAATTAACTTAAAGTGCCAGTGCGCATCATAATTAAGTTCATCAATTACTTTTCCCTGCGCATTTAAAATAAGCACATCCCCTTTATCATCCGGCAGGGAAGGCATAGCAGTAATAACAGCAAATGCGGCCGGATCTTTTGCCAGGTATTGTTTTTTTATCGCAAAAGCATCTTCCGTTACTACTATATATTCGCCGGGAAACAATAACCTGTTATCTGCGCTCATTTGTTTAATGGAACCGATGGTACCGTTTAAAGACCGGCTTGCTATATAGCAATCTTTTACATCAATAATGCTTTTGCTGCGGTTATAGAGTTCAATATAATCTGTACCACCGGGTTTTGGATTAAATAATATTTCATTAATAGCGAGATCAGCAGTGTCTGCCGCAGCTGCACGGCCAAGTTTTACTGTGTGATAAGCACCGATTGAATTACCCGCACAATCTGTTACACCGGTTGCTGTTATGGTATATACTTTATCAGTTGCTATTAAAGCGGTGGTACGCAATTGTACCTTATTGAAAAAAGGTGCTATGGTAACAGCAGATTGCGCAATGCCAATATTATCACTGATGATATAATTACTGCCTTTGGCGGCTTTGATGCTATCCAGTGGTTCATCAAAGAGGAGAACAATATTGATGCTGTCTGCAGCAAACGCATGTAATAAAACTGGTGGTTGCTGATCTTTATTTATGGCATCAGCTGAATTCTTTTTCCCCGGTGTACCGCCCTTTGGGTCATTGCTGGCTATCCAGTTGCTGAAACCACTGCACGGATTTTTTGTATCTGCCATTTCCAATGTCCACCCGCCCTGGCTTTTTACTGCATTTTGATACCAGTCTGAATGGTAGTTTACGGCATGAATAATACTGCCTTCTTTTGAACGGAGGTATAGCTCATCGCCATCATTATCTAAAGAAGGAAAATTACTTACACCAATAGTAGTTCCAAAAACTGATAAGGCGGGTGCAGCGCTATTGGGGCAGATAACTACAAAACTATCTGCCTGCAGAACAAAATTTATATTGATAGTGGCAAAACCAGTGGCATCTCCAATCTGCCAGCCATTTAAATTGAAAGCCTGTGCAGAAACATTTCTTAATTCAATAAACTCAGTATTTGGAAGCCCCGCAACTGGTATTGGGTCGGCCATTATTTCATCAATGACAACATTATACGGGCTGGCTGTTTGCGTATGTGCGCAAAGATGGAGCACCAACAAAACAATTGTTAGTTTTTCTTTCATGATAAGGTTTGCAGTAAGGTAAAGCAGAAAAATAAGGGTATGCAAATAAAGCCAGCGTTTTTTCACCAAATAATTTTGGTTTAATAACATGGCTGTATTACTTTTGGCCTCGTGAAAAAAACAATGACAACTACAAAGCGCATTAAGAAACATTCCACAGCGGGAGGTTATTGATCGTTTTGTACGTTACAAGATATTCAGAGGCCCCCGTTGAAGCGGGGGCTTTTTTATTGTATCACATTTAAAAAACAGAAAATAACGGCACAGAACCGTTGAACTGGTTGCAAAAAAACAATTATGAAACAGTTAAAAGTTGCAGTAGTAGGCGCTACCGGCCTGGTAGGCACCAAAATGTTACAGGTATTGGCAGAACGTAATTTTCCAGTGGCTGATTTGCTTCCGGTAGCTTCAGAAAGATCTGTGGGAAAGGAAGTTGAATACAAGGGTAAAAAATATAAGGTAGTCAGCATGACGGACGCTATTGCCGCTAAACCAGATGTGGCTATTTTCTCAGCAGGCGGCACTACATCTCTGGAGTGGGCGCCAAAATTTGCAGCAGCCGGTATAACTGTTATAGATAATTCTTCCGCATGGAGAATGGATCCAACCAAACCATTGGTAGTACCGGAAATAAATGCAGATATATTAACTGCGGCCGATAAAATAATCGCTAATCCCAATTGCTCTACTATTCAGATGGTGGTAGCGTTAAACCCATTGCATAAAAAATATAATATTGAACGCATCGTGGTATCTACTTACCAGAGTGTAACTGGTACGGGTGTAAAAGCAGTAACCCAGCTGATGAATGAAAGAAAAGGGATAAAGGGGGAGATGGCGTATAAATATCCTATCGACCTGAATGTGATTCCGCAGATCGATGTATTTACTGAAAATGGTTACACCAAAGAAGAAATGAAAATGGTGAAAGAGACCAAAAAAATTATGCGCGATGACAGCATACGTGTAACTGCTACCACTGTACGCATTCCGGTAATGGGCGGGCACAGTGAATCTGTGAATGTAGAATTCAGTAAAGAGTTTGATTTGGACGAAGTAAAGGAATTGCTGAGAACATCGCCTGGTGTAGTAGTGGTAGATGATTTGGCCAACCAGCTATATCCTATGCCCATGGATGCGCATGAAAAAGATGACGTGTTTGTAGGAAGATTAAGAAGAGATGAAACACAACCCAATACTTTAAACATGTGGATTGTAAGTGATAACCTTCGCAAGGGAGCTGCTACCAATGCGGTGCAGATTGCTGAATACCTGAACGGAAAGAATATATTGTAAAAATATTATTTGCCGCAGATGCGCAGATTATTTCTTTGAAAAAATCTGCGCTCTGCGGTTTATTGCACTACCAATGTTTCTAAAACTACGGTAGTGTTTGCAGAGAGTGATTCTGTTCGGTGAGGACACCGACCAGGTAGTTGAAATTTTATAAATGTAAGTAATGCTATAATTGGCGAAGGTTTTCAGTCTCTATGACGAGCAGGGGCCTGCAATTAGTCAGTCTGATACCAGTACTCCTGGAGATGCCTCGTTTTCCGTCGGCTTTGTTCTATAGTTGAATAAAGGAATAGCTGAAAGACTTACTAAAGCTCAATTACAGGGGTAAAGGAAAACGCAGCATCGAAAAGAGTACGAGCGCCCGGCCGGCCCTGAGGCCATCGTAGCAAAGGGATTATGTAAATTAGCCGGACAATAATGTTTTTAAAAACTACGGTAGTGTTTGCAGTGGATGATTCTGTTCGGTGAGGACACCGACCAGGGAGTTAAAATATATTGTAAAAATATTATTTGCCGCAGATGCACAGATTATTTTCTTTGAACAACCTGCGCTCTGCGGTTCATTGCACTACCTAGTTTCTAAAAAAACTATGGTAGTGATTGAACCAGGTTTTTGTTCGGCCAGAAAGATAAAAGGCATCACCAAATAAATCTGCGCATCTGCGGCAATTGCATTTATTTATCCATAATATTTATTTTTTTCACTTCCGATCCCTTTCTTCTTTCTTCACTTGCTTTGGTAACCAGGGTATCGCCAACAGCCAGCGGTCCGTATATTTCAACCCTGCCATCAGCTTCTCTTCCGTTTTTTACGTCTATCCACTGCGCTTTTCCATTGCTTATTTTTATTACAAATATCTTTTCTGTTGAATTTACCATGGCTGTTTTAGGTATAATAAAACCACTGTCCCTGGCAGATGTCGGAATATTCACCTCTGCTATCATACCCGGTAATAATTTTTTATCGCTGTTGATGATATCCATCTCAATCCTTTCTGCACGCAGCTTTGTGTCCAGCGAACCGGATGAACGTTTGATGGCGGCTGAAAATTTTTCATTGGGTAAACCTTTTACAGTAAAACCAATGGTTGTTTGATTGTTGACATAACCAGTGGCAGATTCCGGTATCAGTACTGCAAGTCGCAATTTTCTCTGATCCTGCAAAACAAACATGGGTAGTTCTGATCCTTTACCTGCAGGCCCCGCAATAGCGCCGGTGTTTACATTTCTTGTGCTGATAACACCACTGAACGGCGCTCTTATTTCCAGGTAGTTCCTGTTATCGGCAATTTCTTTAAAGGCAGATTTGGCTGATTGCCATTGCGCATAGTCAGCATTTTTTCTTGCACCGGCCTGGTCTATGTCATTGGGTGAAATAGTGCCGGGCGTTTTACTTGTTTCGTACAGGCGATCATAATTTGCCTTGCTTGCGGTATAAATAGCTTCCTGTGCTTTTAATCTTGAGTCGGCTCCCGAAAGTTGCGAGCTGAGTTCCGGTGCTTCCATTAATGCCAGTAGCTGACCGGCTTTTACTTCTGTTCCTACATCAGCATATAATTTTTTTACAAAGCCATTTACCCTGGCGTATAAATCTACCTGCTGGTAAGGAATCAGCTCTCCCGGCATTTGTATGCTGGAAGAGAGTTTACCTTTTTGTAAAATAAAAACTTCAGTAGCAACCGGCGCCTCTTCTTTTACAGCTGCTGCTTTTTCTTCCTGTTTTTTTTCTGAAGCCGCGCAACTGCCCAGTACAACCGAAATGCACAGTGCCCCAGGAATAATTCTCCAGAATTTCCTGTAACTATTTGTGATGTGATTCATACAACGATGGTATATAAAATTTGCTTTCTTTATCTTCCGGATCAAGTGATACGGAATCTGTAGTGGTTTTATCCTGCACCCAGGCAAAAACCAATGGTAAAATTAATAATGCAGCAAAGGTAGATGCAATCAGTCCACCGATAACCGCCCTGCCCAGCGGAGAGGCCTGGTCGCCGCCCTCACCAATACCAATTGCCATGGGTATCATACCCACCACCATTGCCACGCTGGTCATCAAAATAGGCCTTATACGCAGCGCTGCAGATTCTTTGGCCGATTCCGTTGCATTGCCGTTATGCATACGCAGGTGTTCGGCATTGGTAATAAGCAAAACCGAATTGGCAATGGATACGCCTACCGACATAATCATACCCATATAAGATTGCAGGTTGAGCGTGGACCCTGTTAGCAGCAACAGTGTCAGTGAACCCAGTAAAACAGCAGGCACGGTTGATAATACAACCAGCGATACTTTAAAAGACTGGAAATTGGCCGCCAGCATCAGGAAAATAACAATGATGGCCACCAGTAATCCGCTTTGCAGGCTGTCCAGCGTATCAGTAAGCACATTGCTAAGGCCCTTGAGTTCCACCGTTAATCCGCGCGGCAGTTCTCCCAGGGATTTAATGGCGGTCTGCACGTCTGCGGAAGCGGTGCCCAAATCTGTTTTATACAAGTTAGCGGTTACAGATATCTGTGGGATTGCGCCAATATTGTCGTTTTCTCCAAAAGTAGTGTCACGTTGAAAAGTTGCCACGTCACTGAGTATTGGCCTGGCCGAATTACGCAAAACAGGTATTTCGCCCATAGCATTGGTACTGGTCATTTTATTTTCGGGCACTTGCACCTGCACGTTGTAACCCAGCCCAACCCGCTCATCTATCCATACATTTTTTTCTGTAAAGCGCGAAGAAGACGTGGAGGCGGTTAATGACCTTGAAATATCACCAATGTCCACACCCAGCTGCGCTGCTCTTATTCTGTCTATATTGATATTAATGGCAGGGTATTTTATGGATTGCCCTATTTGCACATCGCGCAAATACGCAATCTGCTCTAGTTTGGCCACCATCTTATTGGCATATTCAACATTCAGTTTTTTATTTTTGCCACTTACTTTTACTTCAATGGGTGTGGGCGAACCCTGGCTGAGAATTTTATCCGTCAATTCAATAGGTTCAAATGATATCGTAAAGTCAGGCAGCTTTTCTTTCATGTTTTTGCGGAAACGCTCTTTCAGATCATCCAGGTTTTCCTTGTAATCTTCTTTAAGTGCCACCTGCAGTACAGCCTCGTGCGGCCCGCTCATAAAAAGATAGATAGGACTGCTGGAAAACTGCCCGGGATGTTGCCCGATAAATGCAGAAGTGATGGATATATTTTCTTTGCCGACGGTATTATTTAATACATCAAGTGCCTCTATCAATTTTTGTTCTGTACGTTCCAGCCTGGTGCCATCGGGCGCCCTGAACCTTACCTGGAACTGGCCGGAGTTTACTTTCGGCAATACGTCCCTGCCAATATGCATAAACAACAAAATTGCCAGCCCGGTTATGATTATCACATATAGTGCTGATATAATTTTTTTATTGGGTAACAGCCTGTTCATGAAACGCATGTACCGGGCCCTGAATCTTTCAAAACGTGTTAGCTGACCACCTTTGCCATGACCACCTGTGAGCAATGTTTTTTTCTGATCCCAGGTATCCGCTTCAGTGGTTTCATCTACTTTATAGTTTTTATATTCATCGCTGGTATTCTTTTTATCACCAGGGCTTTTCATAAGCCAATTGGCCAGTATTGGTACAAATGTCTGTGCCAGCAGATAAGAAGTAATCATAGAAAATGCAATGGCCAGGGCCAATGGCAGAAATAATGAACCGGTAATGCCGGTCATGGTAAAAGCCGGTGCAAATACAGCCAGTATACAAAACAGGATCAGCAGTTTTGGAAAAGCGATTTCCTGGCAGGCATCCCAGATTGCCAGGGCTTTGGGTTTGCCCATATCCAGGTGCTGGTGTATATTTTCAATGGTTACCGTGGATTCATCCACCAGTATACCAATGGCCAGCGAAAGGCCGCTCAGTGTCATTATATTGATGGTCTGGTGAAACAGGGATAGAAATAAAATGCCGGCGATAATGGAAGTTGGTATGGTCAATATAACGATCAGGGCTCCACGCGCATCGCCTAAAAAAAGCAACACCATCAAACCGGTTAGTATAGCTCCAATGGCACCTTCGCTCAATAAGCTTTTTACCGCATTGATTACGTATACAGACTGGTCAAATTCGTAAGTCAGTTTCACATCTTCCGGCAGTAACCCCTGGAAACGCGGAATGGCGTTTTTAAGTTTTTTAACCACCTCCCATGTTGAGGCATCTGCTGATTTGGTAACGGGCATGTAAACAGATCGCTTGCCGTTTACCAGCGCATAGCTCACCGTTATATCTGCACCATCTTCTACCGTAGCCACATCGCGCAAAAACACATTGGGTACACTTCCCTTAAACAAAGGGATGCTTTCAAAGTCTTTGATGGCTTTAATGGTGGTATTTGCCGGCGTTAAGTAGTTGATGTCACCAATTCTTACGTTGCCTGCCGGCGAAGTCTGGTTGTTAATGCGCAATGCTTCTACCACCTGGTCGGCAGTAAGATTGTGTAAACGCAATGCGTCGGGGTCTACTTTAATAACGATGCTGCGTACATTGCCACCGAAAGGTGGTGTAGAAGACAAGCCGGGTATGGAAGTAAACGAAGAACGGATGTAAACGTTGGCCAAATCCAGCAGTTCGTTATTGGATCTTTTTTCGCTGCTCAGTACCAATTGGCCTACTGGTAAAGTGGTGGCGTCAAAGCGTAGTACAAAAGGTGGCTGGGAGCCAGGAGGAAAAATTGCCTGGGCACGGTTGGAGAAGGCACTTACTTCTGCAACAGCCTGTGCCATATTTACGTTTTCATAAAAAGTAAGTTTTAATAAACTGAGGCCCTGGATATTTCTTGTCTCAATACTTTTCAGACCGTTTACATACAGCAGGATGTTTACATATTGCTTGCCAAAAAAAGATTCCATCTGAGTAGGAGAATAACCGCCAAAGGGGTGCGAGAGATAAATCACCGGCAGGTTCATTGCAGGAAAAATATCAATCTTGATGGTATTTACTGCCTTAATGCCGAAAAAAAATAAACCGGCAACAAGCACCATGATGGTAATTGGTTTTCTTAATGCTGTTCTTATAAGATTCATACCTGCTATTTCACCTGTTTGATAAATAAATCAAAATCACCGGAAGCAGCTGCCTTTAATAACAATGCCTGCCAGATATTAATATAGGCTACACTATTATCTGTCTGTGCCCTGTTTAATGTAAACAAAGCCTGTTGTACGTCTACAATATTGGTGAGCCCATTTTTATATAAGACCGTCTTTTGCTGGTAAGCATCTGTTGCGGCTTTCAACTGCACAGGTGCCTCCCGGATACTTTTTATACTGTTGTCAATTTGCTGATCCGCCAGCACCAGCTGATCTTTTAATTGTGTAGCTACCAGGTCGTATTCATCTTTATAGGCTGCAGAAATAAATAATTGTGATTTCGCCTGCTGTTTTATTTTAAAGGGGCTCATCAGGTTCCAGGTAATGCCAACGCCCAATAAATAATTATAGCGTTCAGGTTTAATGCCATCCAGGTAAGATTTGGTATACCTGTCTGTAAAATCAGGCGTATAATTATAATCAAAACCGGAACCACGGCCCTGCAATGTGCCAAACAGGTTTAAGCCCGGGTTGATACTTTTTCTCAGGTATCTTTCTGTTGCATTGCTCTGTTCTATCCGGCGTTCATAAAATTTTACCTGCGGATTTTCTGTTATTGTAAAGGAAGTGTTGTAATTAAGAGGCGTATTACTAAAAAAACTGCTGTCCAATAAAAAAGGATCGGGTGCCGCATTGAGTAATTGCGCCAGTTGATTGCGGATGCGCTGTTCATTGGAGACCGCCTGTAACCAGGCCAGCCTTGCACCGGATGCTTCTGCGTTGGCAATAGAAGAATCAACGCCCGCAATTAAACCAGATTTGGCTCTTGCAATAACTGATTGCTGTACTGTTGCGGCCCTGTCAATATTTGCCTGTGCATTTTGTATAAACCGCTGCGCAATGAGCAGGTTAAGATAAGTGCCGGCAACTCTTACACTTTGTACAAATTGTTCCTGTAAAAGATTAGCGGAATCCAATTGTACCTGCGATTGTGCCGCCTGTATTCTTGAATGAAGACGGCCAAAAGAAATAAACTCCCAGTTGGCATTCAGCAGGTAGACTGCACCAAAAGCGGAATTCCAGCTTTGTTTGGTATATGCAGGTCCGGCAGAAGCTATACCACCACCAAAAGCTGCGGCAGGGCCAAACTGTCCGTTTACAGTACCGTATGCCTCCTGAACCGAAGCTATCACATCTGGCAGGTATTGATTTTTTACATACTTTACCAGCGCATCCGAAGCCTTTATGTAATTGGATCTCGCTTTAATACGCTGGTAGTTGTTCAGCCCTGTTTTAACAGCATCGGACAGGTTAAGTATGCTATTTGTCTGCGCAAATGTTTGTTGCCCGGAAGTTAATGATAAAAGAATACAGCAAACCAGTGTAGCAGCCTTTTGTTTTGCGTAATGAGTGGCTTGTTTTTTTAATAGAATTCCTGCTCCCCGTAAATACATTTAATTGAATTTTAACCTTACCAATAGCGAATGAATGCCAAACAGCAGCAAGTGAAAGCTATGCAAATGTATCAGATCATTCATTCCTAAATATTGTATATTCAGCATATAAACTTGTAATTTCCGGTTATGAAAAGATTGCGCCAGTTTGAGCCGTTTATTCTTTCTGATTTTGAACTGGATGTGTATCCTTTACCGAGGCATAACCATACTTACTACGAAATTATATACATCTACCATGGAATTGGCAGGCATTGCCTGAATAATAACAATTTTAATTACCAGGCCGGCGATCTTTTTTTGCTGACCCCGGAAGACAATCATTATTTTGTAATAGAACAAAAAACAAGGTTTGTCTTCCTGAAATTTACAGACAGTTTTTTTTATAACCAGCGTTATACTTCACCGGGTTTTTTTGACAGGGAAGTAGAGCCTGTCATGCGCAATAAGTTTTTACAGGAAATAAAACCTGAGCTGACCTCGTTTGATAAAAAATTTCTTAAAAGTATTATTGATAATATTACGGCCATCAATACTCCATCAGCAGATGAAACTGCCGCCATTGTTTTTTACCAGATACTCTCTATTATAGAAATGGTAAAAAAGGCATTAATGAAACACGATTACAAGCCACAATATGCTGCCCAGAAAAGTAATGAGCAATTGTTGTCTTTTATTCACCAGAATATTTACACACCAGATCTGATACAGATAAAAACCATTGCCGAAAATTTTAATATTTCCCCGGCTTATTTTGGCGCTTATTTTAAAAGAAATTTTGGTATTGGTTACCGCGCGTATTTAAATCAATACCGGGTCAATCTTATAGGAAGAAGACTTATTAACAGCAGCCTTACTTTAAAAGAGATTGCCTCAGAATTCGGCCTGGTAGATGAAAGCCATCTCTCCCGCTATTTTAAGAGCCAGAAAAAATTGAGTCCGCGTGCCTATAAACAGGCGTCTGCAAAATTAATGATGGCATATTCCTCATAAAAATTTTCAATAGGGCCAGGAGGTGACGGCACAAAAAAAATTCCGCATACCACAGCGGAACTCATTTCTTTATTGCTCAGAAAAAATAGTTTGTTGTTACAGATGGCGGAAAGGTTTTCTGAGTACGATTCGGAATTTTAAGGATAATGGAAAAACAGGCTTTACGCATTAGGATAATGGAATGTTTGTTTTTTCAATGGATTGGTAAGATTCTTATCAGGATACGGATTAGGGCTTAAGGTTTTCTGCGGATTAGGATGTTAAGGGTTACCAGGGGGATTGGATTCAGGGTTTCTACGGTTTAGGATTTTTAGGATTAAAAGGAATTCTTTATGGTTTTTTCTACGGATTAGGATTCAGGGTTTCTACGGTTTAGGGTTTTCAGGGTTAAAAGGGATTTTCGATGGCGTTTCTGCGGATTAGGATGTTAAGGGTTATCAGGGGATTTGGATATTTCGTTCTTGCTGATACAAAGATGCATCGCGGACAGCGATGTTCTAAATTAATTCGGTTTAGGTATATTTTTCTTCGATAATTGGAAGGAAAAGGGCGATAAGGAATTATTTGACCTGACTGAAAATCGCCAGCGGGTTCTTTTTTGCCTGGTAAAGTATGCGCATTACACAGGTTAAACGAATTAGCATGGATTTTTTCGTCCGAAGGATGCGAAAGTAATCTGTGTTACCCGTGTTCCTGTTGAACTTAGCGTTCGGGGTGAAGCATTACGCTTCTGGTGTCAACGCCCTGTTTAAAAACGTCAGCAGCGGTTGCAATGTCTCAAATGCGTCAACCGTTGTCTTTATTAAATCTTTTGACGTAATAGTGCCATCATCCAGTTTTTTCATCGCTATAAAACTTTTTAGCTTAATATAATCTGCAGCGTGATTGTCTTTTTCAAAACCCTGTGGCACTTTCACCAGGCTGGTCTCACTGTCTTTTATTAAATCGCCGTAGACAGTTTTAAATTTTTTTGACCCAATAATTTTTTTGAATTCATCAAAACAGTAATCCACTTCTTGCCTTACTTTTTTAAGATCAGCCGGCATGGGAACCCAAAGACCGCCGCCAACAAATGCTTCACCGGGCTGGCAGTGAAAATAGTAACCGGCATAAATTGATTTTTTGCCGCCGCGGTTTACACTTGCTCCAAAATTATTTTTATACGGGGATTTGTCTTTTGCAAAACGTACATCGCGGTTGATGCGAAACATGCAGTCTTTTGCTTTTAGATCTTTAATGCTTTCATCTTTTTTGCCATGTTTATCTATTACGGTTTGTATGAACTGCGCAAAATCTGCTTTTGCATCTTCGTAAGCAGGACGGTTTTTTTCAAACCACGGCTTGTTATTATTTTTTTCTAATCCTTTCAAAAATTTTAAGGTAGCAGATTGCAGCATAAGATCATTTTAATTGTTGTCTCAAAGAGGCAAAGTTAGACAAAGAAAAAAGGAAATTATTGGCGGCGCAATTGCCCTTTGTGCCAATTGCCAGCGCAATAGCCTGAAATTCAGAAGTGCAAAAAATAAAGGGTGATTAGCACAATCACCCTTTAAATCAGATTAGGCCATGCAATTCGCTATTTTTTTATGCGGCCCCAGTTTTCACCGCTTTTGATGCGGTACATGGTCATCTCACTAACACCATATTTCTCAGCCACTTTTTTAATGGTGAGTTTTCTTTTGGGATCAGTGAGTGTTTTTTTTATGACTTTTACCTGGGTGGCAGTCAGCTTTAAACCAACCGTACGGTTTGCCTGTACTTTTTTGTAGGCAATTTTAGCGGGGCTTTTTTGCTGGTGGTCAATCATCGTTTCTAACGTTGACCATTGCAGATTTTTACTGCTGTTATCCATTTTGTTGTGATTAACATGGATAACATACTTGTGCTTATTACCCGGCTTCTTGTTAAAGAGCCTGGCAATTTCCCTGTGAATGTACAGCGTACCGTTGTTTTCGGGACGATGCAGGTTAAGGGTTTTGTAACCTGTAGTAATGGAGCCTTGCAATAGTTTTCCATCTTGCAGCACATCGGTTTTGTAACTGGCAATACGCCCGCTGGAAGATAAGGCGTACTTGTTTCTGAGCTGCTTCCATCCGGGAAACTGAAGCGGTTTCCATACTTCGGCGGACAGTGCTTTTATCATGCCTGGTATTTTTTTAAAGTTACTGAAATATAATAGCTTTGGTATTTTATTTTTTGCTGCTATATTCCGCTTTGTATTCCTTGTACATCGCAGTTTTTACGAGGCTGGTTGCTATATGACTATTTGCTGATCATATTCAAAAATTCCTGTTCTGTAATGACCCGCACACTCGTAATTTTTTTGGCTTTTTCCAGTTTTGAACCAGCATCTTCTCCTGCTACAAGGTAATTAAGTTTGCTGCTTACACCTCCTAACAGTTTGCCACCATTGGCTTCTACCATTTCTTCTGCTTCACTGCGTTTTAATTGCGCAAGTGTACCGGTAAATAAAAACGTTTGCCCGGTAAGGTTGCCACCCGCCGCTGCGGTTTGTATTTTATTGTTTCTTATGTTAACCCCCGATGCTTCGAGTTGCGCCAACAGCTCCAGGTTATCACCGTTATGAAAAAACTCGTAAATGCTACCTGCTACTTTCGGGCCAATGTCTTCCAGGTTCAGCAGATCTTCTACAGACAAACTGGCCGCATCCGGTAAATACTGCACTGCATTGGCCAATATCTTAGCCGTTGTTTCACCAACATAGCGGATACCCAGCCCGAATATAACGCGGTGCAGTGGTTGTAGTTTTGATTTTTCAATAGCAGCAGTAAGGTTGTCAATTGATTTTTTTCCAAAGCCTTCCAGTGTTGAAATTTTCTCAAAATCAATGTGATAGATAGCCGGAATACTTTTCAATAAACCCAGTTCAAAAAACTTTTTTACATTGGCTTCGCCGAAACTGCGTATGTCCATGGCATCCTTGCTTACAAAATGGATGATGCGTTCTACTACCTGTGCGGGGCATTCGGGGTTGATGCAGCGCCATACCGCCTCTTCTTCCGGCCTGACCAGTTTATGGTTGCATACAGGGCATTTCTTAGGAAATACGATCGGTGTTTCCGATCCATCGCGCAGTTCTGCCTGGCTTTTTACTATGTAGGGAATCACATCACCGGCCCTTTCCACCAGCACGGTGTCACCAATCATCAGGTCTTTTTCTTTTATTACATCTTCATTGAAAAGTGAAATAGAGCCCACGGTTACACCGCCAATGGGTACGGGATCAATTTTTGCAACGGGTGTAACAGAGCCGGTTCTGCCCACCTGGAACTCTACCGTGCGCAGTTTGCTGGTGCCCTGCCTTGCTTTAAATTTATACGCAATTGCCCAACGGGGATGGTGCGTAGTTTGTCCCAGCTTATCCTGTAATTCAATACTGTTTACTTTTATTACCATACCATCAATCTCGTAAGGCATTCCATCCCTGCCGGCTTCAAATTCACTGGCGTGTGCAATTACCTGGCTGATGTTTTTGAATACTTTTTTTTCTTTTACCGGGCTGCGGAAACCAAGGTTCCAAAGCATTTCAAGCGCACCGCTGTGTGTACTCAATGCGGTATTTCCTTTTTCTCCTGTTTTTGGATCCAGTCCATCGGCGGTGAAATAACTAACATGGTATAAAAACGCCTCAAGGTTTCTTCTTTTTACTTCTGCAGGATCTTTTATACGCAATGAGCCTGATGCCGCATTGCGCGGGTTGGCCAATGGTGCAAGGCCGGCCGCTGCAAGATCATCATTATACTTCTTAAAGCTTTTTTTGGTCATCAGCACTTCGCCGCGTATTTCTATCTGCTGTACACCATAATCAGAAAAGGCAGCCGAGAGTGGTACTGATTTTATTTGTTTGATATTGGTGGTAATTTCATCCCCCTGTACGCCATCGCCACGGGTGGCAGCGCGTGTCAGCAAATCATCTTCATAGATAAGGCTGATGCTGGCGCCATCAAATTTTGGCTCCACGCAGTATTCCACTGCATCCAGCCCGGCTGCTTCGCGCACTTTGCGGTCCCAGTCCAGCAGATCTTCTGCATTGTAAGAATTCTCCAGTGAGAGCATGGCCACCAGGTGCTGCACGGTTGGAAAGTCTTTGGTAAGTCCTTTGGCTACGCGCTGGGTAGGCGAGTTGCCGGTAATTAGCGCAGGATTGTCTTCTTCTATTTTCTCCAGTGCCTTGTACAACTGATCGTATTCATAATCGGCCAGCAGGGGGTCGTCCATTACGTAATACCGGTATTCATGAAAGCGCAGCACCTTGCGGAGCTCTTCAATCTCCGTTGGTTTAATGGGATGCTTACTGCTTTCATCCATTAATTTTTTGGTGAGATTTTGCAGGTCTTTTGTTTGGGTAGCCGAATACATAGATGCATTTATTTGGGCTATAAAATTAAGGGAATGGGGAAGCCTATTCCGATAAAGCTATAAAATTTTATGCCTCTGCCAATTCCTTCTTCTTACTTTTCCTGCTGCTGTTCATAATGCGCTTACGGTGTTGCAATCCCCATATTCGCATCTCATCAATAATATTGTTCAGGGTCTGACTGTACTTTGTCAATGCATATTCTACTGTTACCGGCGATGTAGCGTACACAGTGCGGGTAACAAATTCATTCAGTTCCAGCCCCTTTAATTCTTTTGAAAGGATGTTGTGTCTAATGTCTTCCAGCGAACGCTGTAAATCTTTAAAGCGCGTTGGTCCATTGCTCAACGCAATTATAATAGGCAATTTCCATTTACCGCTTAATACAATGTGTCACGCACTGCCACAATGCTTTGCAGGCAGGCTTCCGCATTGTATTCCATTTGCTTTCCGTTCATATTTTTTGTTTTAGCCGCTATACAAAAGGATGCCAGTATGCTTTTGTATAGCGGTATCTTTTAGATAGAATGGTAAGTATCTTTGCCAGGCGAACAAAGAGAAAAGGCGAATGACCAGGAGAGCAAAGAAAAAAGAAGCGATAAGCATTAATAGAAGGAAGCAACGAAACATTTTAATTAAAAACGTTGTAGGGATTAAAAAACAGCGGGTATGTCTCTTTTTCTCTTTTAATTTCTTACCAAAAAAAGGAGAAAAACATATGGAAATTGGTATAGACAGTTTCGCTGCAAAGTTTAACAGCGAAACAAGCAATTCACATAACGATGCAACCGCTATGGCGCAGTTGCTGGAAAGAATGGAACATGCAGATCGGTCAGGACTTGACACATTTGGCATTGGCGAACACCACCGCAAAGGATTTCTTGACTCGGCACCAGCGCTTATTCTTACTGCTGCAGCAGCAAGAACAAAACGCATTCGTCTCACCAGCGCAGTAACCGTACTGAGTTCGGCTGACCCGGTAAGGGTATTCCAAAATTTTGCCACTCTTGATCTGATATCGCAGGGGCGCGCGGAAATGGTGGTTGGCCGCGGCTCATTCACAGATGCGTTCCCGCTGTTTGGATTTAACCTCCATGATTATGATGCACTTTTTGCCGAGAAACTTGATCTCCTCCTCAATATCCGCAAGAATGAATTTGTAACATGGTCGGGTAAGTTCCGGCCTGCATTAAAGAATCAGCCCATTTATCCAAGGCCGTTGCAGGATCCATTGCCGATCTGGCTGGGCGTGGGTGGTACACCAGAATCGTTTGTACGTGCAGGCACGCTTGGCTTGCCGCTGATGGTGGCTATTATCGGTGGCGAAACACACCGCTTCAGACCATTGATAGATTTGTACAGGGAAGCTGGAAAAAAAGCGGGGTATGCACCTGATCAATTAAAAGTAGGATTGCATTCACTCGGATATGTTGGCAGCACAACAGAACAGGTTATTGAAGATTTTTATCCCGGTTATGCAGCCAGTATGACTAAAATAGGAAAAGAACGTGGCTGGCCACCAATGACAAGAGCCAGGTTTGAAGCGCAGGCCGGCGCAACCGGTGCATTGCTGGTGGGCAATCCGGAAGAAGTAGCGAAAAAAATACTTCGCCACAGCGAAGCATTGGGTGGTATTTCACGACTTAGTTTCCAGATGGACAGTGCGGATCTTTCGCATGAAAAACTGATGCAATCCATTGAGTTGATTGGAACACGTGTAAAGCAATTGGTATAAGAGATGACCAGGAGGTTAAAAGAAAAAAAGGGAAGAAAGCCTGTTAACGCCTTTTCATCCAACACAGAAGGGATCTCAACGGCTAAAAAAAAGTTTTTGCTTATCCGTGAGATGTATGGGACACTGGAAAATAATAAACGTATTAATTTTTGATTTTTTTTATTACGAAATAATACCGGGCGCTGTTGCATATTAACATGATTATTATAAAATAGAATGATAAATTTGAAGGAAGCAACAGGAGAGCGTAAACATAGCCAGGAAAATAATTTTAAAATACAACAATGAAATGCAGCTTTATTGGCGGGTTGTTTTTTATACTGATAGCAACAGGTTGCTCATCTAAATCTTCACCGGCCGGTGCACAAAGGGTTGGGCACACGGCAGATGCAAAAAATACAATAATAGACTGGGAAGGGTATGATGCCAGTTCAACCGTTCCCCAGGACAGTATAACAAACGAAAATCTACAGGGCCTTTGGAGTGCGTATGAAGGCGTGTTCCGTTTTGGTAACAATATCAGTACCATGAAACTGAATGTGCCTTTTATAATTGAAATTAAAGATGGCAATTGCAGGCGCAATGAAAAAGATGAATTTCAAAAATTCTCTATAAAGGAAAACCTTTTAATTGTGCCTGGAAATAATAAGCCAGATACCGGTATTATTAATAAATTAACCCGGCAGCAACTGATTATCTCGTGGAAAAGAGACGCTAATTACACCAGGTACTATTATAAGAAGTAACAGCGGAGAAATATAAAAACAGGGTCTATGCTGAGCACATTAAATATCCAAATCGCCTGATATTAAAGCCAGATTGCAAACAAGATTATTCAATTTAAAAATCAGCGGAAGATAGCCGTTACTTTTATTTTCAGGCAATAATTCCATGTATATGCAACTGCGCAAAACAATACGGCTTATTATTACTTTTTATAAAAGTTTCTTCCTGGCTGCCAGTTTAATTACAGCCTGTTGCCTGGTACTATTTTATGAATATGGACTATCCATTTTTGCAGTGCTTTTCTGGCTAAAGGCAATTACACTTGGCATTACCTTTTATTTCATCAACAGTTATAAGAACAAAGAATACTATTATTATCAGAATTTAGGAATTTCTAAAGCTTTACTCTGGACAACTACACTCATCTTTGACTTTGCTTTGTTTATCTTTCTGATAACGCAGTTATACAAATTCAAATGATCCATACACTGGAAGCAGATGGTATTCAGCTGGCATTTAATGACAGAACCATATTGTCTGATATTTACCTCAAAGCCGAAACAGGCAAAATAACTGGTTTGCTGGGCAGGAACGGAGAGGGTAAATCCTGCCTGATGAAAATTATTTATGGCAGTTTGCAATGTGAGAAATCTGTACGCATCAATAAGCAGTCTCAGCATGAAGCGTTCAAACAACCTGCTTTATTGCGCTATCTTCCCCAGTTTAATTTTATTCCCCAATCACTTTCGCTAAAAAGAATATTTAAGGATTTTGAAATTGACTACGCAGGTTTCCAGGAAAAATTTCCGGAGTTTGCTTCAAAGTATACAACCACTGCAGGGAAGCTCTCCGGGGGTGAACTAAGGCTGGTTGAATTGTACGTTATTGTAAAGCCGCCATCTTATTTTGCTTTGCTTGATGAACCATTTACGCATCTGAATCCTGTTCAAATTGAAAAAGTGAAAGCATTGCTTTTGGAAGAAAAACTAAATAAAGGTTTTGTTATCACAGATCATATGTACCGGCACGTAACAGGTATTTGCGATGATTTATATGTACTGGTAAATGGAAAAGTGCACCTCACAAAAAGTGCAGAAGATATTGAGAGGCTTGGGTATGCAAGGCTCTGATGAAATTTCAACAGACCTTATTGTTCTCTTATGCTATATTTTGCATAGCCATTTCACTTGTATAAAATGAAGGCTGTAAAGATTGTAAAATGGAATTGTTTTTAGCTTTTGCACCAGAAGATATCAATGTAAAAAATGCCCAGGCTGCAGCAATGGGCCAGCCAATAATAGTGATTTGCAATGCCAGGCATATATAGCCCTTTGTATATTTTTCACGAAGAAAGAAAGAAAACCACGGTAGTAGTATAGCAAGTCTTTTCATGAGGAAGCATTTTATTGTATAAAAACGGCAATGGTTACCTTTTTATTTTGAGGAATAGGCAGTTTGTATTATTTATTTTAAAAATATATACTACCCCCTGATCAAATATAAGTGTATATATTTATTTCTGTAACCACTTGTTTATTATATGGGAAATATTACGTTTCCCAGGCAGCAGAACTTCCCGTGCTGGAACCGGTAAAATAGTTTTTTATTATGAAAACTTACGTCCTTTAGGCCGGGTAATTTCATTACAATGAGGTTTTATACAGAGCCGGCTGGTCGGTCTCCATATAGATTCCTGGCGGGCGGGTTACTAAATAGCCAATAGGAATATCCGACGTTGGCATCAGGAAACTTTAAGTGTTGATTTAACACGCATTTTTACAAATGCTGGCTGGCAGCTTTTTTGCAACTGGATGCACAGAATGTATTACTGGCAGCCTTCCGTATGGAAGCAGACCCTGTATTATTATTACAATACATTGTGCCCGTGTTTAATTATCAGGAATTAGCATGAAATTTTTGGCCAGTATAGTAATTTCGCATTACTTGTACTTTATCCTTCATACAAATTAAAACGAATGCCAGCTACTGCTGCAAGCCAGAAAAATATTAGTACCATTCTCCGGCAACTGGAGAATGAAGGATACAATGGTATTTCAGTAGACTGTGTAATATTTGGATTTGATGAAGATGAACTGAAAGTATTGCTGATAAAATCTGACCTCCAGGATTTTGATGGAAAATGGTCTTTACTGGGCGACCTGATAGACAGCAAAGAGACCCTGGATGGGGCAGCCTATCGTGTTTTAAAGGAGCGTACCGGTATGGATGATGTGTACCTGGAACAAGTAAAATCTTTTGGTGAAATAGACAGGCATCCTGCCGCCAGGGTTATAACGGTGGCATATTGTTCACTGGTAAACGTACAGCAGCACCAGCTTAAGAAACCTGACAATGAGCTGCACTGGCATACCGTAAAGCATATAGAAGAAATGGCGTTCGACCATAAAAAAATACTGGATGCATGTTACCAGTGGCTTCAGAAAAGAATACAGGAACATCCGCTGGGTTTTAGCCTTCTTCCCAAACAGTTTTCCTTGCGTGGGTTGCAGAATTTATACGAGGCCATACTGGGCGTAAAGCTTGACAGGCGCAATTTCAGGAAGAAATTCTTCTCCATGGATTTGCTGGAAGATACCGGCGAATATGAAACCGACGTACCCCACCGCCCGGGTAAACTTTATCATTTTAATTATGAAAAGTACCGGTTGAAAGAAAGAAAAAAATGGTTTGGTATTGATTTCTGATGTTAATGCATACCGCTGCAGTGCAGCAACCATTCATCTGAATCAGTGATACAGTTTCAAAACCATTTTAAACCAGGGAAAGCTTATTCTGATGTAACCGGCATGGTTTCGCGGGCATAATTCAGCACGTTTAATACTGCTTCTGCACGCGGCGCATACAACTCAGTTGTAAGCTGGTGAACCGAAGTTTCAATTACATTGAATTTTTGCTGCAAAGCCCAATCGTTGGCTATAGCGTCCTTAATTGCGGTAGTATCGCTTGAGGAAGTTTCTTGATACACATATAAGATCAAATCTTCCGGTGTAAAGATTGACATAGGCAAACCATTTTTTGTCCATTTAAAAAATTTTCCAAAGTGTCCAGCTTTGGAACGTCCGTATTAGAAACGGGGTTTAAGATAGCTTATTGTACCAATATAAAATTATTTAACGCAAAATGTTGGAGCGGCACCGTAAAAATACTATGAAGTAATTTTCTTATTTGGTTTCTTTGGCAGGCTCCACTACAAAAAGGTCTTCATTATCGCGCTTCATCAGGTATTTTTCACGGGCGTATTTTTCTATCGTGAAGGCATTGATTTTCAGCTGGTCCAGTTCTTTTTTTGTGCCGGTAATCTGCTGTTCATAATACTGTTTGCTTGTCCTGAGGTCGTTCAGTTCATGGCGTTGCTTAAGAACGGTCACATAGAGATCCCGATCGTCAAAAAATAACATCCATATTGCAAAACCCACCGCGGTGAGGAGGTATTTATTTTTTAGCCAGGATGGAATGTGATGAAGGAGATTCATAAATAATAAGCTATGGCATAAAGTTAGTCATTTTCATTTTCCGCCATCAAACGGATAAGATTTTCTTTTTTGGGCAGCCATTCATCATCAATAATGCTAAAAACAACTGTATGGCGTACAGATCCATCATTGCGAAGACCATATTTTCTTAATTCGCCTTCTTTTATACCGCCAATTTTTGCTACCGCTTTTTGTGATCGTATATTCTGGTGCGCGACATGAAATTCTGCACGGCTGTAACCCAATACTTCAAATATATAAGCCAGCAGTAATAATTTACATTCCTTATTAAAGACCATTCCCCAAACAGCCGGTATATACCATGTATAGCCAATAGCAACCCTTTTGTCTTTTGGCTTAATTTCATAAAAACGGGTCATTCCTATAATGGCATCATCAGCCGTTTTACGCATAACAAAAGCCTGTTGCCCGCCCATGGCATTGTTATCAAGTGCAATATTGATGTATTCATCAAATTGTTTATTATATGTGGCATCTATTGAAAACGCTTTGGTAAACTCCCAGATGCGTTCATCTTTTGCCAGTTGCCTTAACGTTTCAATGTGTGCTGGCGCAAGCAACTCAAGATAAATATGCCTGCCTTTTAATTTTTCTAAGTCAATATGCATGTTTGTAAAGATTTACCACAGCGGTAAAGAAGGCTTTTTTCACGGAGGTAAAAAAGGTGTTCCTGCATGATCACCTCCCTTATCATTCAATAAAAAGAGTTGCCAAAAAAATACCACAGAGAAACATTAAGTTTTCAAAGAATCAAAAGATTTCTCCTTCCCTCTGTGAATTACCTCCTGCACCTCTGTGGTAAAAAAGCAAATTGCTGTTCTATACTTTATTTGCCAAACTTAATTTTTCCTGCAGGAAACAAACCGGTAGCACCCAGTTGTTCTTCTATTCTTATCAGCTGGTTATATTTTGCTATACGATCTGTTCTTGAAGCGCTGCCGGTTTTAATTTGCCCGCAGTTTAATGCTACTGCTAAATCTGCAATGGTAGTATCTTCTGTTTCACCGCTGCGGTGGCTCATAATAGTATTGTAACCATTGTGCTGCGCAAGTGTAACCGCATTGATGGTTTCAGTAAGGGTGCCAATCTGGTTTACTTTTACCAATAATCCGTTGGCAATATTCTTATCAATACCCTGTTGCAAACGGGTTACATTGGTTACAAATAAATCATCACCTACCAGCTGGCATTTGCTGCCAATGGTCTCCGTTAGTAATTTCCAGCCATCCCAGTCGTCTTCAGCCATTCCATCTTCTATTGAAATAATGGGATATTGTTTTGCCCAGCTTGCCCAAAAAGCAACCAGTTCTTCGCTGCTCATTTCCTTACCACTGCTTTTATGAAAAACATATTTCTTTTTCTTTCCGTCCCATAATTCACTGTTGGCAGCATCCATGGCAATTGCTATCTGGCTGCCTGTCTTGTATCCAGCAGCAGTAATGGCTTCCAGTACGGTTTCTATTGCTTCTTCATTGCTTTGTATATTGGGAGCAAAGCCACCTTCGTCACCAACATTGGTACTAAATCCTTTTTTCTTAAGTACACTTTTTAACGTATGAAATATTTCTACTCCCCAGCGCAACCCTTCACTAAAACTGGAGGCTCCCACCGGCATAATCATAAATTCCTGGAAATCTATTTTGTTATCAGCATGTGCGCCGCCATTCAGGATATTCATCATGGGCATGGGCAATGTTCTTGCATTGGTGCCACCTATATAACGGTACAGCGGAAGATTAGCTTCCAGGGCTGCCGCCTTGGCTACGGCCATACTAACCGCCAGCAGGGCATTGGCTCCGAGTTTGGTTTTATTGGGTGTGCCATCCAGCTCAATCAGCAGCTTATCAGCACCTGCCTGATCTGCCACATCAAAACCCAGCAATTTTTCAGAAATGGTTTCATTTACATTTTTTACTGCCTGCAATACGCCTTTACCCGCATATATTTTTTTATCATTATCACGTAGTTCTGCTGCTTCATGTATACCAGTGCTGGCACCGCTTGGCACAGCAGCACGGCCCAGGGCGCCTTCATCTGTAACAATGTCTACTTCTACTGTTGGGTTGCCCCTGCTGTCTAAAATCTGTCTTGCATGCACCTCGGAAATGTAACTCATGATTATTATAATTTTTTATTTGTATGCTATATTTTAAAGAACAGGCAATGGATGCCTGCTGCGGTTTGGCTTACAAAGAAACAGTTTTCAGGCTATGCGGCAAAAAAAGGAATTGTCGGGTTCCCATTTAATAAGAGGCCTCAAAATGCTACCTTTAAAAAAAGCAATTTTATGAAGCCTTTATTCCGGTGTTTTTTTTCACTTTTATTACTGGTAAATGTAAATTATTTGTTTGCCCAGCAGTCGCCCAAACTTATTACTTCGGTTGAAGGTATTAAAGAATATGAACTGGCTAATGGGTTGCACATATTACTTATTCCGGATGCTTCTCAAACAAATATCGTAGTAAATATTGTGTATAAGGTAGGGTCGCGCCATGAGGGATATGGAGAAACAGGAATGGCCCACCTGATAGAACACATGCTTTTTAAACAATGCGGAAAGTTTACGGATATTAAAAAAGCGATTGCTGATAAAGGCGCTTTTGCCAATGGTACCACCTGGTATGATCGTACCAATTACTACGAAATATTGTCTGCTTCTGATGAAAACCTGCGCTGGGCGCTGGATATGGAAGCGGACAGAATGGTAAATTCAAAAATACTGCCTGAAGAACTGCAAAAGGAATTCAGCGTGGTGCGCAATGAGTTTGAAATAAGTGAAAATTATCCCAGCAGCGTGCTGAATGAAAGAATACTTTCTGCCATGTATCTCTGGCACAACTATGGAAAAAGCACCATTGGCAGCAAAGAAGATATAGAAAGGGTGAAAGCAGAAAGCCTGAAGGCTTTTTATAAAAAATATTATCAGCCCGATAATGCAGTGCTGGTTATTGCCGGAAAATTTGATGAAAAGAAAGCACTGGACGAAGCGCAGCAATTCTTTGGACCCATACCCAGACCCGCACGTAAATTGCAGGCGCCCTATACAGTAGAGCCTGCCCAGGATGGTGAACGCAGCGTAGTGCTGCGCCGCACAGGAGATATACAATATATTGGTATGGCTTACCATACACCTTCTCTTGCAGATAAAGATTTTGCTGCCAACGATATACTGGTAGAAATTTTAACCAACAATCCTTCCGGCATATTTTATAAAAAACTGGTAGACACAAAACTTGCTTCTAAAATAAGCGGTAATGCACAAACATTGTACGATCCTGGTTTCACTTATTTTGAAACAGAGGT
>JBDSOC010000255.1:0-8311 GCA_039915085.1 Chitinophagaceae bacterium
TGCCCGACTGGTCATTCAGGCGGGGATTTCGACTGGCTTTTTTGCGGTACTTTTTTTCCATAAAAAAAGTACCAAAAGGTAAATTGGAAAAGATGATTTTGCAAGATTTCGTAACTATTGTATAAAAGCCAGTATTTTCTAGAATACAATATGGAAAATAAAAACTGCCAGCAAGGATTTCAGACTTTTTGAGAGTTAACTAATTAGCTTTGCTTTACCCGCATGGGGATTAATCTTTTTACATGAAAAAAATATTCCTGTTATCCTTTCTTTTTATTGTAACATCATTTGTATCACCGCCATCAAAAAAAATAAAAATATGGCTGATTGGCGATTCTACCATGTCCGTTAAAGAGGTAAAAGCCTACCCGGAAACAGGCTGGGGAATGCCCTTTGTCAGTTTCTGGGATTCAACTGTAACAGTAGACAACCGTGCACAAAATGGAAGAAGCACCAAGACATTCATCAATGAAAACCGCTGGCAGCCTGTGGCAGACAACATGCAGGAAGGTGATTATGTTTTTATACAATTTGGCCATAATGATGAAGTGGCAACCAAAGCAAGCTATACCACAGCATCTGAATTTAAAACCAACCTTATTAAATATGTAAACGATACAAAGAATAAAAAAGCCATTCCTGTTTTACTTACTCCGGTAGCCAGAAGAAAATTTGATGCTTCAGGCAAAGTAGAAGGAACCCATGAAATATATTCAGCTATTGTGCGGCAGGTGGCAAAAGAAAACAATGTTGTATTGATCGATCTGGATAAAAAAAGCCAGGAACTATTACAGCAATGGGGTGAAGAAAAATCAAACTATTTATTTAATCACCTGGTGGCGGGCGAACATCCCAATTATCCCGGAGGAAAAGAAGACAACACCCATTTTAACGAATTAGGTGCAAGAGTAATAGCCGAACTTGTACTGGCAGAAATAAAAAACCTCCATCTTGAACTGGCTGGCAGGATTGTACAGCCAGTTGTAAAAAAATAAAGTAAACATGGTATGAAGAAGCTGCTGATTTCTATAAGTATTCTATGTTTTTTTCTTTCAGATCTTTCTGCACAGACGGCCAATCCACAGCAATACAAATATGTATTTACGGTGGCGAAAGATGGTTCAGGCGATTATAAATACATACAGGATGCTATTGATGCGATGCGCGTTTATCCACTGGCGGCTATAACATTGTACATAAAAAATGGCGTGTACAATGAAAAAATAGATCTGCCGGCCACCAACACAGATATAAATTTTATCGGGGAAAGCGTTGATAAAACCATCATCACATTCAATGATTATTCAGGACGTGGCAAATTAATAACATTTACTTCTGCTACCGCTAAAATTTCAGGTAACCGTTTTATGGCGCAGAATATTACTTTTATAAATGCAGCAGGTCCGGTAGGGCAGGCGCTCGCATTGTATGTGGATGCGGATAAGGCAGTTTTTAAAAATTGCCGTTTTATTGGTAACCAGGATACCATTTTTGCAAGCGGGGAAACTTCAAGGCAATATTTTACTGATTGTTATATTGAAGGCACAACTGATTTTATTTTCGGTCCCGCTACTGCTTTGTTCCGGCATTGCATAATAAAATGTAAATCAAATTCTTTTATAACGGCTGCCAATACCCCAAAAGATAAAAAGTTTGGATTTGTTTTTATGGATTGTACCATAACTGTTGATACGGGTGTTACTAAACTATTTCTTGGCCGCCCATGGCGTGGTTATTCCAATACGGTGTTTATCAGTTGTGTGTTGCCAAAACAAATAGCACCGGAAGGCTGGAACAATTGGGGCAACCCCGATAATGAAAAAACGGTGTTGTATGCAGAATATAGAAATACCGGGGAGGGAAGCAATACAGCCGGCCGCGTCAGCTGGAGCCGCCAGCTGAGCGATAAAGAGGCAAAGGAATATACGCCTGATAATATTTTTAACACGACGAATACAGCCGCTGCGGCTGATGCCGGCTGGTATAAAAATATACCATCAAAGATATTTGAATGGCCGGCAAAGAAATAGTAGCCATCAAGGGCACTCAATAATAAAACCGGGGATTGACAATCATAAAAACGCGGCAGTAAAGGGCTTTTGTTATAATGGGACAGCAAAAATATTATTTTCTTTAATGAATGATTGCTGAAATCCGATTGCTCTACATTAATTTTACGCATGCCTTCAACAACACAACCAATCAGAACGGCCCTTTGCTCATTTGGAATGAGTGGCTGGGTATTTCATGCACCGTTTATCAGCGTCAATCCAGGATTTGAACTATATGCTGTATGGGAGAGAACAAAAAACCTGGCAGTAGAAAAATATCCCGGTGTTAAAACGGTCCGCACGCTGGAAGAAATACTGGAAGATGATTCCATAGAACTGGTAGTTATCAATACGCCCAATGCAACACATTATGATTACACCAAAAAGGCTTTGCTGGCCGGTAAACATGTGATTGTTGAAAAACCTTTTACAATAACAGTTGCAGAAGGAGAGGAACTGATTGCGCTGGCAAAAAAATGCAACAAATTAATTACCATTTACCAGAACCGCCGGTTCGACAGTGATTACCGCACTGTTAAAAAAATAGTAGATGAAAAATGGCTGGGTCAGATAGTGGAAGCAGAAATACACTATGACCGTTATAAAGAAGAGGCCGGCCCTAAACTGCACAAGGAAACACCCGGCCCCGGTACTGGTTTACTGTATGATTTGGGATCTCATTTATTGGACCAGGCCATCCAGTTTTTTGGAATGCCCACATCAATATTTGCGGATATTGCCATCATGCGCAAGGTCTCTAAAGTGGATGATTATATGGAACTGCTTTTGTATTATCCAGGCCTGCGTGTACGTGTAAAATCAAGTTATATGGTGCGGGAAGCCCTGCCATCGTATGTTTTTCATGGTACCAAAGGATCTTTTATAAAAGCAAGGACCGATGTGCAGGAAGTGATGCTGCAGGCAGGCATTGTGCCGGGCGGCCCGGATTGGGGTGTTGAGCCGGATAGCGAAAAAGGATTATTGCATACAGAAAAAGATGGTAAAATCATCCGCGAATATGTTCCTTCACTAAAAGGCAATTATGGTGACTATTACGACGTTTTATACAAAGCAATCCGCGAAGGCGGCCCGCTGCCGGTAACAGCAGAAGAAGGATTGAATATCATACGTGTAATTGAAGCTGCTTATGAAAGCAACCGGGAAAAGAAAGTGGTTGCTGTAAAACAGTAAATATGCACAGAAACCCAGGTGGCTTTATATTTTTTGCAGTCATTTTTTTTACAATGCCTGTTTTTTCACAACAGCAGGCAAAAAAAATTCCTTACCCGGCATCGCCGGATAGCATCATTGGTTTTTTAGAATTCCGGCCATCAGATTATGGCAGCCAGCAGCATCCGCTGATTATATTTCTTCATGGAAGAGATGAAAGAGGAAATGGCAGTTCTCAAATCCAGTCACTGGTTGCCAATGGTATTCCGCGATATTGTGCTGCTGGCGCACCCATGCGTTTTACCTGTAAAGGACAACGATCATCTTTTGTGGTATTGTCTCCGCAATTGAGCAAACAGTACGGCGCATGGCCGGTATTTTATGTAAAGGAAATGATCCGGTATGCAAAAGCTAACCTGCAAATTGATACCAACAGGATTTATGTTACCGGGTTAAGCCTCGGTGGTGGTGGGGTGTGGGCTGCTATAACAGAATCGCCGGAATTAACCAATTTAATTGCGGCGGCGGCGCCCGTATGCGGCACACAGGATATGAATGATGGCAATTTTTGTAAAACCATTGGTGCTGCTCACCTGCCCGTATGGGCTTTTCATTGTATAGACGATAAAACTGTTCCTATGCAATCTACGGAACATGGAGAGGTGCTTGGAAACATTTGTAAAATAGTACCATCCGCTAAATTTACTTATTACAAGAGTGGCGGCCACGCACGCGCATGGATAAACGCTTATGATACTGGTCATATTGCTGTCAAAATAAAGAATGGAAGTATGTTTACGGCGAAGCCTAATTTGTATGAATGGTTCCTGGCTAATACAAGATCAAACAATAATGCGCTTGAAAAAGCTGTTGCCACACACTGATAGAAACTGTTCTTCCAGGCAGTATAATTTTTTTATTTTTTCTTTTTCTTACCTGACGATTCCCTGATGAATAATTCCGCCGGCAATACCCTTGTCTCAAATTCAGTGACCGGCCGCTTGCTTTCTATGGTCTTTATTAATAGTTCAGCAGATACCTGGCCCATCTCAAATGCAGGTTGCCGTACAACGGATAAGGATGGGGAAAGCAGCTCAGTAAGATCAAGATTGCTGAAGCCTACCATAGCAAGATCATCCGGAATAATGATTCCTTTGGCACGGCAATAGCGCATGCTGTTGGTAGTAAGTTTATCTGCTGAAGCAAATATTGCATCAGGCTTATGTTTTTGATTCATCAATTCATTCATCGCCTTGTCCACTTCATCGTAAATCATGCCGCCATGCAAACAATGTTGCAAATAGCTATCATTAAATTCCATTTTGGCATCGGCCAGTGCCTGCCTGTAGCCAGCAGCCCTTTCTTTTGTAATAGACAGGTATTCTGAATTGGCAAGATGAGCGATTCTTTTGTAACCATTTTTAATTAAATGGGTAGTGGCATCATAGGCGCCTTTAAAATTATCTGCAATCACTTTATGGGTATCAACTGATTCAACCATGCGGTCAACAAAAACAATGGGCAATCCTCTTTCATACAAATCGGTAATGTGCGTAAAATCTTTCGTTTCAGTAGATACTGAAATTAAAAAGCCATCAACTGATCTTGATGAAAGAAAATCCATATTGATTACTTCACGTTCATAACTCTCACGTGTTTGAGAAATGATAACATTATAACCCTTGCTGTACGCAATGGACTCAATGCCATTGATTATCTGGGAAAAAAAACTGTTGGCTATCTCGCTTACAATTACACCAATAGAACGGCTTCTTCTTTCTTTAAGGCTGAGTGCAATAGGATTAGGGCGGTAATTGATCTGGCGGGCATAGTCCAGCACCAGCTGTTTTGTTTCGGGGCTTATTTCGTAACTGTCCCTCAAAGCGCGGCTGACGGTAGAGGTAGACAGTCCGAGTGCTTTGGCAATATCCTTAATAGTAACCGCTTCAAATTTCATACAATCGTTGTTTGGACGCAGGTTTTTCAAATGTAACAAAAATAGGCAACGTTACCGGGAACGATTGCGTAAAAAAAGTAAGATAAAGGGAATGGAAATGTCATGGTTTTTGACGGAAAACAACGGATATTTATTTTTGAAACCGCTTCATGACACGATTGCAATCCTCCGCTATACTCCTGAGTATCTTTATACTGTTTACGCAAATCCCGGTTTGCGCACAATCATTGCCCGTAATAAAACATGTTCAGTTTAAAAAGGACAGCTTTAATATAGTGAAATATGGTGCTGTTCCCGGTGGCATTGCACTTAATACAAAATGCATCAATGCGGCTATTGCAGCCTGTAATAAGAAAGGCGGCGGCACAGTTATCATACCTGCTGGCTTATGGTTAAGCGGACCAATTGTATTGAAAACCAATACCAACCTTTACCTGGCTGATAATGCTTTGCTGCAGTTTACAACAGACTTTAATGAATATGCGCTGGTTGAAGGTAATTGGGAAGGCGTTCCTGCTGTGCGTAATCAATCTCCCTTGTCTGCCAGTAATGCAGAGAATATTGCTATAACCGGCAATGGTATTATTGATGGCGGGGGTGACGCATGGCGTGCAGTAAAAAAAGAAAAGCTTACTGAATCACAATGGAAACGGTTGACGGTTTCAGGAGGCCTTGTAAGTGAAGATAAAAAAACATGGTACCCTACTGAAAAATCTTTCAAAGGCTTTCAGACTAAAGATGCCGGCATACTAAAAGATGGAAAAACCGCGAAAGATTTTGAAGACATTAAAGATTTCCTCCGGCCAAACCTGTTGGTACTAACCAAATGTAAAAAAATATTGCTTGAAGGTGTTACTTTTCAAAACTCACCCGCATGGTGCCTGCACCCTTTGATGTGTGAAGATCTTACGGTAAGAAAAGTGTATGTTAAAAATCCCTGGTATGCACAAAATGGTGATGGCATTGATATAGAATCCTGCAAAAATGTATTGCTGGAGAATAACACGTTTGATGTGGGCGATGATGGCATTTGCATTAAATCCGGGCGTGACGCAGAAGGAAGAAAAAGAGCCATGCCCACCGAAAATGTGATAGTGCGTAAATGTATTGTTTACCATGCACACGGAGGTTTTGTAATTGGCAGCGAAATGAGTGGGGGCGCCAGGAATCTTTTTGTCTCTGATTGTTCTTTTATAGGTACTGATATCGGACTTCGTTTTAAAACTACCCGTGGTCGCGGGGGCGTAATAGAAAAAATTTACATCAGGAACATTAACATGAAAGATATCGCCCGTGAGGCTATATTATTTGATATGTATTATATGGCCAAGGATCCTGTACCGCTGGCCGGTGAAAAAAGAGAACTGCCCAAAACTGAATTTAAACCCGTAGATGAAACAACCCCTGTTTTTAAAGACTTTCATATCAGTAATGTGTATTGCAGTAGCGCTGCAAAGGCCATTTTTATACGCGGACTGCCGGAGATGCATGTAAAAGATATAGTGTTGGAGGATATGGTGTTGCAGGCAGATAAAGGTATTGATATACAGGAGGCAGAAAATATACAATTTAAAAACATCACTGTAATTGCTGCAGATAACAACCCGGTAATTGACCTGGTACAAAGCAATCATATTTTATTTGATAATATAATATGCAAAAAAGGCGCTGAAGTATTGCTTCGGGCAAGCGGTGACAGGGTTAAGAAAATTAATGTTATCAATACCGGTACTTCAGCAATAAAAGAAAAATCAGTAACCGAACTGGGCGCAGATGTTAATGAAATAAAATTTACAGTAAGGGGTGGCAGATAATTTAACGGTTAGCCCTGAAAGGGCGGTATATCTCAGCATCGGGTGTAGCCCGGTGCGACAAATAAAAACAACAATGAAAAAAACAATAGCCATAGCATTGCTCTTCCTCGCACTCACATCTGCGGCCCAGCAAAACTTAAGTGAGCGTATGGCCGCAACCGTAATGAATACGTGGAAGGATTCATTTGCGCTGGATGGTAAAGCTGCGCGGTGGTCGTATGACATGGGGGTGATCTTAAAAGGTTTTGAAGGAGTTTGGCTGCACACCGGTAATGCATCTTACTATAATTATATCCAGAAGATGATGGATGTTTATATACAGGAAGACGGAAGTATCAAAGACTATAAACCATCAGAATACAATATCGATCATATCAACAATGGTAAACTTGCTTTATTATTGTATAAAGTAAGTGGCAAAGAAAAATACCTGAAAGCAGCCAATCTTTTACGTGATCAGTTGCGTACGCACCCACGAACAAAGGAAGGCGGGTTCTGGCACAAGAAAATTTACCCAAACCAAATGTGGCTGGATGGATTGTATATGGGTGAACCATTTTATGCAGAATATGCCAGCCTTGCGCATGAAGATAGTGCCTTTACAGATATAGCCAACCAGTTTATATGGATGGAAAAACATGCAAGGGATACAAAAACAGGTTTGCTGTACCATGCGTGGGATGAGAGCAAAGAGCAAAAATGGGCCAGTAAAACAACCGGCCTTTCACCACATGTCTGGGCAAGGGCCATGGGATGGTATGGAGTAGCGTTGGTAGATGTGCTGGACTGGTTACCGGAAAATCATCCCAAAAGAAAGGAACTGGTTGCTATTCTTAACCGCTTTGTAAATGCAGTAGAAAAGGTGCAGGATAAGTCTGCTGGTTTATGGTACGATATTATTGATCAGCCGGCACGCAAAGGAAATTATTTTGAAGCATCTGCTGCTTCCATGTTTGTTTTTGCCGTTGCAAAAGGAGTGAGAATGGGTTACTTGCCTGTTGCAAAGATCGCAATAGCAAAAAAAGGCTATGATGGTATTGTAAAGAAATTTATCAAAGAAGAAAATGGCAAGACTAATTTATATGGTACGGTAAAAGTTTCCGGGCTGGGTGGTAATCCTTACCGCGACGGCAGTTATGAATATTATATGAGCGAACCAGTGATTGTAAATGATCCCAAAGGGATAGGAGCGTTTATACTCGCCAGCAATGAAATGGAAATGCTGCCCGCCCAATCAATTGGCAAAGGTAAAAAGGTATTGCTGGATTATTACTTCAACAATGAGTACAAAAAAGATGCATTCGGGCAAATGGAACGTT
>JBDSOC010000266.1:0-22569 GCA_039915085.1 Chitinophagaceae bacterium
GGAGAGAAGAAATAAGAACCACCCACAAAAATACCTGGGGCAATTACCACATCGTGCTTTGTTCTTTTATCACTACTTGCATAATCATAATCAGAACTACGGAATCCTGGTCCAAGAGATAATCCACCATATGTGTCAAGATTGGGAACGTTCCATCCAAAATGATAAGCAGAACGTGCAGCAGCAATGATGATATTGGATTTGTAACTACCGGATTTAGAAAAAGAGCCACCTAATTCCAGCCCCAATGTAAGCACACCCGGACCCAGCTGCCACATACCTCTTTCTATAGCTGCTTTAGTTCCGAATCCTGAGCCGTAACCATATCCATACCCGGCATACCCATTGTATCCATACCCACTTCTTCCAGCACCTATGCCTATATTAACGGTTGTGGTTCCTACCTCCATAATATTATTGTTGCTCTTTTGCGCATAGGCGCTACTGCTGAGGACTGTTAAAGCACCCAGTACCAAAACGCCCAGGAGATGTAATCTTTTCATTTTTCTATAGTTTAGTGTACAAAAGTATACAGATAAATAAATTCCTTTTACCTGTTTGTTGAAAATTGATTGTTAAAAAGTCTCTGTAAGCTGGATACAATAATCATTCCGGTAAAAAATTACCCATTAACTCCATTCTTCAGCATCTGCTTTTTCCCTTTGCTTGTAAACCCTTGATGAAAGGATTACACTGGCTTCAAACAGTGCATACAGCGGAATGGTTACCAGCGTAAGACTGAAAGGATCTGTAGAAGGAGTTATGATAGCTGCAGCAATCAATATTAAAACAAAGGCATGCCTGCGGTATTTTTTCAGGAATGTAGGAGAAACAATCCCGATTTTTGAAAGAAACATAATTAACAAAGGCATCTGGAATAAAACGCCAATACCCACAGTTGTATAGATTAAATTTTCTATATAATCTGACATGGTAGGTTTAAATTCTATTAACGGGCTGAGTGAATAATTGGAATAAAAATTAACCATGAAAGGGGTTAAAATATAATATCCAAATGCTACACCCATAAAAAATAAGACCGATACCCAAAAAATTATGCCCGATGTGCGCCTTACTTCTTTTTTACTGAGTGCAGGTTTTATAAAACTCCAGAACTCCCAGAAGACATAAGGAAATGAAACAATAAAACCACCCACAAAAGCAACGGTAAACGTGGTCATAAACTGTTCTGTCATGGCGTTGCTCTGGAACTTGATGGTAAAATCCCCCAGGCAAAGATTATCACCAAGATGCAGTTTATGTCCCAGGTTACACAAAACAGAATAAGTAGCAAAATCTTTGCGGGCAGGACCAAAAACAACAATACTCACCACTTCTTTTGCGTATACAAATATTATAATAGCGCATACCACTACCGCAATAACCGAACGTACAAGGTGCCAGCGCAGTGCTTCCAGGTGATCTATAAAAGACATTTCCGTTCCGTCGTCTTCCTGGGTATTTCTTTTGAATAGTGCCATAATTATAAAGAGGTGCAAATTTAACAGATAAAGGGTAACGTAGTGGCCATTTAACAATAGCTTTTTACATTTTTCTTTTAAAAGGCTGGGTAGTCAGGGTTTATGTACGGAAACCGGCTAATAAAGATTGAATTCCCTGTTTAAAACCTGTAAAAAGTAAAGGTCAGCTGTTGCGGAAGGGGATTTTTTGAGCGGCAGCGTGTACCGGTGTATTTTTCTGCTAACAGCTTGCAGCCAATAGCTTACTTTAAGACTTTCATTCTCACCATTTCAATTCTTGTATCGCTTACGCCCATTATGTCAAATTCGTAATCGCCAACTATTATTCTTTCTTTTACACGCGGAATTTTTTCGTGCTCAGAGATAATAAGACCTGAAAGGGTTTCAGCTTCATCGGCGGGTAATTCAAAATTGTATTTTTCATTGAGGTAGTCAAGTTCCAGCCTGCCGCTGAAAAGAAATTCGTCTTCAGCTATTTTCTTTTCTTCAAACTCCTCCGTGTCGTATTCATCACGGATTTCTCCAAAAATTTCTTCCAGTAGATCTTCCATGGTTACAATACCCGCGGTACCGCCAAATTCATCTACTACCCAGGCGATACTTTTGCGTTCTTTTGAAAATTTATTAATAAGATCGGTGGCACTCATGCTTTCCGGAACAGCAGGTATAGATAAAAGAATGCTTTCTACTGTGGCAGGCTGCTTAAATAAATCGAGCTGATGAATATAACCAACGATATGATCAATATTGCCTTCGTATACCAGTAGCTTACTTAATTGCGTATGCACAAATTTTTTCCTGGCGGTTTCAATATCTGAACTGAGTTCAATACCGGTAATTTCTTTTCTTGGTATTAAACACTGCCTGATTTTTATATTGGGAAGGGAAAGCGCATTTTCAAATAATTCTGTGTTCAGATCTTTTGATGATTCTTCTCCCGGTTCATGATTCTGATGAAAGAAATGTTCAAGATCGGAACGGGTAAATGCATCTTTGGTTTCATCTACGCGTACATTGAAAAGATACCTCAGTATCCATGCAGACAGGGCAACAAAGAAAGTAGCTACAGGATGAAAAAGCTGGTAAAAGAAGTTAACGATTTTACTGATTAACGGATTTAAAAGTAATTCGCTTTTAGAACGCCAGATAGCCCTGGGTATAAATTCCCCAACAATAAGTATGATGGCAGTAGATACCAATGTTTCAAAAATAAGCTTCACCAGGTTAACATAGGTAGCTGGTAATTCAGCACGTATAATAAGCCAGTTCCATAAAGGAAACAGCATTTCACCCACCAGCAAACCGTATACAACAAGGCAGATATTAAAACCTATAAGCGTGGTTCCAAGAAATTTTGTGGGTGCCGATATAAGACGCGAAAGTAAAATACTGCTGCTCTTGCCCTGTTTTTTTTTCAGCTCTATCGTAAGCCGGTTAACGTTTACAAAAGCAATCTGAATACCAGCAAAAAAGCCAATAAGGATAATGGAAAGCACAATGCCAATAACTGTACTCAGGTTGATATACATACTACGAATGTAACTAAAAAAACCATGCTAACTTGCGGAAAACTACGACTTTACACCAAGAAAAGCACTTACCAGTTCTTTAGCCTGCCGGCATGCATTTTCAAGGTTATCATTTACAATAATGTGATTAAAGTGCTGCTTAAAGGAAATTTCAAAGGCCGCTTTATTAACCCTTGCCTGCAAACTTTCCGGTGTTTCTGTGCCACGGCTGTCCAGCCGGCGCTTTAATTCATCAACAGAGGGTGGTTCTATAAAAATTGACAATGAACTGCCCGGGTATTGTTGCTGCACATGTATTGCTCCTTTTACATCAATATCCAGTACCGGTGTCTGCCCGTTGTTCCAGATGCGCGCCAGTTCGTTTTTTAATGTGCCATAGTATTTGCCTTCGTATACCATTTCCCATTCTGCAAATTCATTTTCCTGTATTTTATGCTGAAACGCCTGTGTACTGATAAAATAATAATCCACGCCATCCTGTTCTTTTCCTCTTGCGGGCCTGGTTGCCGCAGAAACAGAAAAAGCCAGTTGTGGAAAATGCTGCAAAAGATGCCGGGTAATAGACGTTTTACCTGCGCCGGAAGGAGCCGTAATAATAATCAGTTTGTTTGTTGTACCTGTAATCATAACTATAGCCGGTTACGCATGTATGCGTTTTATTGCTGCTCCCAATTTTTTTAAACGTTCGTCAATATACTGGTAGCCGCGGTCTATTTGCTCAATATTCTGAATAATACTTTTTCCATCTGCACTGAGTGCGGCAATTAACAGGGCTACACCTGCCCGTATATCGGGGCTGCTCATGGTAATACCCCGTAAATTTTGTTCCCTTGCCAGACCAATTACGGCGGCGCGGTGCGGATCGCATAAAATGATCCGCGCGCCCATATCAATTAGTTTATCTGTAAAAAATAACCGGCTTTCAAACATTTTCTGATGTACCAGTACAGAACCCCTTGCCTGTGTGGCTACTACTAAAATAATACTAAGCAAATCTGGTGTAAAACCTGGCCAGGGATGATCGTAAATGGTAAGCACCGATCCGTCCAGGAAAGTTTGAATTTCATATAAATCTTGTGCCGGTATATGTATATCGTCACCTTTAAAATTCATGGCAATGCCCAGCTGTTTAAATTTTTCCGGGATGACGCCCAGGTGTTCAATACCGGCATTTTTTATGGTGATATCACTTTGCGTCATTGCTGCCAGGCCAATAAAAGATCCTACTTCAATCATATCCGGTAACATCCGGTGTGCTGTTCCGCCCAAATAATTTACGCCTTCAACAATAAGCATATTGCTGCCCAGGCCACTGATGCGTGCGCCCATACGGTTCAGCATTTTGCACAATTGCTGCAGGTAGGGTTCGCAGGCAGCGTTATAAATAGTGGTAGTACCTTTTGCCATAGAAGCCGCCATTACAATATTAGCGGTACCCGTTACAGAGGGCTCATCCAAAAGAATATAGGTGCCTTTTAAATGACTGCCGTCCAGGTGAAAAACATTTTGTTCGCTGTTGTATTTAAATTCGGCTCCCAGTTTTTCAAATCCAATAATATGGGTGTCGAGCCGCCTCCTGCCAATTTTATCTCCGCCCGGTTTTGAAATAAAAGCTTTTTTAAAACGAGCCAGCATAGGCCCGGCCAGCATTACAGCGCCTCTTAGCTTACCACTTTTGCTTTTATAAGCCTCGCTGTGCAGGTAATCAATATTTACATTATCTGCTTTAAAAGTGCAGGTATCACGTTGTATGCGTTCAGTTTTTACGCCCATATCGCCCAGCAATTCAATCAGCAGGTTTACATCTGCTATATCCGGGATATTGGATATGATTATTGTTTCAGGTGTTAATAAAACCGCACTGATGATCTGCAGGGCTTCATTCTTGGCGCCCTGCGGCGTAATTTCTCCCTGCAGTTTTTTTCCACCGGTTACTTCAAATGCATTCATGATACAGGTAATTAATTGATTGATTGGTTGATTGGAATGCAGCCTGCAAAGTAAAAAGAAAAAGTATTCCGAAACAGTGTCTTCTAAAAGAAAAAGGTCGATCATTTACTGATCAACCTTTTACTAATAAACTATTCAACTTAATTAAAGCGCTTGCGGTTATTATTGAATTTGCCGCCATTGCCATTGTTCTGGTTGTTGCTGCCCCCGCTGCGGTTATCGCGTCTTTCTCCACCACTACTATTGCCACGGTTGTCTCTTCTTTCTCCTCCGCCACCGCTGCCCCCACCTCTCGATTGAAATTTCTGGTTATTACGTTTACCACGATAGTCTCCATAACTACCGCCGCCGCTGCGGTTATCCCTGCCTTCATTGGCACGGTATGCTTTTACATAAGGCGTATTGGTAAACTCTAACTGGCCCTGGGTAATATTGGTTAACTCACTCTGAATGGCATCATCATGCACCTGTTCTTTGTGCCAGTTATTATAAGCCAGCTTCATATAGTAAGCCACCGCATTGGCAAATCCAAGTTTTTTCTCAGGGTTTTCTTCCTTCAATGCTTTATTAATAACCACTTCAAGGTTTTTACCCAAATGCGAAAACTTGGGGTAACGTTTGGGGTAACGCAAAGGCTTGGGTTTAGATTTCAACGTTTCCTTTGTTGGAATAGGATATGGTGACTCAACATCCAGGCTGAAGTCGGCAATCAAAAAAAGATGATCCCATAATTTATGCCTGAAATCTTCTACATTTTTCAGGTGAGGATTTAAAAAGCCCATTAGCTCAATCATGGCATGAGCATTTTTCTGCCGCTTTTCCTTGTCTTCAATAGTGAGTAAGTACTCAACCATTTTTTGAATGTGCCGCCCGTACTCACGCATTACAAGATGGTTTCTTGTTGTATTGTACTCCATGAGCGATGAAAGATTTGCCAATATAATTTTTTTTATAGCTTGTATAGGTCTGCTGGTAAAACACCGTGGTTGCCCAAATTTAGTGGTTTTAATGCATCCGGGTTAGCAAAGAAGCCCTGTATTTATGTTTAAAATGCTAATTCCGGCGTCTTTTGCCAGGCAGACTAAGCCTGTGTTTGAATATATGCTTCCCCCTTGTGCCTGGGGTTTCTGCATCAAAAGTAATAAACTAACGGTTAGCAGTCAAAAATGTTGTAATAAAAAAGAAAAGCTACCAGTTTCAGGCTGGTAGCTTTTTTGAATTATTAACAGGTATTGTTTACTTGTTGATTTATTCTCTTTATTTAATATTATTGAACAACTACCCGTATAATTTGCTGTTCCATACTGCTTGTGTTGGTAACACGGGTAAAATAAATGCCCGGTGCTGGTTTGGTGTTCCAGTTCACAGGAATAATATTACTGTTCAGTAATTTGATTTTTTTATTGACTATTACCTGGCCGGAAAGATTTACCAGGTCCACTGAATAGTCGCCGCTCAGCGGATGATCAAAAGTTACAGACATGCCGGTGGTAACAGGGTTTGGATTGATTGAAATACCCATATTTGGTTTTCCATTAAGCTGTATCTTTTGAACAGAAGAATAACCGGATTTATTTTGGTTATTGGTTTGTTTAATTCTGAAATATACATAGCCGTCACTGTTGCCATTAAGGTTATATGTATAATTATAACTGCTTGCTGCAGCGCTGTGACTGGCGGCTACATTTGCTACAGATGTAAAGCTTATGCCATCCATGCTGTATTCAATATCAAACTGGTCTATGTCTGCAGCATTCTGCGCATCCCATTTCAAAGCAATACTGTTGTTGATTTTACGGGCAGAAAAATTTTGCAGTCCATTTGCCAGCAAAGCCGCAGGGCACCAGTAATAGGTTAAAGTCAGTGTGCCACCGATAAGGCTGGTTACAGATGATTTGTAGTTGGCGCCTCCGTCCAGGGTAATCATTCCACCGTTTACATCGTAGGTAAAATCTACAGTTCCCAATCCGTAATAAGCCGCATTACCTCCTATATTTACTGTAGTAGTAGGAGGACTAATAAAATTAGTGGGCCCGTAAGTAATGGTATCACCAGGCAAACCCAGCAGGGTGTCCACGTCTTTCAGTTTATCATATCCATACAATGTATTAAACGGACGGGTTACCAGGATACCGGGGCCCGAAAGTTTACTAAGCAATGATAATGAAAAAAGATAGTCAGTACTATCAACATACTCGCCCGACCCAATGGGACCAACATGTTTATTGCCCTTATTGGTGTTACGTGCTCCGCTGTAAGAAGTGCCGGTAAGTGTATTAACAAAATTAATACAGCTTAATGTACCAATGCTTGGGTCGAACTGCTGAAAAGTAAAGTTAATCGTGCTGGCAGCTATAGGAGCGACGGTAACGGTTTGTGCTATTGGTGTAGCTGGTATGGCGCCTGCGCACAGACATTGCGCGGAAAGGCTACCTGGAAGGTATAGTTGTAAAATAAAAGAAAGTGAAAGAAAGAAGATCTTTGAGTAGATGTTTTTCATAGAGTTGGTATTTGGATGATTGGATAACTGGATTACAATTCAAAAGTATAGCAAACATTATGCCTGCGCAAAGTGTTAGTACCTGTTTTCAACTACCGTAAATTCCGAATATAACGTGATGATTTTTTATAACCTGTTTGTAATCAGGATACATCAACCAGTATGGATACCTTAAATTTGCTGTTATACATTTTATGAAAGTAGCTATAGATTTTAGAAATACGTATAATAACGATAAAGCATTACGTATGTTTACAGGTCAGTTTTGGCAGGATATGGCCGTTTCGCAACCCAATCATGATTTTATTTTTATTACGGATCAAAAAATGCCATCCGGGCAACCATCCAACTTACAGATACGGCTCCTGAAAAATTCGTATTTTAAATGGATTGATCAAAAACGGTTGAAAAAAATACTTGCGGAATGGCAGGCAGACACGCTGATCACTATAGAAGAAGCAGGGTTCAGCATTCATAATGATTTTCAGAACAGGAATAAAAATGAATCTTCACAATTAAATAAACAGGTATTGTTTACCGGTAGTCTGCAGCAGGCCGCTCAAATTACACCATTGCCAGTTACTATAATACAACCGGTCCTGCGCGAAGTGATAACGTCATTGACCTGGGCAGAATCTGAAAGTATCAAAACGCAATATACCGGCGGAAGATCATTTTTTTTGTTTACTGGTAATATCAGTGAGCAGCACCAGTTATTGGATCTTTTAAAAGCCTTTTCTTTATTTAAAAAATGGCAGCAATCAAATATGCAACTGGTAATAGCCGGTAGTACTGCTTCATGGACGGAAGTGTTTGAAGAAAAATTATTGTCTTACAAATACAAAGAGGATATCGTGCTGCTGAAAAACACCAGTAATACAGAAATTGCAAAATTGGTAGCCGCCAGTTATGCAATGGTATACCCGGTTGCCGGGCCTGCTTTTCCGCTTGCTTTACTTTGGGCCATTCAGGGCAACAAGGCAATGATTGCTACTGATAATGAAATGAACAGGCAGTTTACCAACGCTGCGGCCTGGGTGGAGCACAATACTACTGCAGAAGGTTTTGCAAAAGCAATGATACTATTGTACAAAGATGAAAATCAGCAGCAGTTGCTGATACAGCAAACAAAAGAGCAGTCAAAGGAGTTTGACAGGCAGCAAATGCTGGCAGCAGCCTGGCAGTGCATAGAGCAATAACAGGTCAAATCCGCTACCTTTACTATTTACATTTTAAAATTATGATACAATCAACAATAACAATTGACGTAACACTTGATAATGATAAAGTGCCCCAGCAAATTAACTGGAAGGCAAGTGACAGCACCGCCGATATGGCGCAAAAATCTAAAGCCATGATGCTTTCTTTCTGGGATGGCGCAGACCGGGCTGCTATGCGTATTGATTTATGGACAAAAGAAATGATGGTTGATGAAATGGCAGATTTTTATTACCAGACTTTTATGACGATGGCAGATACGTTTAACCGCGCTACCAAAAATGCCGAATTGGTAAATGATATGAAAAACTTTGCAAAAGATTTCTACCAGAAATTCCGTGATCAGCAATTAAAGGAGAATAAATTATAAGTAACCGTATAAATTCAGTTGATATGAGTCTTGAACAAAAAGTAATGGCAGATATGAAAGATGCCATGAAGGCTAAAGATGAAGCAGGTTTGCGCGGGCTAAGGGCCATCAAAGCGGCTATAATAATTGCAAAAACAGCAGAAGGTGCCGGAGGAGAACTGAAGGAAGAAGATGAACCAAAGCTATTGCAAAAACTGGTAAAGCAACGCAAAGATTCTTTACAGATTTACCAGCAGCAAAAACGCGAAGACCTTGCAAAAAAAGAAGAAGAAGAAATAGCCGTAATAGAAAAATTTTTACCCAAACAACTGGATGAAGCAGCATTGAAGCAGGTATTGGCAAAAATAATTGCGGAAACAGGCGCCAGTTCAGTGGCAGACATGGGTAAGGTAATGGGGCTGGCTACAAAACAACTTGCCGGCCAGGCAGATGGTAAAGCAATAGGTGCAGCCGTAAAAGAATTGCTGGCAAAGTAAACCGTATACATGCTTATTGACATCATATTTATTGTATTGCTGATCATAGCAATCATTAAAGGTTACAGTAAGGGCTTTATTATTGCTGTTTTTTCATTGCTGGCAATTATAATTGGTCTTACTGCAGCAATAAAATTATCATTAGTTACAGCATCCTGGTTAAAAGATGCTATACATGTGGCTGTAAAATGGCTACCCGTAATTGCATTTGCAGTTGTTTTTATAATAGTCGTTTTACTGGTAAGGCTTGGCGCTAAAGCCCTGGAAAAAACGGCAGAGCTTGTTTTGCTGGGATGGCTGAATAAACTGGGCGGTATTTGTTTATACATAATATTGTATACGGTTGTTCTGAGTGTGCTATTATTTTATGCAGAAAAAGTAAACCTGGTACAACCTGCTACCCTTGCTTCTTCAAAAACATATGAATTTATTAAACCATGGGGACCAAAAGCAATTAATGCAATTGGATCACTGATTCCGGTTTTTAAAGATATGTTTCAGCAACTGGAAGATTTTTTTGCAGGCCTTTCTCATAAAATATAACCTTCTTATACCGGACATAATCCGTGTGTTTCATTATTATAAACAGGCGGTCTCCTGATAAAGTATTGGCATACATTGTTTATGCCCGGAAAAATATTAACGGTACTGATTAATACATGCTGCATTTAAAAAATCGTTTTATAACTTTGTTTTACAGCATATTTGTTACAAATCAATTATTTTAGCAGCCAGTTACAGGTGCGCAGTAATTATTGACAATGAATTACGAAATTAAACAGGTAGATAAATTCAGGTTTGTTGAGGAAGGCGAAGGTGAACCATTGGTGTTATTGCATGGTTTATTTGGCGCACTCAGTAATTTTGAACATCTTATAGAGTATTTCCGCCACAATAATAAAGTGGTGGTGCCAATGCTGCCTTTGTTTGATTTGGATATTCTGCATACAAGCGTGGGTGGCCTGCAAAAGTTTGTACATAAATTTATAGAGGCACGCAATTACCAGAACATTCATTTACTGGGTAATTCACTGGGCGGTCATGTTGGGCTGGTCCACGTGCTTAAACATCCTGAAAGGATTAAATCGCTTATACTTTCCGGTAGTTCCGGCCTTTTTGAAAATGGAATGGGTGATACCTATCCCAAAAGAGGCGATTATGAATACATAAAGAAGAAAACGCAGCTTACTTTTTATGATCCACTCATGGCAAGTAAAGAACTGGTAGATGAAGTATACGATATTGTAAACAGCCGCATGAAGGTGATTAAAATTATTGCTTTGGCAAAAAGCGCCATTCGCAATAACCTGGGAGAAGAAATGAACCAGGTAAAACAACCTACTTTACTGATTTGGGGCAATAATGATACCATTACACCTCCTTTTGTAGCAAAGGAATTTAATAAATTGCTTCCTAACAGCGAACTGCATTTTATAGACAAATGTGGCCATGCCCCTATGATGGAAGTGCCGGAAGAGTTTAATGTTATTCTTCATAAATTTTTGACAAAGCTCAGTCAACCAGCAGCGCTTAACCGGTAATTGCAGTCTATTGTAATAATCCGGCGGTACCAGCGTTCTCTAAGCGTGTTTTATTTGCTAAACAGTTGCTTGCAAACTATCATTAATTATTTAAAACCATCAGGGTCTTAAACTGTGTTAAACAGACAACTTATATCATCTTCATTACCTGTATTGTCTTTGCACGATACAATTTACCATGCCCAGCAATTAATGACAGATTACCATTTAATGCATTTGCCGGTGACGGATAATGACAAATACATAGGCCTCATAAGTGAAGATGATGCCATGAATGCAATTGATGATGGTCAGCCTCTTGAACAAATTGAATCGCAATTCCTGCGATTGTCTGTAAAAGCAGATTCACATTTTCTTGAAGCTGTACAATTGTGCAACAGTTATGGCCTCAGTGTAATTCCTGTTGTTGAAAAGGACATGGAATGGGTTGGCGCCATACCATCTTCAGATTTACTGAAATACCTGGGCAGAATGACAGGCACTGACGAACCCGGTGGTATAATTGTACTTGAACTGGAGAAAGCCAATTTCTCTTTCTCTGAAATATGCAAACTGGTAGAAACAAATGATGCCCAAATAACACAACTGAATACTTTCTACGATAACCAGGTACAGATGCTGTATATTACCATTAAGCTGAACAGGTTTGAAATTTCTGATATTGTGGCCACTTTTCAGCGTTATGAATACGTGGTTAAATATTATTTTGGTGAAGAATTGTATGAAAATGAACTGCGCACCAATTATGATCACCTCATGAATTACCTCAACATGTAATCATTGAATCCTTCTCTTCCACCTCTTTAAAATAATACCCTGCGGAGAAAGATTGCAATGCCATCTCAAAAAAAATATTACCTTCTTTTCATACTTTTTTTGTGCTGCCGGTTTACAACCTGGTGCCAGCTCACAGAAAGTAATAATGGAAATCATACAGCTGATACAATTCACAACAGATCCCTTTTTATTATTAACGAAATTTCTATAAGCGGCAACAAAAAAACCAAAGCCACTACCATTGAAAGAGAACTGCCATTTAAAAAAGGCGATTCTGTTTACCTGCCGGAACTGGTTGGCAAATTTCAACGCTCCAAAGAATTACTTATTAATACCAGGTTGTTTAATAACGTTATCGTATCCCTTAAAAATTTTCATGGCTACCTGGTAGATGTACAGATAGATGTAGTAGAAAGATGGTATATTTTCCCGGTTCCTTATTTCAGGCCCGTAGACAGAAATCTCTCCGCCTGGGCAGATAAAAATTACAGTCTTTCACGCGTTAATTATGGCGTCAAATTTTTACACAGCAATTTTACCGGCAGGAACGACCGGTTGCGCATATGGCTGCTTACCGGTTATACGCGCCAACTGCAACTGAATTATGATCAGCCGGCCTCCGACAGATCTTTAAAACACGGCTTTGGTTTCGGGGTGCTGTATGCCGCTTTAAAAGAAATAAATATCAGTACTTATAACAACCAGCAGGCCTTCATTAATGCCGATACACTAAATAATACCGGTAAATATCTTTTTAAACAATCAACTGCCACGCTTAACTATTTTTACCGGCCTGCCTTAACTACCAGGCATGTGGTAAGACTTGGATTTAATTATGTGCAGACAGATGCCGCCATAACTGCCATCAACCCAAAATATTTTAATAACGGGGTACAAAAAATATTTTATCCTGAACTTTCTTACACACTGGAGTACCAGAAAGTGGATTATGTGGCCTATGTGTTAAAAGGGTTTATGGGCGATATAAACTTTATCCATCGCGGAATCAGCAGTAATATGAACCTCTCACAGTTTACCACCAGGTTTACAAATGGCTTGCCGCTGGGTCATAAGTTTTATCTTGGCTTCCAGGGGTATGGAGCGGTTAAACTGCCATTTGAACAACCCTATTTTAACCAGCGTCTCTTTGGTTATGGCGATGTTTATTTAAGGGGACTGGAAAAATATGTAATAGATGGTGTTGCAGGTGCCATGTTGCGGACTACAATGCGTAAAAAGTTATTCAGTTTTGCTATAGGTGGAGCGCGGGTGCCAACGCTTGAAAGAATACCCTTTGCTGTTTACGTAAAATTGTTTGGGGACCTGGGGTATGCATATAATAAAACGTTTACTCAAAACTCTTTGGTTAATAAGATGTTGTATACAACTGGTGCGGGTATAGATGTAGTATCGGTATATGATTTTGTGTTTCGTGCCGAATATAGCTTTAACCAGCTGGGCCAGCCAGGCTTTTTCTTTCATATCAGGAATGACTTTTAGTAAAAGGCATATGGCAGAAGGTGAAAGGTATAAGGAGGAGACAAAAGACCTTCGCCCTAAACCTTAACCCTGCATCGTTTCTATCAAAAATTTCACGTAATTTAAATTAATGAAAGTAGCTATTTACAGCAGGGTAATGGATTGGAATCACCGTTTGGAAGTACAGGAGCTCTTTGATGAACTGGCGAAACAAAAAATAACGCCTGTTATTTACCGTCCGTATTTTGATCAGATAGCTGCAGGTATTCAGCTTACTGCTGCCATGAGCACATTTAATGATGAATCAGAACTTGACAAATCAATTGAATTCCTCATCAGCCTGGGCGGCGATGGCACTTTATTAGATACCGTGGCCCTTGTACGAAACAAAAATATACCTGTACTTGGCATAAATTTTGGCAGATTAGGGTTCCTGGCAAGTATAGGTAAAGAGAACGCTGTTGCGGCTATAAAAGCCATGGTTAAACGGGGTTTTGTAATAGACAAACGTTCATTAATACATTTAGATGCCAGTGAAGAATTGTTTGGGGAAGTTCCTTACGCACTTAATGAATTTGCTATCCACAAAAAGGATACATCGCCCATGATAAAAATTCACACCTATTTAAACGGTGAATTTTTAAATACATACTGGGCAGATGGATTGATTGTATCCACACCTACGGGTTCTACCGGCTATTCACTTAGCTGTAATGGTCCGATAGTGTTTCCGGAAAGCAGTAGTTTTGTAATAACGCCCGTAGCGCCACACAACCTGAATGTAAGATCAATCGTAGTACCAGATAACAACGTTATTTCTTTTGAAGTTGAAGGCAGGGCCGAAGATTTTATTTGCGCACTGGACTCAAGGCGGCATGTGGTAAGTAAAAATGTTCAGCTAGCGGTAAAACGCGAAGCTTTTACCATGAGCCTCATTCGTTTAAATGAAAACAATTTTTTGCAGACACTTAGGACAAAGCTGATGTGGGGCCTGGACAGCCGGAACTAATACGCCAGATTGTTAAAGTTTGGGAATAGTATGGCTGCTGGCAAAAGAAAAAATAAATTATTGCGTTAACATCAGGATATAATTTTTTATTTTGCAACTATGAGAAAATATTGGGTAGCACTTATAGCGGTTTTATCTGTATTTGCAGGTTTTGCACAGCCACAGGCCACCGTACACGAGGGCGAGTTTGGGATAAGTGCAGGCGCAGCCCATTATTTTGGGGATCTTAATACCAATGCACGGCTGAACCGGCCGAAAATTGCATTAGGTGCTTTTTTTCGTAAGCAATTTGGCAATTATGTTGCTTTAAGGGTGAGCGGCCACTATGCACAGCTCGGTTATTCAGACGTATACAATACAAAAAATGAATACCAGCTCCGCCGCAACCTTAGTTTCAATACAAATATCTGGGAGCTTGCCCTGCAGGGTGATTTCAATTTCCTTCGCTTTGAACCCGGCACACTGGATTACGCTTTCACCCCTTATGTAACTTTTGGTGTTGGCGCATTCAGCTATGATCCGTATGCCTATTATCAGGGTCAGAAAGTGTTTTTGCGCCCCCTGGGTACAGAAGGACAAGGTTATGCAGCTTATCCTGACAGAAAACCTTACGGAAGCATGGCGCTTTGTGTTCCATTGGGGGTTGGTGTAAAATACAATGTAACCGAAAAAGTGAATGTTGGTTTTGAAATAGTATATCGTTTTACCGGAACAGACTATTTGGATGATGTTAGCAAAACATATGTTGATCCTGTTATATTTCCAAAGTTGCCCGATGGTACAGCCTCCCTGGCAGAATTATTAAATGATCGCAGCGGTGAAACCGGTAATGATAAAATAGGGTTTGTAAACGGTACAGGAAGACAAAGAGGTTTTCCCAAACAAAAAGATTCTTATGTAATGGCAGAGCTTACTTTTTCTTTTAACCTGTCTTCTTACCATTGCCCTAAAGCGGATTAAAACAGCTGTTAGCTATAAGCTTTTAGCCATTAGCAAACAGGTCAAAAATAAATATTTCACCAGCAAATAATTATGAAAAAGCGTAACATTAAGTTGCGCTTTTTTAATTTAAAACAAGCCGGTAAATCCGTGCCAAAAGCTACCCGCTCACAGCTAATGTCTTTTAATATAGCTTTCTTAATATAATCCTCTCCGTGCCAATTGTTTTTTGTAGATTTGCCGCCTTCAAATAAGATGTTATGGAATCGCTGAAAGCCAGTATAGACCTGAATAATCTGCCAAAGCATATTGCCATCATTATGGATGGCAACGGGCGTTGGGCGCAGGAGCAGGGGCAAGACAGGTTGTATGGCCATTATCATGGCGTGGAAAGTGTGCGGGATATTGTAGAAGGCTGTGCCGAACTGGGTCTTGGTTACCTCACGCTCTACGCATTCAGCACTGAAAACTGGGACAGGCCGGAATACGAGGTAACAGGGTTAATGGAGTTACTGGTAGACACTATCCGTAAAGAAGTGGAAACGCTGAATAAAAATAATATTAAACTGCACGTAATAGGAGATATGAAAATGTTGCCCGATTATGCGCAGCAGGAGTTAAACGAGGCGCTGGGACTAACATCCGCCAATACCGGGCTGAACCTGGTAATGGCATTGAGTTACAGCAGCCGCTGGGAGCTGGTGAATGCGGTTAAAAATATAGCACAGGATGTAAAAGACGGAAAGATAGACCCCGCCGCCATCAGCCAGGATACTTTTCAACAATACCTTGCCACCAGTGATTTTCCTGATCCCGAACTGATGATACGCACCAGCGGTGAGTACCGCATCAGCAATTTCTTATTGTACCAGCTGGCCTATGCCGAACTCTATTTTACGGATGTTCGCTGGCCCGATTTCAGGAAAGAAAAACTATATGAAGCCATTGTGGACTTTCAAAAAAGAGAGCGCCGCTTCGGAAAAACCAGTCAGCAGGTTAAACAACAGGAAATATCAGCCGGATGAGGAATAAGTGTGGGGTTGATAAAGAAAGTGCAATTTGTTGTATGCTGCAGAAGGTTTTAACAAAGACTTTTAATTAATCCCTTTAATTTGCCGATCTCTTAAAATGTAAGACTGGATGCCAAAATCATTACGCTTAGTACACTGCTTACTGTTTTTTATTTTTTCATCAGCTTCCGTACTGGCACAACAACCGGATACTACCAAGCCTACATCAGTAGACCCCGATCTCTTAGCCATACCCCAATCAAAAACACCTAAAGAATACGTTCTTGCAGGTATTGTTTTTACAGGCACCAAAGCATATGATCAGTCATTACTTACCTCAATCTCCGGCTTAAATATAGGCGATAAAGTAGTGTACCCGGGTGGTGATAATTTTAGTCATGCTATACAAAACTTGTGGAAGCAAAATCTTTTTGCCAACGTACAGATATATTTTACAAGGATAGACGGCAAGGATATTTATATAGAAATACATGTGGTAGAGCGTCCGCGTCTTGGTTCATTTACTTTCAAAGGCGTTAAAAAAGGACAGGAAGATGATCTTAAAACAAAAACCGGGTTGGTAAAAGGAAGGGTGGTTTTAGAGAGTACCAAATTAACAGCGATTGAAAATATAGAAAAATATTTTACAGAAAAAGGTTTTAAAAGCGCTACTATAAAAATTGATGAGAAAATAGATCCCAATGTGGCCAATTCTGTAAACCTTACTTTTTATATTACCAAAGGGAACAAAGTAAGAATTAACCAGGTAAATATTTTTGGTAACGAAACGGTAACTGAAGGGAAACTGAAAAAGCAACTGAAAGGAACCAAAGAAGCAATGCGCATGAGCATTCATCCCAGCGATGATAAAAGTGTATACGGCACCAACAAGCGTCTTACTTTCAAAGAATATGTTCAGCAATGGGGTTTTCTTTCTCCAACCAAAACAATGGATTTTATTGATCCTTATTTCAGGTTTAAACTTTCCTCTGCTAAATTCAGTGATAAAAAATATATTGAAGACAAAGCCAAATTGCTGGAATATTATAACTCATTGGGTTACCGCGATGCTACAATAGAAGCAGATACAATTTACTATAACCAAAAAGGAAACCTTAACGTAGATATTAAAATTCAGGAGGGACATAAATATTATTTCGGAAATATAGCATGGAAGGGAAATACAAAATATCCGGATTCTATTCTGAATGCAATATTGGGAATTAAGAAAGGAGACGTTTACAATCTTGAAACACTTAACCGGCGCATAGGAAAACAAGTAACACCCGAAGGTGGAGATATAAGCGGCCTGTACCAGGACGATGGTTACCTCTTCTTTCGCGCAGACCCTATAGAAACAGCCGTATATAATGATACCATTGATCATGAAATACGCTTGGTAGAAGGGCCACAGGCGACTATTAAAAACGTAACCATCAGCGGTAACGAAAAAACAAAAGAGTATGTGATACGCCGTGAGTTGCGTACCATACCTGGTGAAAAATTCAGCCGCAGTGATGTAATACGCACCAACCGTGAGATTGCACAGCTGGGTTATTTTAACCAGGAAAAAATTAACCCCAATATTGTTCCTAACCAGGATGATGGTACGGTTGATATCAACTGGGGTGTAGAAGAAAAATCAAGCGATCAGCTGGAACTGAGTGCCGGCTGGGGTGGTGGTATTGGGCTTACGGGTACACTCGGGGTTTCTTTTAATAACTTTTCTATCAGGAATATTTTTAAAAAATCCTCCTGGGATCCGTTGCCCACCGGTGATGGCCAGAAGTTAAGCGTGCGGGTACAAAGTAATGGCCGTGCCTTCCGTTCTTACAATGCCTCTTTTACCGAGCCATGGCTGGGAGGCAAAAAGAGAAATTCATTAACCTTCAGCGCCGCCAGTACCAAATATTCCAATTCATACGATTATGCAACCGGTACTTACAGCAAAGCCGCAGGAGATACATCATTCTTAAAATCACTTAGTTTCTCCGTAGCACTGGGTAAGCAGTTAAAATGGCCCGATGACTTTTTTACACTTGTGTACCAGTTAAATTACACACAGTATAATTTAAAAAATTATCCCGGCTTCTTCCGGTTAAGCGATGGTACCAATCTTAGCAATGGCAAGTCAAATAACATCAGTATAAAAGTATCGTTGTCGCGTTCTTCCATAGATCAGCCGCTGTTCCCAAGAAGTGGATCCAGTTTTACCCTGAGCGGCCAGTTTACACCACCGTATTCTTTGTTTAATAAGAGCCTTGCTACTTCAGCCAATCCATATAAATTTGTTGAGTTTCATAAATGGCGTTTTAACGGAGAGTGGTATGTGCCTTTGGGCAGGGCAATGGGAGAAGATCGCAATAAACAATTTGTATTGAAAGCTGCCGCCAAATATGGTTTTATGGGGCGTTACAATTCTAAACTTGATTATTCGCCTTTTGAGCGCTTTCAGTTGGGCGATGCGGGACTTTCCAATAACTATGGTATCCTTGGGTATGATATTATTTCACAACGTGGCTACCCGATTTATACCAGTTCCGATCCGCGCATCAACCCGGATCAGAACAGTACCAGCCAGTTTTTTACTTTGTTTAATAAATATGTACTTGAGTTAAGGTATCCGTTTAGTACCAACCCAAGCAGTACAATATATGGCCTTGCATTTTTTGAAGCTGCCAATGGATGGTATAATTATAAAGATTACAACCCTTTCAGGCTACGCAGAAGCGCTGGTTTGGGAATGCGCTTCTTTTTACCGATGTTTGGTTTGCTTGGATTTGATTACGGCGTGGGTTTAGACAGGCTGCAGCCAGGTGTAGGTTTGAAAGGAGCAGCTAAATTTACCTTCCTGCTTGGTTTTGAGCCGGAATAATTGAACAGATACCTGGTGCTGTAAGAATATAATGCAGCAGTTTTTGCTTTATAATTATAAAATAAATGGTATGAAAAAACTATTCTTTTTAACCTGCAGTCTTTTTGTATTTGCAATAGCAGCAAACGCCCAGCGTTACGCCATTGTAGATACCAAGTATATTCTTGATAAGATGCCCGAATATAAAGACGCACAAAAAAAGCTTGATCAGCAAAGTGAACTATGGCAAAAAGAGATTGAAGCCAAACAGGCAGAACTTGATAAAATGTATAAAGATTTTGAGGCAGAACAAGTAATGCTGAGCGATGTACTGAAGAAAAAAAGAGAAGACGAAATTTTTGTAAAAGAGAAGGAAACCAGGGAATTGCAGCGCAAAAGATTTGGTTTTGAAGGGGATTTGTTTAAAAAACGGCAAGAACTGGTAAAACCCGTACAGGATAAAGTATACAACGCCATTCAGAAAATAGCCGTGGCCAAACAATACGATTTTATTTTGGATAAAAGTGAAGGAATTACCGTTATATTTGCCGACCCAAAATTGGACAGGAGCGAGGATGTGCTGAAAGAATTGGGAATAAAATAAAGGGAAAAGTAACCCTGTTAAATAATAGCAAAACCAGCTTTAACAAACAACTTATTCTTTAAGAAAAACAACTATAAAAAAGTAAAACCCACAGTTAGCAGGTTTTATAAGAATACTAAAAACAAACACGACAATGAAAAAGGCTTTTACATTAGTACTCCTGGCAACTGTTTTATGTGCAGCAGGAAACCGTGCCCAGGCGCAAAACAAGATTGGTCATATTGCGCTGAATGAGATCATTCTGGCAATGCCCGAGCAAAAAAAGGCAGATACAGCCTTACAGCAGTTTCGTGATGCTTTATACCAGAGCGCACAGGACAAACAGGCTGCATTTGATGATGCAGTAGCTAAGTTTTACAAAGATTCTTCTACTATGACTGTTTCAGTTAAGGAAGTAAAGAGAAAAGCATTGCAGCAGCAGGTACAGGATATGCAGGGTGAAGAACAGCGCATTCAGCAGGAATTGCAGAAGAAACAGGAAGAATATTCAGCTCCTATACAGAAAAAGGCATTGGATGCTGTACAGGCAGTAGCCAAAGAAAATGGCTATACCTATGTATTTGTAAAAGAAGCCTTACTGGTTTCTCCGCCAGCAGATGATATGGCACCTCTTGTTAAAAAGAAACTTGGGTTGAAATAAGAATAAAATATTGTTACAATAAGAAAACGTCAGGTTCATAAGCCTGGCGTTTTTATTTTTGTTTATGCAGCAGGCAGCGCAACCTATAGGCGTTTTTGATTCAGGCTACGGCGGCTTAACTGTTTTAAAAGACATTAAGGCCAGGCTTCCGGGTTATGATTACCTGTACCTGGGCGATAACGCCCGTGCACCCTATGGCAGCAGATCTTTTGAAACCGTTTACCGTTATACATTGGAATGCGTGCAATGGTTTTTCAAACAGGGATGCCCGTTAGTTATACTGGCCTGTAATACTGCATCAGCAAAGGCCCTGCGTACTATTCAGCAAAATGATTTGCCATTGCTGGCACCGGGTAAAAGAGTATTGGGCGTTATCCGGCCCACCACTGAAATGATAGGCAATTACACAAAAACGAACCAGGTAGGTGTTTTGGCAACCAGCGGCACCGTATTATCAGGCTCATACCTCATAGAAATAGAGAAATTTTTTCCGGCTGTAAAGGTTTTCCAGGAAGCCTGCCCCATGTGGGTGCCTTTAATTGAAGCCAATGAATACGATAAGCCGGGCGCAGACTATTTCGTTAAAAAACACATCAGCAATATATTTTCAAAATCTGGCCAAATTGATACCCTTTTGCTGGCCTGTACGCACTATCCCTTGCTAAAAGATAAAATTCAGCAAATGCTGCCGCCGGGGGTAAGCCTGCTTTCCCAGGGTCCAATAGTGGCTGATAGCCTGGCGATTTACCTGCAGCGCCACCCAGAAATAGCGGCGCAGTGCAGCAAAAATGGCCAGCAGGCTTTTTTTACCACCGATTCAACAGCAGACTTTGATAATCATGCCAGTACTTTTTTTGGGCAACCTGTCCAATCCAGGCACCTTGATTTGGAGAAAGAAACAAAAAAATAACCCTTTTTAAGAGTTTTTTTATCACAGCGGTAAAGAATATAACAAGCTGCGGTTTCGGCCAGTTCAAATAATGTGCGGCAACGAAATCATGACCTAAAAAAATATAGCCATGCGCTTCGTTTTGCTGGGTCAAAACCTTACCTTTGCCGTCCTTTCACAAACAACGGGTGTGGTGACCTGTTGTGAGATAGAAACCCGGTCTGCTTCTCACAGGCCTCATTTCAAAAAAGGAAAAACTTATAAAAATGAAACAAACATTCCAACCTCATAAGCGCCGTCGTAAAACTGTACATGGTTTTCGTAAGCGCATGCAAACAGCCAATGGCCGTAAAGTTTTAGCCAGCCGCCGTGCAAAGGGTCGTCATAAACTTACTGTTTCTGACGAGAAAGGATTAAAGTAAAATAATCTGCGCCGCTTCGTAAGATCCGGCATCCACAAATAGTTATAGCCCCGAAGTATTTTCGGGGCTATTTTTGTTTAGTTGAACTACAGATAAAAAAATCAGGATTTGCCTAAGCAATTTACACTTGGAAAAAATGAGCGCTTAAAAAGCCGGAAGCTGATAGAGGAACTCTTCAGTAAAGGGCAGCGTTTTGGCCTATTCCCCTATCGTGTATTTTACCTGCTCAATAAAACCGGTCATCAATATATAAAAAGTAAGTTGCAGTGCGGCGTTGGTGTAAGCACTAAAAATTTTAAAAAAGCGGTCGATCGCAATCGTATCAAAAGAGTTACGCGGGAGGCGTACCGCCTGCAAAAAGCTGCACTTGATTTGCAAATGAAAGACCATCCGCACAGCCTGCTTATTTTTTTAATTTATACCGGTAAAGAACTACCTGCATTTACAGTTGTTAAAGAAAAAGTAGAACTTATTTTACAAAAGCTGATAACAATAGCCAATGAAAATACTCCTGCAAATACTTAGCTTTCCTTTTATAGCACTTATAAAAATATACCAGTGGATTATATCGCCAATACTTGGTCCTAAATGCAGATTTACACCCACCTGTTCTCATTATTCGCTGGAAGCATTTAAAAAATATGGGGTGTTTAAAGGCTTTTGGCTTACTGTAAAAAGAATAGGCCGCTGCCATCCCTGGGGCGGGCATGGGTATGATCCCGTTCCGTAAAATGTTTTAAGTTGTAAGTGTTAAGTCTTTATTCCGGAGATTTTTTTTGAGTAAACTATCCACAAAAGGAAATATTTATAAACGAAAATTGCTTCTTTTATTGCCTGTAATAAAATCCGCAATTCATCTATAGATTTTAATGACTTTTTTT
>JBDSOC010000311.1:0-9028 GCA_039915085.1 Chitinophagaceae bacterium
ATTCTTTTATCGCAAACAACTGCCACGCTTAGCTGGCCGCTTGCTTCCACCGCAACTTCTTATGATGTGTATTTGTGGACAGGTGCGATACCACCCGCTGCTCCAACAGCCAATGTAACCAGTACCAGTTATAATGCAACAAACTTAATTCCTGCCAGTTTATATAACTGGTACATAGCGCCAAGAAATGCAAGTGGTGCTGCAACAATTTGCGGAAGCAACAATGCAACAGTATTTACAACCGCTGCCATACCCGTACCAGGCTGTACCAGTAATACAGCACCTGTAAATGGATCGACCATTTTGACCCAGGCGACAGCAACACTAACATGGAATACGATAGCAGCTGCCACATCTTATGATGTATACCTGTGGACCGGTGCAACGGCACCTGTTACCCCAACGGCAAACAGCGTAATTGGCAACACATACAATGCAACCAGTTTAACTGCTGGTACGCTTTACAACTGGTATGTAATACCAAAAAATGCAAGCGGTCCTGCTAATGGTTGTGACCTTAGTAATAAAACAACTTTTACAACCGCTGCTACACCGGTACAAGGTTGTACCAGCAATACAGCGCCCGTAAATGGATCCACCATTTTGACGCAGGCAACAGCAACACTAACATGGAATACGATCGCAGCTGCCACATCTTATGATGTATACCTGTGGACCGGTGCAACAGCCCCTGTTACCCCAACTGCAACCAGCGTAACTGGCAATACATACAATGCAAGCAGTTTAAATGCCGGTACGCTTTACAACTGGTATATTGTACCAAAAAATGCAAGCGGTCCTGCTACTGGTTGTGACCTTAGTAATAAAACCAGTTTCACCACCGCAGCTGTTGTAATACCCGCCCCGGCCTGTGTTACCAATACCGCTCCGGTCAATGGCGCTGCTATTGCTACACAAACCACTGCAACGCTTACCTGGAATGCTGCTGCTACCGCCACATCTTATGATGTCTATATCTGGGCGGGTGCTGTGGCCCCGGTTACACCAACGGCCAATATTACCGGCACCAGTTATAATGCAATAAGCCTGATAGCCGGTACCTTATATAACTGGTACATCGCTCCAAAAAATGCAAGTGGTGCTGCTTCGGGTTGTGCTACTACCAACAGGACAAGCTTTACAACAGCTTCTTCAACACCCACGCCTGGTGCAGGTACCGGCTTGCAGGGCGTTTACTATAATGGTATAACGCTAACGGGCACACCGCTTCTTACAAGGATTGACCCGGTTATTAATTTTGACTCTTATGGTTCACCCGGACCCGGCGTGCCGGCCGATCAGTATTCAGTACGCTGGACCGGGCAGGTTAAACCATTGTATACTGAAACTTATACTTTCTATACAACTGCAGATGATGGTATCCGGCTTTGGGTAAATGGCACACAGCTGGTGAACAATTTTGTTGCCCAGGGTGCTACCGAAAGAAGCGGCACCATCGCAATGGTGGCTGGTCAGAAATACGACATTATAATAGAATATTTTGAAGGCAGCGGCGGTGCCGTGAGCAGGCTGTCGTGGTCAGGTGCAAGAACGCCGAAAGCAGTTGTTCCGCAGTCACAGTTGTTTCCGCCGGGTTTTGTGGATCCCACGATTCCGACATGTGCTGCCAATACGGCTCCTGCAAACGGAAGCACCATTGCTTCTGCATCTGCAGCAACACTTTCCTGGAATGCCGTTCCTGATGCCAGTTCCTATGATGTATATATCTGGACAGGTGCAACCCCATCGGCTACACCAACCGCCAATACAACCAACACCAGTTATAATGCCACCGCCTTAACGGCTTCTACCCTGTACAACTGGTATGTAGTACCGAAAAATGTTATCGGTACACCGGCCGGCTGTATCAGCAACAGCACTACATTTAATACCGGCGTGCCTCCACCTGCCTGTACCATTAACCTGCTGCCAGTCAATAACGCCATACTGGCTACTTCCAGCACGGCCGCAATTACATGGACAGCGGCAGCTACAGCTACTTCATATGATGTATATATCTGGACAGGTGCAACAGCACCGGTAACACCAACAGCAAACGTGAATGCTGCCAGTTACAATGCCGCCGGCTTAACCGCGGCGACAACGTATAACTGGTATGTATCACCGAGAAATGCAAGTAGCGCAGCAATTGGTTGCAGCACAAATAAAACTGCGTTTGTTACCGCAGCGCCACCAGCGCCTTCCTGCACGGTTAATACATTGCCTGCAAATGGAGTCACCATAGCCACACAGATTACAGCTACATTAAGCTGGAACCCTGCGCCGAATGCAACATCCTATGATGTATATGTTTGGACAGGTGCAACACCACCCGCTTCACCAACAGCCAATATAACGGCTTCCACGTATGCTGCTTCCGGATTAATTGCAGCTACTTCGTATAACTGGTATGTAACACCGAAGAATGCAACAGGCACAGCAGCTGGTTGCAATGCAAATGCCAGCAGGTTTACAACTGCAGCCGCACCGCCAAGCAACCTTTTGGGATATGTAAAAGTGTCTACAGACCCTTATACGGCATGCGCTGATGCATCATCTACGGGAAGAACAGCCGTTTATGGTAGCAGTATTGCCAACGGAAGTATTTTATATACGGGGCCGGCACTCACCACTGCATTCAATGGCGGCTGGAACTGGTACTCGTTTACACCTGTGCCTGGTGGCCCTGTAACAGTGACATTTGCTGTCTATCCAACAGGAGGAATATTAATGTTGCGGACATGTGCTAATGGTGGTGCCAGGATAGCAGCGGAAGCAAATGCGACAACTGTTGAACAGGATATAGCAGCACTTAAGGTCATTAGAGAAACTGCAGAAGCGGCAGCACCGCGCAGACCAGTTATTGCTGCTGTTGTAACCGGCAGTATAATGTATCCAAACCCGGTTGTCAATGGACAGGCTGCGAGACTGCAGATCAACAGTGATAAAACAGGTGTTGCGGTAGTTAACATTATCAACAGCAATGGATTTATTATCAGTACAAGAAAAGTAAACCTGGTGGCAGGAATGAATGCTGCAACAGTGAATACTGCTTCGCTCGGCAAAGGATTGTATATCGTCAATATCACTGGCGGAACCAAACCCACTAATATAAAATTGCTGGTTGAATAAACATATAAACGTCATCTGAAGGCGCCATTTCCGGCCCCTTTTTTTTGAACTTAAATAATGGCCACGTTATTTTCTGTATTATTTTGCCACATTCAAATTGGGCGACCTGTTTATTGTATTTTGATTTTAACGCTATGGATATATGAAGACTCGGTCATTTACATTTCCGCAAAACCGCTGCAAACAGGTAAAATTATTTCGCACCGCATAGCGTTCTTTTAATCATTTTGAGTAATACACAAAAGGTTTATGCGACCGGCGGTAAAAAAAGCTGGCTCCTTCCACGCATTTACCCGGCTAAGTTTATTTATTTTTTTTCTTTTGTGTGGTCACTTTTTTCCGGCTTTCTGGAGCTTAAGCCGTGTTATGGCATCATTGCGAATATTATTTGAGATGAATGAACTTATTTGAGAAATTTCTTATTTAAATTCATTCAAAATCTGAAATTGTTGTTTCAAATAAAATATAATCCGCAAAAAAAGATAGATTTTAGTGCCTGTAAATAGTTGAATCTGGTTGTCATTAAGGTTACCGCTATATAAGCAAATGTTTATCAAATGAATATAGCCATGCATGCCGTGTCCAAAAATTTGTCCGTAAACTGTTATTTTAATAGCCTTTACCCTATTTTTGCATCCCTGAAAATCAATCACAGACAACAAAACGCTTATGAACAATTTGTTTTATCTAGTTCCGGCAATGGGTATTATTGGCCTGTTATTTACCGCCGTGCGAAGTGCCTGGGTATCTAAACAGGATGCGGGAAATGAGCGCATGCAGGAAATTGCAAAATATATATCTGAGGGCGCTATGGCTTTTTTAAAGGCGGAGTATAAAATCCTTTCTTATTTTGTTGTTATCGGCGCCTTATTATTGGGTTTCATGGGGTATTCCAACACTAAATCGCACCCGGCAATTGCCTTTTCTTTTATTATTGGTGCTTTCTTTAGCGCACTTGCAGGTTTTATTGGTATGCGCATCGCTACCAAAGCCAACGTACGTACAGCACATGCCGCCAGGACAAGTTTATCAAAAGCCCTGGCTGTTTCATTTACGGGCGGCAGTGTAATGGGATTGGGTGTAGCCGGCCTGGCCGTTTTAGGTTTGGGCGGTTTATTTATTATTTTAAAAATGATTTTTGCACCCGGTGCGGCAGTTGACAGTGCAGAGATGGAAAGAACGATAGAAATTCTTACCGGTTTTTCTTTGGGTGCTGAATCAATTGCTTTGTTTGCACGCGTAGGCGGAGGTATCTATACAAAAGCAGCGGATGTTGGTGCTGACCTGGTGGGAAAAGTAGAAGCTGGCATACCTGAAGATGATCCCCGCAACCCGGCAACCATTGCAGATAATGTGGGCGATAACGTAGGTGACGTGGCAGGTATGGGTGCCGATTTATTTGGATCTTATGTAGCTACTGTTTTAGCGACCATGGTGCTTGGCAGGGAAACCACTGCTCATAATGATGCATTTGGCGGTCTTTCGCCTATATTATTACCGATGCTGATTGCAGCCCTGGGTATCATTTTTTCTATTGTGGGAACTTTTTTTGTACGCATCTCCGAATCTGCAGGCAACAGTACTTCAGCAGTACAGAAAGCCCTTAACATGGGCAACTGGGGATCCATCATATTAACTGCTGTTGGTTGTTACTTTTTAGTGAATTATATATTACCAGATACACTGACTTTACGCGGTCATGATTTTACCAGGCAAGGTGTTTATGGCGCTATCCTGGTGGGTCTTGCGGTGGGTACTTTAATGAGTATGATTACGGAGTATTACACAGCTATGGGTAAGCGTCCTGTTAAAAGTATTATCCGGCAATCATCCACCGGGCATGCCACCAACATTATTGGCGGGCTGGCAATGGGCATGGAAAGTACCTTCCTGCCTATACTGGTGCTGGCTTCAGGTATTTATATGTCTTTCTGGTGTGCAGGATTATACGGTGTGGCCATTGCTGCTGCCGGTATGATGGCTACCACCGCCATGCAGCTTGCCATTGACGCGTTTGGACCAATTGCAGATAATGCCGGTGGTATTGCGGAGATGAGTGAATTACCAAAAGATGTACGCGAAAAAACAGATATACTGGACGCCGTAGGTAATACAACTGCGGCTACCGGTAAAGGATTTGCCATCGCATCTGCAGCCCTTACCGCATTGGCCCTGTTTGCAGCTTTTGTAGGTATATCCGGCATCAGTGGCATTGATATTTATAAAGCCCCCGTGCTGGCTGGTTTATTTATAGGGGCAATGATACCTTTTATCTTCTCATCACTGGCTATACGGGCAGTGGGTGAAGCAGCTATGGCAATGGTGGAAGAAGTACGCCGCCAGTTCCGTACTATTCCTGGTATTATGGAAGGTACCGGCAAACCCGAGTACGATAAATGTGTTGCTATTTCAACAGATGCATCTATAAGGAAAATGATGCTGCCGGGAGCCATCACCATTCTTTCTCCATTAATTATTGGTTTTGCTTTCGGTCCGGAAGTACTGGGCGGTTTTTTAGCAGGCGCAACGGTTAGTGGTGTATTGATGGGCATGTTTCAGAACAATGCCGGTGGTGCATGGGATAATGCCAAGAAATCTTTTGAAAAAGGAGTAGAAATAAACGGGCAGATTTATTACAAAGGATCAGATCCGCACAAAGCATCTGTAACAGGTGATACAGTAGGTGATCCGTTTAAAGATACATCCGGTCCTTCTATGAATATATTAATTAAGCTGATGTCTATTGTTTCACTGGTGATTGCGCCTACCCTTGCGGTAATGCATCATACAAATACTACTGCTGCACTTACAAAAGAGAAAAGAATAGAAATGAAAATTACCAAAGATGGAAAGGGTGATGGATCCGGAATAACCATGAATGGCAACGATCCTGCAAATGAAATGGAAAAATTAATTGCTGCACTGAAAGCTGATAAAATGGATGACAATGGCAATCTTTCCGTCGAATTAAAAAATGGTGATTTAATAATTAATGGAAAAAAGCAACCCGCTGAGATATTGAAAAAATACGATCAGTATTTACCTGGAAAAAAAGAATTTAATTTTTCAATAAATATTGAAGAGAAATAATATATATTCGCACTGCATTAATTAGGTACATAATACCGATAAGCCCGTTGTTTCTACATCGGGCTTATTTTTTTTTCAGACAATTCTATGCCGCTTTCCTGCAACATATTTCATGTTAAAACGACCTTAAAAGAACAGTAATTAACACAAGTGGAAAAAGATCTGATGATATTACGAAAATGATCGTATATTAGTGTCAAATCAATATTATGCCGGCACCCAAATATGTAAAGCCTACCGAAGGTGAATTGGAAATTCTGCGGGTTATCTGGGAAAAAGGTTTAGCCAGTGTCAGAGATGTACATGAAGAACTGGCCAAGACCAAAGATGTAGGTTATACAACTACACTAAAATTAATGCAGATTATGAATGAAAAGGGCCTGGTGAAGAGGGATAAATCCACAAGGGCGCATTATTATACCGCCGCAGTAAGCAAGGAAAAAACACAAAAACACCTGCTGGGCAGAATGATTGATGGTTTGTTTGGTGGCTCGCCCGGCCAGTTGGTAATACAGGCTCTTGGTAATTATAAAGCCAGTGACGAAGAAATTGAGGAAATTCAGCAATTGCTCAATCATCTAAAAAAATAATAGCATGTCTTTTTTTGCCGCTTCCCCTTTCCTGAAAGCTTTGGGTTGGGCGCTGGTTAACAGCCTCTGGCAGTTTGCCATTTGCTGGCTTGTCTACCGCACACTGACTGCTGCCCTTAAGCAATTAACTGCATCTGCCAGGCATACAATAGCATTGCTTTTGCTTTTTTCAGGCACCATTTCTTTTATCTCCTGTCTTTCCTGGAAATATTATGCTGATGCCGCAACAGGCAGCTATCCAGCACTGGTTGTTGAAAACACTTCTTATTATAATTTATGGCATACCGCCGATACAACCATGGATGCACTGATGCCCTATTGGTCACTGTTATACCTTGTTTGTGTCACTTTCCTGTTTATAAAATTTTGTTTGTTTGTACAACGGGCCTGCAGCCTTCAAAGCAATGCCAGTACTAAAATGAGTGCCGCCTGGAGGGCTTATGTAAAATCCATTACTGCGCAACTGGGAATACGAAGGGAAGTGAAAGCCCTGCTCTCTATCCATATTGATACACCCCAGGTAATTGGGTTTTTGAAACCGGTGATACTTTTACCGGCAGCCTGCCTGACTAATTTAACCACCGAGCAACTGGAAGCAGTTTTGCTGCACGAACTGGTACACATAAAACGAAATGATTACCTGGTCAATATTTTTGTTACCAGCGTGGAAATTTTATTCTTTTTTAATCCCTTTGTCAAGCAAATGACGGCAGGCATAAGAAAAGAACGTGAATACAGTTGCGATGATATGGTTATACAGTTTCAGCACCATCCGCATAATTATGCTTCCGCCCTGCTTACCCTTGAAAAAAACAGGTTGATGCCCGTTACCTATGGCATTGCTGCAAGTGGGAAAAATCAACAACAGCTTTTAACCCGTATTGAACGTATACTGGGTATACAAAATAAACAAACTGATCTTTATAAGTTGGGTGCCTGCCTGGTGGCCCTCCTGCTGTTGGGTCTTATTGCCACTATTAATCCCGCAAAAGTAGCTGTAGATAATTTTGGTGCCGGTGGCCTGGCCCTTGCATTTACAGATAACTCAACTGCAAAACCATCTTACAATAATGAATCAGACAGCCATTTTGCCAATACCGGGTCAATGCAGAATGATAAAAAATATAATAAAATAAAGAAAGACATATCAACGCCTGTTATCGCAAAAAAAAATGAACTTATAAGCAATCAGCCTGCTTTTATTACAGTATCAGCAGATAATGATAATGACGAAGAAAATGTGCAAACTGCTTTCAGCAAAGAGACAATTGATTTCTCTTTGCAACAAAAGGAAGCCGCGCTGGTACCTGTAGCTGAAACACCGGAAAATGCGGTAGAAGCGCCTTATGTTCCTGCTAATAGTTTTTCTTTTCAGCTTACCCAGGATACGGCTATGCCAAAAATGAAAGGGGAAACGTATAATGAACGCATGGCGAAAGATGCACTTTTAAAAGCAAAAAGGGCAATGGAGCTAATTAATTGGCAAAAAATTGAAAAACAATTAAAATACAACCGGCGCGATATTGCAAAACTTAAAAATGAGATTATTTCTCAAATACAAAACCTTAACTGGCAAAAAATAAACAATGAAGTGAAAGTACAGCTATCCCAGGAGCAAATGGACAAACTGCAGGATGCTGTTAAACAAGAGGAAATTATTAAACAATACCAGCAAAACCAGGCATTTTACGAGGCACTCCACAGGCGTTTAACAGAGCAGGAACAACTTTTGAAGGGAACTGACCAGCGGATACAGGAAAGTCAAAATGGCGTGGAGCAGCAGCAAAAAAAATTACAGCTGGAAATGAAAAAAAGAAGAATAATCTATATTTAATTGCCTTTACCCGTGCCTGCGATGGCATGAGTCAGTCTGCCCCATAGTATTGTTGCACTTTATTACACAAAACACCGGTACATCGGCCAGGGGGCCGAATGTTAATATTCATTTTTGTATTTATTCTCCTACATTCGTGCTAATTACAAGCTCGTATGAAACTAGAATTGCTGGATTTTATAGAACTGGAAAATTATCCCTCAGGCTCTGGTATTGAATTTTATGACGATAAAATATATATTATCGGGGATGACTCCCGTGACTTGCTTGTTATGGGCAAAAAATGGAACAAGCCCGCTCTCATTAACCTTTTTGATACGCAGGAAAAGCGAATACCCAAATCTGTAAAATCAGACCTGGAGTCTATGACGATTTTGTTTAT
>JBDSOC010000032.1:0-26977 GCA_039915085.1 Chitinophagaceae bacterium
GAAATTACTTATAGTATTGAGGCAATCTATCCTGGCTGAATCTTTTAGTTGAAAAAGCAATTGCTGCAGGCTGTCAATAGAACGTGCCTGAGTAAAAGCAACAATGCATGAAAAGTATGAGGATATACACAAAAGGAATTTTTTCATGCTCATTATAGAATGATTGCAGTAGTTTTTACCGGTTTATTCAATTGCCTATGCAGCTCAGGTATCCATCAAAGAAGGCCCTCTTCAGATATCCTGCAAAGCTACACATTGCTATCCACCTTCATAACCGCGCCGGGTAGTTTGCAGTTTACCTGGGTAATTGGCGGTATAGACAAATGACTGGCAGCAAGGGGGGAGTGTGATTGAATTGCGTATCGAATTGTTTAGTTTGGAAATAAAAAACACCGGAAAACAATTCCGGCGCCAATTCATTTTACATCACTAAACATTGATTATTTCCTATGTTTAAGAAGTTTTACCAATTTATAATTCAGGTAAATTTTTTCTTTTCCTGCCTAGGCGCGTTTTAGAAAATTCTTCCATTCCCAGTTCTTTTTAAATAGTTGCCAACAGCTTTTAAATTATCAGGATTATATGAGACAAATTCTTGTATTTATGAGGAGGGAATTGGGAGATGAAATTTCGGGTATTTTTTCGAGAATGTTGAAAACTCTGGTTTCGTTATTGCGAATTGGTTTTCAATATCATTATCTTTCAGCAAGGGGATCTAAGGTTTTATAAAGGCAATTGTTTTTTGTTCTTTTGATGATTCAAATGTATTGTAATGAGGCGTATAAACAGGAAAAGAGATGATAGCTTTCAAACAAAAAATTGAATTCTTTTATAGCAACTTATTATGAAAAAATTTCTTTTTGTAATCGCATTTCCGGTCTGGTTTAATTACCTTAAAAGCAAAACGCTCATGAAACAGTCATGAGCGTATATAAATTTGATTAGATTATTTACTTGGAAAACGACCTGGGCAGACCATGCAGATATTCTAATACCTGCTATTAGAATGCTTTCATGACATTATAATTTTAAGTTCTTTAATAAATTTGTTGCGGTTAGAAATAAAACTGTTGATTTTGTCTTTTATTTTTGTAAAATCCCGGGTTTGCCACTCCAGGGAAAATTAATTGCCATTCATTACCCCTCCATCTTCTTCAAATAATTATAACTATTGGTTACGTTCTGCAAAGGCTCGGGCGCACCATCCTGCTCAACAAAATAATATTTCATGCCAGACAGTTTCGCATTGTCGAACGCATGTTTAAAGTCAACCACGCCGGTACCAACTTCTGCAGGTTTCAGGGTGGTTTTATCAAGGTCTTTTGCATGCCATAGCGGGTAACGGCCCGGGTGCAGCTTAAACAATTCAACCGGGTCCTGTTTGGCCTTGGTGGCCCATGCCAGGTCCAGTTCCATTTTCACCGTGTCCTTATCGGTATTGTTTAAAATATAATCAAAGGGGCGGTGACCATCAATCTCATCAAACTCGGTTACATGGTTGTGGTAGGCAAACTGCACGCTATTCTTTTTGCAGGCCTCGCCTGTTTTACTAAATACTTCTACCGCCTTTTTTATTTCATCCATATTGCTTACCGGTATGCTGGAACAAACCAGGTAACTCAGTCCGCCTTCTGCGGCATTGTCTGCCAGTTGCTGGTAATTATCTGTAAGGTTCAGTGGTTTGGGCGCATCCTTCATCTTGTCCATCATGGTTTGTATCCTGGCCGAATCAGCTGCCGTCTTTGCCATTTTCAACATTTGATCGGTGCGGAAAGCTGCCCCACCTACATGCGCGGAGCGCCAATGCAAACCCGCTGCTTTTACCAGCGCAGCAAATTCTTTGGGCGTATAGCCATAGAAATTACCTTTCTGCGATCCTGCACTTTCAACTTCCTTATAACCAATGGCCGCCAGTTTTTCCAGGGTTCCTTTTGCATCGGTAATCATCAGGTTACCCAGCGTGTACAACTGAAGACCTACCGGCACTGATGCGCGTCCACTAAAAAAAGTGCTTGCGTTGCTGAGCTGCGGAAACAACAAACTGCTTAAAGCCAGCGTGCCGGATGCTTGTAAAAATTTTCTCCTGGTAGCCATCGTTATTTGGTTTTAGAATGAACCTTAAAGTTAGCGGATTCCTGGCCGGTTTTTCTTTATCGCCGTGAAAATAGTTGCCGGGCGCTATCAAACGATAAAACAGCACTAACGTTGACAAACAAGCGAAGTAAAGTTTTTGCCAGGTTCCTGGTTAACCTTTACAATATTCCTTAACCGTCTTCAAAAACTGACGGTTATTTGGTAATGCTGATACTTTTACACCCAACCTTATGAACCGGAAGAATATATGATGATACCCATGGAGGGCCAGTTGATTTTAAGCAAGAGCGGCAAAATGATAAAGAGAAAGAAGGGCGGATTGCTGAGCAACTGATAACAATGACAGAACCAATAAAAATGGGGAAAAAAGTGGGAAAGAAGAAACTCACCAATGCGAAGAAACTCACTAATGCAAGGTGGTAAGACCATGAAAAAACACAAAACGCGCCTTCTCAACGCGTTAAACTAGCAAGAACATTCAAAATCACCACTTCTCCCGTTTCGATTTTTGCATTGAAAGTGCTTTATCTGTGTATAATAATGACCTTGTTTCGTTGGCACCATTGTTGAATTAAAGCGATATTATATACCCGAAAAAAAATAGCTATACTTAACTATACTTTATGACGCGTAAAAAAATGACTGGACATCCTGTCCTGCTATTGGTCTTTTATTTATTGACAGCTTGCAGTGCGTCTAAGGAAGGCCGTACAATGAAACACTCCATTAACGGAGAATGGATGCTGCAGTCAATTAATGTACAGGGTATCACTGCAAAATTCAAGGCCACTGTATTTAATGAAGCGGATTACAATTGCTTTATTGGAAGCACATGGACATTTGTTTCAAATAACAGTATGGGTATGTATACGCTTCCGGGTACTGCTGGCTGCGGAGCCCTGACAAGAAATATAAGGTGGTCAATATCCGAGCCAACAGGAGAAGAAAAAAAATTCCAGTTTAAAAGACTGGATGATAAAAAGAATCCAATGGACAACAATGATGGGTTCAGGCTCAGTGTCGCTTCGCTAAGTGATACCAATATGCAATTGACATCGGCCATTACGTTTGAAGGTAAACCAGCAACGATTGTTTACAATTTTGTAAAGAAGTAAAACTAAAATTATTTATGAAAAAGATATTTGGAAAAATAGGTCTGTTTATAACAGGGGCAGTTATATTATGCAGTGGTTGTGAAACCGCAAAGAAAACAAATAAAACGCAAAGGGGTGCAGCTATTGGGGCAGCCGGCGGCGCGGCGGTAGGAGGAGTAATTGGCAATAATGTTGGCAATAAAAATAATACCGTGCTTGGCGCTATTATAGGTGCGGTAGTAGGTGGCGTGGCCGGTGGCGTTATCGGTAATAAAATGGACAGGCAGGCAGAGGCAATCAAACAGGAAATTCCGGGAGCAGAGGTTACGAGGGTGGGCGAGGGAATTAATGTAGTGTTTAACGAAAGAAATCCTGATGGCTCTAAAGCGGGCGTTTTTTTCGGTACCAATATGTCAAACATCAATTCCAATTCTCAATTGGCACTTGACAAACTGGTAAAGGTATTTAAAACCTATCCTGAAACAAATATCCTGATTGAAGGACATACTGATGATGTGGGTGGCGCTGCATATAATGAGACACTTTCTCAGAAGCGGGCAACAACTGTCGGTAGTTATTTAAAATCGGCGGGTATCAGTTCATCACGGCTTACCATTAAATGGTATGGTGAAACACAACCTAAAGTAGCTAACTCCAGTGACGTAAACAGGGCAGAAAACAGGCGGGTAGAATTTGCTATAACAGCAAATGATAAAATGAAAGAAGAAGCCGCGAAGGAAGCTGCAAACAAGAATTAAATGGGATGAACGTATAAACATTTTTACGTGAATGTTAGAAACTACCATTTCGTAATTGCGAACTTATTTTCAATAGCATTTCTCCCCAGAAGGTGAGCAACTATAGTAAGGGTTTCAGCGAATTCGTTGAAACCATTTTTTATTTGCACAAGAGGCCCAACGTGATAAAACTGCCTTATTATTAAATGATAGTTTCAAAATCTTGTTTACAGCATTGCTAATAATGCCTGATGATACCATTTTGTCTTATTTTTTCTTGTTTAATGCATGGTTAACCAGGGTATTTAAATCAACAACAAAAGACTTCTATTACAGCTAGTCCAAATGACAGCCCACAATATTTTAACTTTACGGGTTCGGGATAAACTTATTCAAAATCAAATTGTTGAAATATCCTGTTATTCCATGTAATTCCCAAACTATCTGCCAGCGGGTATGGGTTGAGGGACAGCATCAATAATAATAAATTGAGAAATACCTGATTGAAAAAATACCTGGTTACAGATTTCCCTAATTTTACGCTTACACTGATGAAACTTATAAATTATGCAGAATCATACCGATCACAGCAAATTATCCGAAGTTAATAATGAAAGCGATGCGGCCAAATGCCCGTTTTTAAATGGCGGGCTAAAGCAAAGTGCTGGTAGCGGTACAAGAAACCGCGATTGGTGGCCAAACCAATTAAAACTGAACATCCTTCGCCAGAATTCTTCCCTATCTAACCCCATGGGTGAAGCATTCAACTACGCGGAGGAATTCAAGAGTCTTGATCTAAAAGCCGTTAAACAAGATATTTTTGATCTGATGACTACATCGCAGGACTGGTGGCCGGCTGATTATGGTCACTACGGACCGTTTTTTATTCGTATGGCCTGGCACAGTGCCGGCACATACCGTGTATCTGACGGACGCGGTGGCGCAGGCTTCGGTACCCAGCGTTTTGCACCGCTTAACAGCTGGCCCGACAATGCTAACCTTGACAAGGCACGTTTATTACTGTGGCCGGTTAAACAAAAATATGGCAGGAAGCTTTCATGGGCAGACTTAATGATCCTCACCGGCAACTGTGCCCTCGAATCGATGGGTTTACAAACTTTCGGTTTCGGTGGCGGACGTGAAGATGTGTGGGAACCTGCGGAAGATGTTTATTGGGGTGCTGAAAAAGAGTGGTTGGGCGATACCCGGTATACCCCAGACCGGGAACTGGAGAATCCGCTGGCCGCCGTTCAAATGGGTCTTATTTATGTGAATCCTGAAGGCCCTAACGGTAACCCTGATCCGCTGGCATCTGCCCGCGATATTCGTGAGACTTTCGGTCGCATGGCAATGAACGACTATGAAACAGTTGCGCTTATTGCAGGCGGTCACACTTTTGGTAAAACCCATGGTGCAGCTGATCCGGGTCCGCATATTGGCCGCGAGCCGGCAGGTGCTGGTATTGAAGAGCAAAGTCTTGGCTGGAGAAATACATTTGGAACCGGCAATGCAGGAGATACTATTACCAGCGGACTTGAAGGTGCATGGACTGCAACGCCAGCGAAATGGAGCTACAGCTATTTCGAAAACCTGTTCGGCTATGAATGGGAGCTGACAAAAGGTTCTGGTGGCGCTAATCAGTGGAAACCGAAAGATGGGGCAGGTGCTGATACCATACCCGATGCGCACGATCCGGCAAAACGCCATGCGCCATTTATGCTTACATCAGACATTGCCTTAAAAGTAGATCCGGCTTATGAGAAAGTTTCAAGACATTTCCATGAAAACCCGGAAGAATTTGCAGACGCTTTTGCCCGCGCGTGGTTTAAGCTAACACACCGCGATATGGGTCCGCGTGCCTGCTACCTGGGTACGGAAGTTCCGGCTGAAGACCTGATCTGGCAGGATCCTATTCCAACGGTTACGCACAAACTTATTGACGATGTTGAAATTGCTTCATTAAAAGATAAAATACTTGGTTCAGGATTGACGGTTGCTCAACTGGTATCTGCAGCATGGGCTTCGGCATCTACGTTCCGCGGATCCGATAAACGTGGTGGTGCCAATGGTGCACGCATTCGTTTGGCCCCGCAGAAAGATTGGGAAGTAAACAACCCGGCGCAGCTGGCAAAAGTTTTATCAACGCTTGAGGGCATTCAAAAAGAATTTCAGAGCGGCGGTAAAAATGTTTCTATTGCCGACCTTATTGTTTTGGGCGGATCTGCTGGCATTGAAAAAGCAGCAAAAAATGCAGGTCATACTGTTACCGTACCACTTACGCCTGGACGTGCTGATGCCTCACAAGAGCAAACAGATATTGAATCATTTGAAGTGCTTGAACCCGGCGCAGATGGTTTCCGTAACTATCTTAAAGCACATCATACCAGCGTGGCGGAAGCAATGTTGATCGACAAGGCGCAACTGTTGACGCTGACAGCCCCTGAGATGACGGTATTGATTGGCGGCATGCGTGTACTGAACACCAACTTCGACCAGTCACAGCATGGTGTATTCACAAAAAATCCTGCGTCGCTCACCAACGACTTTTTTGTGAACCTGCTTGATATGGCTACCACCTGGAAAGCAACTTCGGATGCACAAAAAATATTTGCAGGTTCAGACCGTATATCTGGTGAAATAAAATGGACTGGTACCCGTGTTGATCTTATCGTCGGTTCCAATTCTGAACTGCGGGCCATTGCTGAAGTCTATGCTTGTGAAGATGCTAAAGAAAAGTTTGTAAAAGATTTTGTTGCTGCATGGACCAAGGTGATGAATCTTGACAGGTTTGACCTGGCGTGATGTAAGTTTGTAATACTTTTGAAGAGGTGGCCTGATCGGCCGCCTCTTTTTGTTTAGATTCCATGCAAGCACAAGATGCCAACGCGCGGTGCTACGCCTCAATCCAGCATCAGTGGGATGGGGGATTTAAAAAAAATTGGCGGTTTACAATGATCGTTACACTATTTAATTAAGGTTACTGTTCCTTTTTTTATTAACAACTCCTGTCCTTCAAACTGATACGAACAAGTCCAAATAAATATATTAATATTCTGCATTTGTCCGTTGACGTTACCATCCCAGCCTTTTGCAGGATCAGTAGCATCAAACACCAATTGCCCCCATCGGTTATAAATCGTAAAGTGGTAGCTTTTTATATTCCCAAATAACAAGGGCCTGAAAATATCATTTTTGCCATCATGGTTGGGGCTGAATGCGGATGGTACATAAAATCCGATCATGCAATCCTCAGCCCGGACTATGATGCTGTCTTTGCCAGCACAGTTATGTTCATCGGTTGCCTGTAACCAATATATCCCCGGCTGAATGATGTTAATTGTGGCAGTTGTTGCTCCATTGCTCCATAGATATTGATTGTAAGACCGGGTTGGTTTCAATTCCAGTTTGCCTCCATAATTGCAAAGTCCGGTATCGGGAGGAAGAAATTTAGATGGGCCTGGTGCCAGTCGATTAATTATGATGGTATCGCTGCTTGTGCAATGATGGCTATCTGTCACTTTTACATAATACTTTCCTAATGCGGTTACTGAATAAGATGGACCATTGCTTCCATCTTGCCACTGATAGCTGGAAAAATTTCCTGGACTCAGTATCTTCTTCGTTTCTGTGCAAAGTGTGCTATCGTTATCCAATTTAACCACAGGGTTAACGAATACTGTAATAATTTTTATTGTATCGTAAGTTTTACAACCATCAATTGTGGTAGCCATTACTGAGTAAGTATTAGCATTAAATACAGACAACTGTTGGGAGATGGCGCCATTACTCCATAAATAATCGTTAAACGTATTACCTGCATTCAGTACTGCACTGTCACCAGCGCAAAAACTGGTGTCATTTCCCAATTGGATGGCAGGCGAATGCTTTACTGTTATTTTTATGCTATCATACCCAAAACAACCTCCCGCTTTTTCAACTATTATCGTATACAGGGTATCAACTTTGGGGTTAACAATAACTTCCTGACCTGATGTAGCACTGATAGCATACGCAGGGCTCCAGGTATAGTTAAGAAAACCTACAGGTGCCTGCAGGTGAATGGTATCAGTATTGCATTTTGTTCTATCGGGCCCAACTGAAATCGAAACAGCAGATGCCGATGATACCGTGAGTGTATCCCGCAAAATATTACCGCAGGAATCTGTCACTTTTACCCAATATAGGCCTGGCTGACTGGTTGTAAAAAGGGAATCACTACTTCCATCCTGCCACTCATAGGATAAATAACTTTTTCCGGCATGCAAAGTAGTAATAGTCTGCGGGCATGTCTGCAGATCAGGGCCCAGATCTAATGGCTTTGTCTTTGATCCTACAATAACCACCAACGAATCCTGCACGGGTGTACAGCTTAATAGATTTTCTCCATAAACTACATAACGTCCAAATGATAAGAACCGCAGGATTATCGAACTATCCGTTTGTTGGATCGTCTGCACACCTGGAGGAATACGCCAATTGGTAGGTTGACCACAACCTTTGTTCTTATGGGTTTTGAACTGATAATCCTTACCCATATCGCAAACAGATTGCGGTCCGGTTACTTTCAAATAACTGCAGGAGTCTACATAATCAGGACACTTAAACCGCATTTCCGGGTAGAAAGGTACCAAAGGAAAATATCCATCTAATGCAGGATAGTTGCCAGGCAACTCAGTTGTCCCTGTCATTGGTTGCAAAGTAACCGTCAATGGCATTATTATAAAAGGCTGCTTTCCAAAAAAACAGTCGGCGAGCGGATTGCCACCTGCTGAATCTGTTACTTTAAGCGTTAGGTGGCGGCCTGCAATATCCGATGCAAGGGTGTAACCAGACTCAGTACCGGCAATCGCCAATCCCTCTTTTGCTGCAGGTGCAATATAAAAAAAACGGGGTACCAGATATCCATCAGATTTTTGCACCCACAAAACATTATAATCAGGGTCTAATTTAATCAACTTAGTAGCGTAGCTAATAGTGGGTTGGAGGGTTAATGACATTGAACCTGCCGATAAAAGATAAAAGCTTCCGCCGGATTGTATGAGATGATTTCCTGCCGTAGTATACGGACCCACCACGGGATCCGGTATATAATTTTCTGCAACCAATGACGCCTTCAATACCTGTCCTGCTGTATCCAGCTTCATAAAACCTACAATTACAGGAGTATTGGCCTGCGCCGTTGGGGCTGTAATATTAACCAGCAAGCCATCACCGGCACTAACTATTTCATCTAAGACAAGGGTTCCAGTATTTGCGGCGTATTTTTTTAACCAAATCGTCTGACCGCTGGTCAAATCCATCTTCAAAATAAAAGCAGCAAATTGATTTGTAGTAAGATAATTTGCCGAGCCTGTAAGATAAACAGCATTGTCTTTTATAAGTATATTACTAAACCGGTAATCACCACCTGCATTATTGCCATATTTTTTCTGCCACAAAATGTTTCCATTCTTGTCCAGTCTGAATACAAGCTGATCTGAATTGGATGAATAGGGACTTATGCCCGTAACCACTGCACCACCGTCTGGCGCGGCATCCATTGCATATTCTGTTAGAATGTCCATAGGAGATATTGCCAATAATTTTGCCCATAGCGTGTTACCTGCTGCATCCAGTTTAGCAATAAGAGGTTGACTAACGACCGCCTGCGTGGAAAAAACAAAGAATCCTCCATCAGCTGCTTCTTTTACCATTTTTATTTCCGTAGGGTAAATGCTCACAAGTTTTTTGGCCCAGTCTACGCAACCCGCTTCCTTTGTTTTGATTAATAACCCGTGCTGCAGATAATGATTATCATAAACACTTTGCCCGGCCAGCAGATGACCTCCGGTAGTAACGCCGATTAAACCTGTTACTATATGATCACCGCCGCTATTACCATACAGTCGTCTTGGATTGTCAGTTTTTGCAGGAAATTGACCTGGATTAAAATAATATGCAGATGTTGTATCACTGCAATTTCCATTATAAGCTATTAGTTTAACGGTATTCAGGCCGATTGTAATGACCCGGTTGACAGGCGTATTAAGTGCATATTCATTGTCATTAATAATTATCTTATAATCTGTTGCATTAATACTGGCACTCTGAAATGTAACTGTACCGTAATTAAAGACCACAGAGTCACCAACAGCGGGGCTTAATATCGCTTTTAGTCCACATGGATTGCCAATTTGTGATTGTAAAGATAAAGTTGATAACAGGAAAAAGCAGAGAGTAAGGTTGGTGATGTTTCCGGGCATTAGGTTTGGGTCATTAAATAATTTATTCCGGATAAAAATATACAATAAAGTCAGGTTAACAAAAAAACGTGCAGCGTCCTTGTGCCTGTATCATCAATCTTGCTATTCTGAAGGATTTTAATGCGAAAAGGTCTCAGACAAAAATCTGGGACCTTTTATTTATACGCAGCTATTATTATAAATTTATTCCCCTTCAGCCAATTGGCGAATACCCTCAAGCGATTGTAATTTGATGCCGGATTTAATTTCTACCGCCTGTATACCGCCAATAACAAAAATCTTTTTTTCACAGTTGAACCTGATGACAGCGCCAAGGTATTTTAGTTTTACGGGTTCGGGATAAACCTCTTCAAAATCAAATTTTTGGAATACGGCATCCTTCCATATAACGCCCATACTGTCTGCCAGATTGCAATATTGTTTAAACTGGCTACTGTATGCCGCAGCAGCTTCATTTTTGCGGCGTATCAGTATATCATCTATTATCTGTTGTGTTAGCCCTTCTGCTTTTGCGGCCAGGCCGGCCTGCAGTATACTGCCATATTCTTCATTGGTTGGATAAAGCGCCAGCCAGGCAGCAGTATCTTTATTTTGTAATGCTGTAAATACAGCCAACCCAAAAGCATGCTCTTTCTGATGAACTGGTTTTACCGTATGAATAGTGCTGTTTTTCACTGTTTTTTTTTGTGCGACTGCGTTGTAATTGCTTAAAGCCATTACCGCAGTGATAATAATAAATTGAAATTTCATTTTTTGTTTACCAATGGTTCAAATTATCTGAGCTTATTTAACTGCAGTAAAACGCCCCGCTGTCATCAAACTAAAATATCCTGTCTGCATAAGGTTCAAAAATGCTATACTTTACCCGGCAAAGAAAAACAACGTTTATCATTCGCATTAAATTACTAACCGGGTGCGTTAAATAACGGTTTAACCGTAGCCCTTGAAAACAGCATATTTAATGAATACTGATCACTACCTTAGCCCCGCTATGCAACACCTGGCAGACCAATTAATCAGCAAACAAAACATTATCAACTCTCATACAGCCACTATTGGGTTCGACGGGTTTATTGACAGCATTGTAAAACTGGTTAAAAAGAAAGGCAGCAATGGCCAATCTGAATTTTTCACTACAAAAGAAGACTGGGGCAATTATATTCTTGAAAAGAAGTCGGGCAATTTTTCTGTTGAACTGCAGCAGCAACAGATAAAGATCGGTGGCAATATGCCCAATATGGCGGCAGCATTGGCAAAACTGGGTATTAGTGTAAACTGTGTGGGCGCCATGGGTTACCCGGTTATTGATCCACTGTTCAGTAAGCTTCCTGCTTTATGCAAACACTATAGTTTTGCGCCGCCGGGCACCTGCCAGGCCATTGAATTTGATGACGGAAAAATGATGCTGTCCGCTATGGATGAACTGAATAAAGTTGACTGGAAAACTATAAAAGAACGCATCCCTATTGCTGTACTAATTAAACTTTTTGATAATGCACAATTAATTGGTTTACTGAACTGGGGAGAACTAACCGCCAGTACCAGTTTCTGGAATGGATTGTTACAGGAGGTGCTCCCTTTTGTTAACTCCAATAATAAAACATTTTTTGTTGATCTTTCCGATTGCAGCAGCCGTACAAAAGATGAAATGACAGAAGCCCTGTCGCTCTTAAAAAAAATGGCTGCTTATGGAAAAGTTGTGCTTAGTGTAAATCACAACGAGTCCATTTTTATTCACAACGCTTTGTTTGAACGGGTTAACTATTATAATGACATCAAAGCATTTGGAAAAAAACTTTTCACTTACCTGGAGGTTGACACCTTACTGCTGCACAACCGCGATAAAGCGGTAGTTTTCCGTACTAATGAATTTGCAGAAAAAAAAAGTTTTTTTATGGAAGCACCCAAACTCTTAACCGGTGCAGGCGATAATTTTAATGCGGGTTTTTGTTTTGCACAATTGATGGATTGCTGTTTAGAAGACAGCTTGTTGATTGCCCACCTTATTTCGTCATACTATATAAAAAATGGAGAGAGTGCCGGCTGGAATGATTTAATTAATGCACTAAGAACAGTATAATATTTTTATCATGAAAATTGAATTTTTTGATACCCCCGAACTGCTTGCGCAAACGGTTGCAAGCAGCATAATTGATTTTGTTATTGCTAAACCCAATGCTGTTTTGTGTATGGCCAGCGGCGATACACCAAGGCTCACCAACAAATATATAGTTGAAGCGGCTAAAAAAAACAGGATCGATTTTTCGCGGGTGCAATTTGTCAGCCTGGACGAATGGGTGGGCATTCCCCCATCAAATACCGGCAGCTGTTATTATTTTTTAAATGAAACCATTTTTGAACCGCTGAATATACCAACAACCAATATTCATTTCTTTAATTCAACCGCTGGCAATCTTTCAGTGGAGTGTGAGCGGATCAATCAAATCGTTGAAGACCTTAACGGAATAGATATAATATTGGTTGGCATCGGTATGAACGGGCATATCGGCTTTAATGAACCCGGCGTTTCGCCGGATCTGTTTGCACATGTTATTAACCTGGACCCTATCACACTACAGACAGGTCAAAAATATTTCTCTGAGACTGCAGCCATTCAAAAAGGGATTACATTGGGCATATCTCGGATTATGCAATCACGTTTGGCTAACTTATTGGCTACTGGACCCAAAAAAGCAGCTATTATCAAGAAAACGCTGGAAGAAAATATTTCAAATACTGTTCCTGCAAGTTTTATACGGAAACATGCAAACGCATTTGTTATGCTGGACAGAGAAGCGGCAAGCTTGTTAAACAAATAGACGAACCTGCATTTCCTTAATTTAATTTGTCTGAAAAAAAAGCAATCAGCTTTTCATCACTCATTTTATTGGAAGTGGATTCCTCTGTTTTGGTATTTTTAAACTGTGGTGTTTCCGCCAGGTAATGCATAAATTGTTCCTGCACCTGTCCGGTACCTGTTATGTGCAGGTGTGTGGCATTTTGCAGGCAGGCCGTTATATCCTTAAAAAACTTAGCCTGGAGCGTTTTTTTCTGATTGTGCTCACTCTTTTCATTTGAATTTGGGGAAACTTCTTCCCCGTTTATGTGGCCCACTATTAAGGGCACCGCGCTTTCTGCACTATCGCTTCCCGCTACAACGGTTGCCTGGTGGGTATCCATCCATACACCGAATTTTTTTTGATTATTCATGTATACCGTAAAACAATAATCATACCCTGAAAAAGGCTGGGGTATTCACACTTTCCGGTAAACAGGTACAGAAATTTTGAGGATTTTTTTTACCAAAGAAACAGCCGGGATACCAGGCAATGAACAGGCAAAGATGTGTTGCCGTTAATAAGAAACTCGCCGGGTGATTCAATAAACAAGCGTAAAAACGATTATCTATTGAATCACCGTACACAGCGGTTTTTAAGGATGATGGACAGTTTTCAAAAGGATTGGACGGTTTGCACAGGATTGGATCAGTTTTTCATAGGTTTAGATCTTCAGTCAGGTTTACACAGGATTTGGACGGTTAGGTTTTCAGGATAGGGTTGTTTTCAGGGATAAGGATTTTTCTAAGAACATTTCAAAGGATTTGGATAATCTAAGGTTTTTCTAAGGATACGGTCTCTCTCCTGGTCTATTTTTTTCTACTCTTTTTCTTCGTTTGCAATACAAAGAAACAACCTTATACACTGCAAAAAAATAGACTATTCTATGAAAGAAGGGTAATATTTCTATCCATTGCAGGGTAGTTAAAAAACGACAGTTTTGGGAAACACCCTTAGCAACTAATATAAACCCTTAGACGCTGGCCGGGGTTTTAGTATACACATAGCCAGGATATAGTTATATTCCTACTGTTAACTTTACTATATGAATGCAGAAACTGGCAAATGGATCATTTTTACAGGCATATTCATTGTACTGACGGGTGTAATTATCTATTTCTTTCATGATAAACTGCATTGGCTGGGCAGGTTGCCAGGTGATACACATATAGAAAAAGGAAATACTCGGTTTTATTTCCCGGTAGTTACCATGATCATTGTAAGTGTATTGCTGACCATTGTCATAAATATTATCAAACGATTTTTTCATTGATACAAAACCTGGTACAGGCAATAGCAAAAGCTGGCGGGATAAATGTTTCCGGGTATGAACCAGTACGCGGCGGAGACATCAACGAATGCTATTGCCTGTATGGCGCCTTTACCAATTATTTTTTAAAATTAAATGATGCCAATCGCTTCCCCGGCATGTTTGAAATGGAAGCTCATGGACTGGAAGCCCTCCGAAACAATAGCTCTTTAGTTGTTCCTGGTGTAATAAAACAGGGTATACTGCATGATAAACAATGGCTCTTGCTTCAATGGATGGAAAAAGGAACACCAAAGAAAAATTCCATGGAAAATTTTGGTATTGCACTGGCTAACATGCACAAACAACCGAAATCGTATTTCGGGTGGCACAAGAATAATTACATGGGCAGCCTGCAACAAATAAACACACAACACAATAGCTGGAATGATTTTTACGCACAATGCCGTATTATGCCACTGGTTACCATATTATTTGATACCGGCGTTTTTAAAAAACCTGATTTAAATAATACAGCCGCATTTATAAAAAAAATTGCCGGCATGTTTCCACAGGAAGCACCTGCGCAATTGCATGGAGATTTATGGGGCGGCAATTACATGATAAATACAGATGGTAATGCGGTCATTTTTGATCCCGCTGTTTATTATGGTCACCGTGAAATGGATCTGGGGATGACAAAATTATTCGGGGGGTTCAGTCAGCCATTTTATGATGCTTACCAGGAAATTTATCCATTGGAAAAGGGTTGGCAGCGGCGTCTTCCTGTAACCCAGTTATACCCACTGCTGGTACACGCAGTCTTATTTGGTGGTCATTACGTAACAAACGTAAAAGATATAATTAGAAAATTGTAACAAGCCTGTACCTGTTTAAAACCTATGTGCATTTCATAGTAGACCTCGCCTGGCCTGGTGAGAAAGGCAACCCGGCTTTGCCATTTTATTCTTACCCCGGTTCTCCCTTTTAAATCAGGAGTATATATTAATTTTGGGGTAGCTGTTTGCTTCATCATATTATCAAAAACATGCCGCAGTTCATACTGCATTTTCTGCAATTCATGATTGCTGTTCTTTATAGAGATAAAGTAACCCCTGCATCTTTAAACAACCGGGTTTTAAAAACGCCGGGTGTTTCTTCCGCAAGGCAAATATAACCTGGGCAGACCTCCTTATACCCTTACAAATTAATTCCTGTTTCTTCCTGCTTCTCCGGGGTATAAATTCTTTACCGGATCACTTTGCCAAAAATTTTTTGTATCAATATCCATAACAGTGAGCTTACCCGTAAACGCGGCACCTGTATCTATGTTCCAAACGTTACAACCATTCATAGGGGTTGTTTCGTTATAATAAAGAGTAGGCGTATGGCCAATATAAATCTCATTAAACAGTTTCAGCCTTTTTGGATACAATACAGAATCCCTGTTAATATTTTTATCAAGGGTAATGGCCATTTCCCACAAGGTTCTGTCCCAGCTGAAATTTGAGGAATGAAACTCTTTCTGCGGGCCATGCATTGAAGTAAACCCTGCATGAATAAATAACCTGTTTTGCTCATCGGTTTCATACAGTTTCATTCCTTCAAAAAAATTCAGGTGTTTCTGCCTGGTAATGTTATTAACCGCCGCATAACTTTTAGCTGTTTCCTGGCCACCATGCATCAGCCAGGTTCTGTCGGCATGCCCGGTACGCAACCAGTCTTCGCACCATTCATCATGATTGCCTTTAATAAAAACACAATGTTGCTGTTCAGATAATTTCATTGCGTAGCTGATCACTTGTGCTGAGTCGCTCCAGCCATCTACATAATCACCCAGAAATATCAGGGTATCAGCCCCTGATAGAGACGCACGGTCCAACACCTGTATCAGCGCCTTTAATCCGCCATGAATATCGCCAACAACAAGTGTTCTTTTCATTATGTAATATATTAAAAGGTAATTACATCAGCGGGGTACACTTTATTCGCGGATAAATAAATTTAATTTCACCTCCTAATTTTTGTAATACAGACAGCATAAGTACCATGTAGCAGGGCACATTCCAATCATTCATCCCATTCAATTTACAAAGGCCATATTTCTTTTACCTGTCCCGGAAATTTTATTACTTTTGTTTTTCTTAGAATGTCAGCATATGAAAATGTCTTAGGTTCGCCCCCATTGTAAAGAACCTCCGTCTTATTGTTTTACCTGGCAAGCAACAATCCCCTGTTGCTGTAATTATTTATTATTCAAAACATTCTCAAATGCCTTCTCAACCAACTACTACTTCTATACCAGTTAATAAGCTATCCCGTATATTTTCACTTATTAAACAATCAATGAGCGGAGACACCGTGGATTATACCCGGGGCAGCATCCGCAAAGCAGTGATATTACTTGCCATACCAATGGTGCTGGAAATGTGTATGGAAAGTGTTTTTGCCGTAGTGGATATTTTTTTTGTAAGTCACCTGGGCAAACACGCTACTTCAATTGTTGGCCTCACAGAATCTGTTATTACCATTGTGTATTCGCTGGCTATTGGCATCAGCATGGCTGCAACTGCCATGGTTGCCCGCCGTATTGGAGAAAAGGATCCGGGTGCTGCTACCAGGGCAGGTATGCAGGCCATCTTTGTATCACTGGTGATTACCCTGCTGGTAAGCATTCCGGGTTTTATTTTTTCTGCAGATATATTAAGATTGATGGGTGCTGAAGAAGCGGCTATTCAATCAGGTGTTGGCTATACGCATATTATAATGGGTGGAAGCCTTGTTATTATGCTGCTGTTTCTTATCAACGGTATTTTTCGCGGTGCCGGCGATGCAATGATGGCAATGAAAAGCCTGTGGCTGGCCAATATTTGCAATATCATTTTATGTCCTTTGCTGATACGCGGCCTGGGTCCCATTCCAGCATTTGGCTTGCAGGGCGCCGCGCTGGCAACTACTATCGGCCGCAGTATTGGCGTTGCTTATCAGCTGTATCATTTATTCAATGGCAAAAACCTTATAAAATTTACGACCAAACATTTAAAGCCAGACTGGACCATTGTTCGTTCGGTGATTGGTATTGCGTGGCCCGGCACCTTACAGTTCCTTATTGGTTCCGGCAGTTGGATTGCACTATCGAGACTGGTTGCACAAACGGGCCATAGTGATGCTTCTGCCGGCTACCAGATAGGTATCCGTGTAATCATGTTTTTCCTGTTACCTGCCTGGGGATTAAGTAATGCTGCCGCAACACTGGTGGGACAAAACCTGGGTGCGGGTCAGCCGGAAAGAGCTGTATTGTCTGTAAAAAGAACGGCTAAGTACAATGCCATTTTCATGGGTACCGTATCTGTTGTGTTCCTGGTATTTGCTGAGTACATCGCTTCATTTTTTACAAAGGAGCCGTCTGTAGCCGGGTACACGGTAAGCACTATAAGGATTATGAGCACAGGATTTGTTGTTTACGGAACAGGCATGGTGTACATGAATGCGTTTAATGGTGCAGGTGATACACGTACGCCCACTATCATTAATTTTTTTGCTTATTGGTGTTTTCAGATCCCGCTTGGCTATTTCCTGGCAAAATTTATGAATATGGGGCCGGCAGGTGTTTTTGTTGCTATTCCGGCAGCAGAAACGTCTACAGCTATAGCCGCTTATATTTTATTCCGGAAGGGTAAGTGGAAACATAAAAAAATATAGCAATTGTGTCAATTTTTATCAAAAAAAGCCATCCGCTACACGGGTGGCTTTTTATTTTTACCTTGTGGTTATGAATGATTATATAACCGACGGAAGAATAAGACAACTTACATTTATTTCTGCGCTTATTTTACTGGGCTACATATTATTCAGTGAACTGAGAAGTTTTATTCCGGCTTTTCTTGGAGCGCTTACATTGTATGTTATCATGCGCAAATGGATGTTCCGGCTTATTTATGTAAGAAAATGGAAACCTTCCCTGTCTGCAGCCATGTTAATGCTTGCTTCTTTCCTGATTATACTGGTGCCTATTGGAACTGTAATAAACATGCTTTCGTCAAAAATTAATTTTGCCATCCAGCATTCTTCAGAATTAATTACGGCACTGGAATCATTTGTAAACAACCTGGAGCATAAAACAGGCTTTAATTTTGTTGATGAAAACTATATAAAATCACTGGGCGCATTTATTGCCCGCAATTTGCCTTCTCTTTTAGGAGCTACATTCAATACGCTTACTACTATCATTTTTATGTACCTTATTCTTTATTTTATGCTGGTTGAAGGATCTGCTATGGAAAGAACACTGTACAGGATATTGCCCATGAGTGATGCTAACCTGCACCGCGTGGCAAGCGAAGTAAAAAATATGGTTATGTCCAATGCTATTGGCATACCGCTGATTGCCGTTTTCCAGGGAATTATTGGCCTGATTGGTTATCTTGTTCTGGGTGTAAGTGAACCTCTTTTCTGGTTTATTGTTACCTGTATTACTTCTATGTTGCCTGTAGTAGGTGCAGCGGCGGCTTATGTATCTATAGCGCTCATATTTTTTGCGCAAAATGAGACCTGGAAAGGTTTTGCCATGCTGGCGTATGGATTTGGTATTGTTAGCACCATAGATAGTATTTTCCGGTTTGCCATACAGAAAAAAATTGGAGATACACATCCGCTGGTTACTGCATTTGGGGTAATTGCTGGTATTAATTTGTTTGGATTTATCGGCCTTATATTCGGGCCGCTGCTTATTTCGCTCTTTCTCTTGCTTGTTAAAATTTATACACTGGAGTTTTCCCCGGAAAAACAATAGTAAAACCCCTTTTTTACTAAATAAAACTTAATGTTTTTCTGAAGTTAACCCGTATTTATAAAAAGAAAATACATTTGCACACGTACAATAAAAGATTTACCGTTATTAATTTGATTATATAGTATTAACATAATATTTTGTCACTGTTACTGGTTATACCAAGCCAGCAACTCATAAAATCCACATCATCCAAATGAAAACCCTTACAAAAACTCTGGGAGTAAGCGCCCTGTCTTTCATGCTTCTTGTCATTCCTGCTAAAAACAATGCCGGCGATTATTCTTCCAATAAGGCAACCAGTGCCATGATGAATGCTGTTAATACAAAAACAGTTGCCGCCAATAAAGCCCTTGTTTTATATGATATTTTAAAATTAAAAAGCTTTGGCCTTACAAAAGCGGCATTTAATTATGCATATAAAGGATACGAATACCTGCAGCAAAAAAGAATGCTTGCGCGTGCTTCTGTTTTAACCATTTGTGATTTTAGCCAGTCATCTCGCCGCAAACGTTTTTTTGTAATAGATATCGAACAACAAAAAGTATTAATTAACACTTATGTGGCACATGGCAGAAAATCGGGGTCTGAATATGCCCGTTCGTTTTCTAATAGTCCCGAAAGCCATATGAGCAGCCTGGGTTTTTATAAAACAGAATCAACTTATTATGGTGGCAATGGATTGTCTTTAAAAATTGAAGGCCTTGAACGCGGATTTAATGATAAAGCTGATGCACGTAATATTGTTATTCATGGTTCAGATTATGTAGGAGCAGGTTTTATAAAAAATAATCCTTTTAACGGAAGAAGTTTTGGCTGTCCGGCAGTACCATCCAACCAGGTTGATGATGTTATCAATGCTATTAAAAATGGCAGCTGCCTTTTTATTTATCACCCAACAAAGAACTACTTAACACGCTCAAAGATACTTAACTCTTAGCTTGGACTTACATACAGATGGTTTGGAAAACAACAGCCCGATCGTACCCTATGATTGGGCTTTGTTATGCCCTTGAAGGCGCGGTTGGCTTTAGCCCTTAGCTATTGGTTAGTTTGCAACTACATTGACTAATCCCTTATGCAACATTGAATTTTGTATTGCTAACAGCCAGGAGCTCATGGCTAACAACTGGATTTCCTACCCCGCAATAGCGATGGCTACCAGTTGGCAAAGCGCACCAGCCATTAAACCACTATAGACTTCAAATGCGTTGTGATCAGAGACTATAAAACGTGCAGTACATACAAGGCCGGTAATTAATATAACAATGGAAAGATAGGCACCACCCGCAACAGTGCCATTAAAAGCCATCCAGGTAAACAATACAAGCAGGGCGCCCACGGCAATACCATGCATACTTATTTTATAATAAATATTGGCCATCATACCAGCTATGCATGATAGAAACACTGCCAGCAGCATGGCCGTTTGCGCAGCGTTATCATGTATGTTTTTTGATACATACCAGGCCCAGAAATAGAATATCATACAAACAATGTAGGGTATGATGCGATCCTTCTGTGAACGGAGAAAAATACTTTTTATAAATCCAAGTTGTTTCATCAATGCCACACTGAACAAAGGCAAAAAAGCCGTACTGAAAACAACTGAAATTACTTTAAACATTTTAAGCTTGTCATTCATGCCTGCGAAAGCATAGGGATCGGCATACACTAAAAATGCAGTTATATAAGAAGGAATGAAAAGCGGGTGAAAAATATAAGAAATAATATGACCAGATAAACGCACGGGTGCGGGCCATGTATAATTATTTGCAGCAGGTGATAATGTTATTGATGTTTCGTTCTCCATTATATAAATTATAGACCTCCTCTCCGCCCTCCCAACCGGATTTATCGTATAAGAGCGGGAAAAAAGATTGTATTACAGTTCTTTTCTCAGCCTCGCTACCGGTATATTCAGTTGTTCCCTGTATTTGGCTACCGTGCGGCGCGCAATATTGTATCCTTTTTCCTGCAGTAATTCAGTAAGCCTTTCATCGCTCAATGGTTTTTTCTTACTTTCATCACCTACCATGTCGCTTAGTATTTTCTTTACTTCACGGGTAGACACTTCTTCCCCGCTTTCAGTACTCAAAGATTCACTGAAGAAAAATTTAAGCCTGTAGGTGCCAAATTCAGTCTGCACAAATTTGCTGTTGGCAACACGGCTTACCGTAGAGATATCCAGGTTGGTACGTTCCGCTATATCTTTTAAGATCATGGGGCGCATGGTGGTTTCGTCTCCCGTCATAAAAAACTCATGCTGGTATTCCATAATGGTACCCATTACACTGCTAAGTGTATGCTGCCGCTGTTTAATAGCATCTATAAACCATTTGGCCGCATCTATTTTTTGTTTGATAAACAACACCGCTTCTTTCTGGCGCTTGTCTTTTTTACTGCCACGGTCATAATCCTTCAGCATATCCCGGTAGCCTTCGCTAATGCGCAAATCCGGGGCGTTACGGGAGTTAAGTGTAAGTTCCAGTTTGCCTGCGTTGTTGAAAATAAAGAAGTCCGGTATAATATAACTCTCCCCTTTATTTGCATGACCCACATTACCACCGGGCTTTGGGTTCAGTTTTACAATCTGCGTAATGATGTCTTTTAATCCATTGTCATCTATATTAAGGCCACGCTGTATTTTTTCGTAATGCTTTTTTGTAAACTCTTCAAAATAATCTTCCAGCACCATAATAGCCTGCTCAACGGGGCGGCCCTCGCCCAGCTTACGGTACAATTGCAGTAAGAGACATTCCTGCAGGTTGCGGGCGCAGATACCGGATGGATCAAAATGCTGAATTTTTTCTACCAGTTTTTCTATTTCTTCTTCACTGGCATCTATATTTTGCCTGAAGGCAAGATCATCTTTAATAGAAGAACTTTCCCTCCGCAGGTAACCATCATCATCAATACTGCCAATGATTTGCTCTGCAATTTTCTGGGAACGATCATCCAGGTTCAGCATGCCCAACTGATCGGCCAGCATTTCATGAAAAGAAGTTTCTACCCTTACCGGCACCGTTTTCTGCTCATCCGGATCGCCATAATTATCATCCCTTAGTTTATAATCGCCCACCTCATCATCGGTATCAGATACATAATCGCTGACGTCAATATTGTCGTATTGCTCTTCGCTGCCATCTGCTTCAAAATCTTCCTCATTGCTGCTGTCAAACTCGTCTTTCACATCTTCGGTCATGCTATCATCATGACCATCCTCACTCGCCTCCAGCGCAGGATTTTCTTCCATTTCTTCTTTTATACGCTCTTCCAGGTTGGCAGTAGGCACCTGCAGCAGTTTCATTAACTGAATCTGCTGTGGTGATAACTTCTGGAGTAATCTTTGTTGTAAACTCTGTCCCAGTGACATAACTTGCTTAGGATTTAGAACAACTACCTCTTAATAAATATACTATAAAAAAATTCGCCGGATCCACAAAAATCAGGCCGTAATTTACGTACAAAACAACATATGATGGTGCAACGTCTTTATAAATTTCTTGTTGTATTGTATTTAATAGCATTTTGCCAAAAAGCAAATGCGCAGGCCGACCGGCTCAGCGTAGTTCCCCTGCCTGCTGTTTTTGTTAAAATTTCTTTAATTGAACCTCCTCTAAAAGCCGGTGCTGCTTCAAAAAATATTCCCCTGGTGATGCCTGGTCTGCTATCACCACAGGCCCCCAGCAGCATTGGCCCGGATTATTACACCCGGCATTTCGGCTTTTTCTGCAAAAAAGAGTTGCAGTTTGAGAAGATTACCACCCTGCCATTACGGTTCCGGCTGGGAACGCTGGATTATGTAAATAAGCTGGAAGGGAAGAAGTAAAAGCTTAAGGGATAAAGCTGGTGTTCTTACATTATGCGTTGTTCATACCCTGACCGGATGGGAACCCCAGACCCCGGATTGAGAACAATGCACTTTCTTACATTTATATTAAGCGGAAACCGTTTGCTGTTGCAATACCTGTCTAACAGTATTTACTATTTTGTCCCCTTTGTCTTTTATTTGTTCTTCTGTCCATAGCAGGCCAATTGCAGTAGAAATACAGCGATTCATTACAGCGTCACTGGCACTAAAATCTTTGCTGGCATGCTGCATTACAGCTGCTTTGTGTTCCGGGCTCAGTGCATTGAGTGTAGTGCCTTCTTTGAGATGGTCCCATTTACGGATATAATGCCAGTTATTATCGAACCAGTAAAAATTGCCGGCCAGGATACCCTGTTCTTTTAATGAGGCAATTACGGCTCTTGTAATGGCTTCGGTTGGCAAAAACCAGCTCAAAAATGTACGGCTGTCACCCTCGGGATCGGGTATACGTCTGAAAGTGATTTCCGGTACCTGCTCCAGCATTTCTTTTAACGCTGTGTGATTGCGCTTTTGAATATCCAGGAACTGATCCAATTTTTGAATTTGCGCAAGTCCAACAGCTGCATGTAATTCAGAAATCCTGAAATTATACCCAACAAAAGGATGCAAATCCGCCCCACGGTCTGCGCCTTTGTGATCATGTCCATGATCGCTGTATCCATCGCTTTTAATAAAAACATCTTCGCGGTTGGTGATGACAGCACCACCTTCGGCACAAGTAATGGTTTTTACAAAATCAAAAGAAAACGTACCCGCATCGCCAATCGTCCCCAATTTTTTTCCTTTATAAGTGGCGCCAATACTCTGGCAGGCATCTTCCAGTAAAATAAGGTTGTGCTCTTTGCAAATGGCCAGCAGTGCATCCATATCTGCCATGCTTCCGCACATGTGTACGGGCATAATGCATTTTGTTTTAGGGGTGATGGCATTTCGTACTGCATCCGGGTTCAGCGTTAATGTATCATCCACATCCACAAATACAGGAATAGCGCCCACACTGATAACAGCTTCAAAGCTTGCCACGAAAGTAAAAGAAGGTAAAATAATTTCGTCTCCGTACCCAATACCCAGCGCTGCCATAGCGGTAGTTAAAGCTGCCGTACCGCTGCTTACCAACTGTGCATATTTGCTACCAAAAACATTACAAATGGCCGTTTCCAGTTCTTTTGATTTCCAGATGCCCTTGCGGGGACCATCAAATCCATAGCGCATAAAAATGCCTGTTTCCAGCACATCGTTTACACCGCTTTGTTCTTCGCTGCCAAATAATTCAAAACCGGGCATAAGAGGTTATTTTAAATGTTGAATTATAAATTTTGAATTACGAAGGTAAAAAGATTGACGGGTGGATGTGGTTAAATAACTGGTATTTTTTTGCCCTGTGCGTATACCACGCCTGGTTGATTAGCTAATTGGTTGGACAGTCCAAAAAGGTTAGCGATAAACTACCGAATTCTTACGGCCAAAACGAAAGATCGCTTTCATTGTTTTCAAAATCAACGCTGCTTACACCAAATCTTTTCATTTTATCACCGGGCTGGGGAATGATATATTGCACCGTATCTCCTTTTGCCGGGATAATTTTTACAATATTCTGCGGATTTGCTGAATTCTTTACTGAATCGCTCATATCAAATCCATATACAACAAATGCCTTTATTTTTTTTACTGTTTCTTTGTTTTGAATGGTGATGGTAGTGCCATTTGCATAAGACCCGCTGCTGGTTACGGAAAGCACCGGTTTTTCAATTACGGAACTGTCTATCCAGTCCATAGCCGGTATTAATGCAGGATATTTATAAAAATTATCTCTCAAACTATCTGTCCAGCCATTAGGGTTTCTTTCAAACGATTTACTGCTGAAGTAAATAGCGCCCTGTACATTGGGCATTTCTCTCAGCGCTCTTATCATACGCGGCAATTCCGTTTTATCTCTCCAATTGGCATTGCTGCCACCACGGTAAATGGCCAGGCCGATATAACAATCTCTTCCATACGTATGTTTGTTCCACCAATCCAGCATAACACCATAAGGTGCGGTGGGGTGTTCAAATTCAAGGTATAATTGCGGTGCCACATAATCAATCCAGCCTTCTTTCAGCCATAATACGATATCGGCATACAAATCGTCGTAATTGGTTTGCCCCGCCCTGGTATTGCTGCCGGTAGTATCTTTATTGTTATTGCGCCATACACTAAAAGGGCTGATACCAAAACGGCAATATTTTTTTTCTTCTTTAATGGCTTTGCTCAATGCAAGAATAATACTGTCTGTATTGCTTCTGCGCCAGTCTTCTTTATTCATGCCATTGCCATACTTACGGAAAGAAGCGCTGTCCGGAAATTCCTTTCCCGCTATACGGTAAGGATAAAAATAATCATCAAAATGAACGGCATCTACATCATACCTGCTTACTATATCGCGTATTACCCTCACTACATATTGCTGCGCTTCTTTGTTGCCGGGGTCGAATAAACGTACTGTACCATAAGGCAGAAACCATTCAGGGTGTATACGGGTTATATGTGTTGCTGCGATGGATGATTTTCCAATGGCAAATTCTGCGCGGTAAGGATTGCACCAGGCATGAAACTCCATGCCTCTTTTATGTGTTTCTTCAATCATAAACTGCAATGGATCATAATACGGAAACGGGGGCTGGCCCTGTTTGCCCGTCAGCCATTCGCTCCAGGGTTCATATGGGGATGGGTAAAAAGCATCTGCAGCGGGCCGTATCTGCATAATTACGGCGTTCATACCATTGCGCTGGTGCATTTCCAGCAGTTTTATAAATGCATCTTTCTGGCTTTGTGTATTGTAATTGCCTTTGACCGGCCAGTCAATATTATCTACTGTGGCTATCCATACACCACGAAACTCAGACTTGGGCTGTGCAAAAGAGAAATGAAAGAATGTAAGAAAGATACAAATTAGTAAAAAACCAGTCCTGCTTTTCATGCCTGTCAAACGTATTTAAAAGCGTGAAATTACATTATTCCGGGCTCCTGATTTTATCGAGCAGGTTATTTAACGTTGTGGCTTGCGCTTCATCCAGGTTTTTAAATACACTATCCATATCGTCCTGGTGAGAATCGATGCGTTCCAGTAATTCTAACCCGTTTTCGGAAATGGTAACATCTACCAGCCTGCGATCGCCTTCGCAAATGACTTTTTCTACCAGGTCTTTTTTTAAGAGCCGGTCAACAATACGGCTGGTATCGCTCATTTTATCCAGCATGCGCTGGCGAATCTGGAGGGTTGAAATGGGTTTGCCGGCCCCGCGTAAAATACGTAATATGTTAAATTGCTGGGGCGTTATATCGTATTGATCGAGCATGATCTTTATGCGCTCGTTCATCCAGTTAAAAGTATATATTAAATTAATGGTTGCCTTCTGGTATTCGTTTCTAAATTTTGCCTGGCTGATGTCTTTTTCGATCCCCATAATATAAATTTAAGTAGTAATAAGCACAAAATTACTGTTGAATCCTTTTCCGCAAATTAGCGGTCAGCATAAAAATGGTAAAAAGATGATGTGCCTCATGTAAAAGAAAAAAATCTGCCCACTGACTGATATTGAACCGGCCATACAGCGGGTGCGTTCCTTCCCTGCGCAGGGTTGTTTCACTTAAATTTATGATATGATTGTTGATCAGGAAACGTTGCGTGGACAAATCTTCCAGTAACTCTTTTAAAGAATAGGTTATGTATTGTTGAAAAACAGGGTCATTATCAGCCACATATCTTTCAAATAAAGGATTTTCTTTGCTGGCGATCAATTGCAGGCGATGAAAAAAAGTTGGCTGGTAAGCGGTCAGGTGTACAATATTTTCAAAAGCACTCCACTTACCTGGGTTGATTTGTTCCTTTAATTGCGCTTCCGTTAAACCTTTTATTAATTCATTCAGGGTTTCATGCTGGTGCTTTAGCCGGGCCAGTACTGATGCAGAAAGGGGCATATAAGAAAATTTTGTGATTGCGGAATTTTGTAATCAACGCACTCCGCAAATTTTTAAAATTGAATCGGTCAGGATCTGGATTTGTGTTCTTGGTATTTTAA
>JBDSOC010000177.1:0-7214 GCA_039915085.1 Chitinophagaceae bacterium
TTCGACTGGCTTTTTTGCGGTACTTTTTTTCCATAAAAAAAGTACCAAAGCCATATTTTAAAAGATGATTTTGCAAGATTTCATACCCATTCTGTAATAAACCGGCATTTTTTAAATGCAATATGAAAGAATAAACAATACCAGCAAAGGTCTCAGACTTTTTGAGAGTTGACTAGCTAGTCGTCCAGGCCTTTGTCTATAAGTAGTTCCAGTTTTTCGAGCCTTTCAGTTATTTCATTAACTGCAGGTAGGTTACTGCCAGACTGCTGGGTAGCATACCACAATACCACCATCCCTATATAATCCTGCATATCCTTACCGGCAAACTGGGTTTTAAACTCAATTATTTTATCATTAATGAGTTTAATGGTTTTGCGCACTATTTCTTCATCTTTAGGCTCAACCCTTACACGGTAAGTACGGTCAGCCAGCAAAAGATTTATAGGAATTAATTCTTCCATAGCTTGTTAGTTTAAAAATAATTTTATATATTTATTCACACTATATCCACTTTAACTTTATCCGATATCGTACCAATGAAAAATTCCTCCACCACTAAAACACCTTCTCATGTTTGCCAAAGTTAAATCCCCTGTCTTTATTGATTCAGTCAAATTTGAAGTTTCTGCTCCTGCACCCGCCTACCTTAAAGCTGTGCTTAAAGATGATAAAGGCAGTATTTGCAGCACTTTTGAACGAGATGTGGCCAAGGTAGAGAATGAGTTAACCTGGCGTAACCTGAATGACTTGCCTTATGGTGTGTATACACTGGAATTATCGCATGGCAAAGATGAAATGAAAGTGCGGCTTGTAAAAAGAGTATAATCATTCACTCAGTATAGAAATGCACCTGTCTATTTCTTTGATATAGTGATTGAGTCTTTTTTCGAGATCTTTTTTATCTCCCTCAGTCATATTGCTGGTTGCTGTTTTAAGGACGGCCACTTTTTGTTCCAGTTCTTCTATTTGTTTACTCCGTTCTGTGTGTAAACCCCTTATGTCGGCTAATTCTTTTTTCAATTTTTCATTTTCTTTTTGCACAAAGCGATACCCTTTCAGTAATTGCTGAAGCTTTTCGTTAATGCGCTGTATGTGTTGTTCTAATGGATTCATGATAATGCTGATTAGCAGAAGAAAACGAATTTACACGAATAAGGTCAACGGTCGCCAGTTGCTGGTCAGCGACAATTCAATTGCCAATAGAAAGCAAGAGATGTTAGTCCCTGGTTAGTGTACATTAGCAAATATTATAGTCCTGTTTACGTATCTATTTTCTGATCTCAGCGCTCAGTTCTGTTTCCATTGCGGTGATGATCTTTTTCATCATGCCATCAATCTCTTTATCGGTAAGTGTCTTTTCATCATCCAAAAAAGTAAAACTTACCGCCAGTGATTTTTTATCTTTTCCCAATTTATCACTTTCAAACACATCAAACAACTGCATGCCCTGTAGTTTATCCAGTTTAATTTTCTGAATGGTTTCTTCAAGTGTATTGTATGCGGTTGTTTTGGGCACTATCAATGCAAGGTCCCGCTGTACAGGTAATTGTTTAGGCAATTCTGCTGCCTGTATGTCATTTCTCTGAGATAGCAGTTGTAGTACCAGGCTCCAGTTAATGTCTGCAAACCACACGGGTTGTTTAATATCAAAAACAGCGAGTGTGCTTTTATTTACGGTGCCCAGCGTTGCTATTATTGTTCCCTTTACCGCCACTTCCATGAAATAATTCAATTTATTATGTGCAGCTGCGGAGAAGGAAACGGAATCCCATCCCAATAAATTAAAAACACGTTCAATAACGCCTTTTATATAATAGAGATCACTCCCGGTTCCTTTGGCTTTCCATGCATCATTTTTAATCTGGCCACTTACATAAAGACTTACATGTTCCTGTTCTTCATATACATTTGGTTTATTACTGCTGTAGGTTTTGCCAAATTCAAAAAAACGAACATTATAATTGCGCCGGTTAATATTATGTGCTACGGATTGCAAGCCTGTTTCCAGCATAGATGGACGCATAATATTCAAGTCGGCACTGAGACTGTTTAACATTTTTACTGCTGTAACCAGTTCTTCTTCTGTGTAAAATGCATTGTTGGTAATGGAGTTAGTAAAAATTTCGTTGAAGCCAAGTCCTGCCAGGTAATTAGCGGTTTTTTCTTTGTAAGTATGTTTATACCCTTCTGTATCAACAGACGGCGTAATGGTAATACTGCTGGGTATTTCAATATTATCATACCCGTCTATGCGCATTATTTCTTCTACCACATCTGCCGGCAAATGAATATCAGGCTTACTGTAGGGTGCTGCCAGCCATATATCATCCATTCCTTCTTTTATCACTTCAAACCCAAGGCCTGTAAGAATATCTTTTACGGTGTCCTGGTGGTATTTTTTCCCGCTCAGTTTTTTCAGGTAATGGTGTTTAAGATGTACCTGTACCTTTTCTTTTTTATCGGGATAAACATCTGTAATATCTGAACTGATACTTCCCCCTGCCAGTTCTTTTATAAGCAGGGCAGCACGTTTCAGCACATTTACGGTATTGCTGATATCTGTATTTTTTTCAAAACGTGTGGCTGCATCCGTACGCAGTCCGTGACGAAATGAAGTTTTGCGGATATCTAACGGGTTGAACCATGCGCTTTCCAGGAAAATATTGGTTGTGCCGTCTTTCACCCCGCTTTCTATGCCACCAGATACGCCGGCTATACACATAGGTTCTTCAGTGTTACAGATCATCAGGTCTTCTTTACCCAACTTCCTTTCTTTGCCGTCAAGTGTAATAAACAGTGTGCCTTCCGGAAGGGTTTTTACAATTATTTTTTTACCAGTAATATTATCTGCGTCAAAAGCGTGCAATGGCTGACCTGTTTCGTGCAGTATAAAATTGGTAATGTCTACTATATTGTTAATGGGCCGCAGTCCAATAGCCCGCAGTTTATGCTGTAACCATGACGGACTTTCTTTTACAGTAACACCGCTGATGCTTATACCGCTGTAACGCTGGCAGGCATTTTTGTTTTCAATACTAACAGTAACAGGCAAGCTATTATTATCAGGTTTAAATGAATTACTGTAAGGTGCTTTTACCCTGCTGTCTTTTTTATCATGATGGGTAAGATAGGCGCAAACGTCCCTTGCCACACCCAGGTGACTCATCGCGTCCATGCGGTTGGGTGTAAGGCCAATTTCGTATATCCAGTCTGTATAGGGTTGAAAATAAGTTGCGGCAGGCGTACCTGTTTTTATGTTGGCAGGCAGCACCATAATGCCGGTATGGTTGTCGCTGAAGCCTATTTCATCTTCGGCGCAAATCATGCCATAGCTTTCCTGGCCGCGTATTTTTGCCAGCTTCATGGTTACAGGGGCGGCGTTTTTTGGATAAATAGTAGCACCAACAGGAGCAACTATTACTTTTTGTCCCACAGCCACATTGGATGCACCGCAAACAATCTGTAATAGCTGATCGGTGCCCACTGATACTTTTGTAAGCTTTAATTTATCTGCATCAGGGTGCTGGATGGATTCCAGTACCTCACCAACTATAAGACCTTTGAGTCCGCCTTTCAGTTCTTCATATTGCTCCAGGCTCTCCACCTCCAGGCCCAACGAGGTTAAAATCCGGCTTAATCTCTCAGGTTCAATGATTACCGGCAGGTATTCGCTCAGCCAGTTATAAGAAATAGTCATACGATTGCTTCAGTTTCAATTGGCGCAAAGATAAAGCACAAACAAGTCCAAAGTCTGGATTCTAAAACCTGCCCCGGCTCTAATGCCTGCCTGACATTTTAACTGTTGGCTTCTATTTTTAGTTTTTTGATGAGCCCTTTAACCGCCATCCACCTGTTTTTCCATTAATTTTAGTTTTTACTGCAACCACATTTTAATAAATATGATAGAAAAAAAATTGCATCCGGCGTCCATTGTTATTTTCGGGGCCAAGGGAGATCTTACCAGGCGTAAATTGATTCCGGCATTGTATAATTTATTTTTGAGCAATCACCTGCCAGATATTTGCAATATTCTTTGCGTTGATTACCTGCCAGTGAAACCGGAGGATTTTAAAGAAGATCTGCTTGCCGGGGTTAATTCATTTTCAAGAGCCGGGAAGGCTAATGAAACAGCATGGGCAAAATTTGCTGCCAGGCTGCAATACCTGCAGGGTGATTTTATGAACCCGGAAACCTATACTACGTTAAAAAAGCAACTGGAAAGCTTCGAGAACCTCCATCCCCGGCAGGGTATCCGCATGTTTTATTATGCGGTAGCCCCGCGTTTTATTGAAACCATTTCTGATGGTCTGTATACCCATAAAATCTGTACCAACAGCAATTTACACCGCATCGTGATTGAAAAGCCTTTTGGTACAGATTTATTATCCGCGCAAAATCTAAACCGTTTTTTGCAGAAACGTTTTGCCGAGAAACAACTTTACCGTATTGATCACTACCTTGGAAAAGAGACTGTTCAGAACATACTGGCCTTTCGCTTTGCCAATCATGTATTTGAGCCTTTGTGGAATAATCAGTTTATAGATCATGTGCAGATAAGCGTTGCGGAAGCCGTTACTGTAGGCAGCCGCGGTGGTTATTACGACGGGGCAGGTGCTATCCGCGATATGATACAGAATCACCTGCTGCAGTTGCTTTGCGTAACAGCCATGGAATGTCCGGCTAAGTATGAGCCGGAAATTATCCGGAATGTAAAGGCGAAAGTTTTGAAAGACATAAAAATATATAAACCGGAAGAAGTTTTTAATGAGGTGGTACGCGGGCAATATACCGATGGGGTAGTAAACAATTTGCCACAAAACGCTTACCGTTCAGAAGAACATGTATTGCCTGCTTCTGTAACAGAGACTTTTGTGGCAGCCCGCCTGTTTATTAATAACAAGCGCTGGAAAGGGGTTCCGTTTTTTTTGCGGACGGGTAAAGCATTGCAACGGCAGGCATCTGTTATTGTAATACAGTTTAAAGACTCTCCCTATAAAATATTCAAAGACGATGTAATGCCCAACCGGCTGATCATAAGTATACAGCCAGAGCAGGAAATCAGTTTGCTGTTTGAAAGTAAAATACCCGGGTTACAAATGAAACTAACCCCGGTAGAGATGGATTTTATGTACAAAGATGCTTATACGCAGGACATTCCGGAAGCGTATGAAACCCTGCTGCTGGATGTGCTGGAAGGCGATGCTACGTTGTTTATGCGGGCCGACCAGGTAGAGTCTGCCTGGAAGGTGGTAATGCCCGTTATTAATGCCTGGAAAAAATATCCCTCCAAACAATTGCGGTTCTACGAGCCCGGTAGCTGGGGGCCTGCCGCCGCCAATAAGCTGCTTAAACCATATGCTAAAGATTGGGTATTGCTGCCACAAAATGCAGAGCCTGTAATTAAAACCAAGAAAGTTGCAGGATGACTTAAATGCCCTCCGGCTTTGTTACTATTTAAAGAAACAATCAGCAGTGCCCGTACATTATATTTTATTAAAAGAAGAAAATTTTTTAAAAACAGGTTAGAATTTTCGGATAATGCCTGTATAAAATACATCACACAACTATTTTTAAAATATCATCATCCGGAACAGTTGTATCTGCAAGCGCTATCAATGCAGCTTCAGCCAGTCTTCTTTTTCTTAACCCGGGTGTATCCGGCCACAGGCGGCACATAGCTATAATAAGGTCTGCCATTTCTTTATCGTCATCATCTTTTATAGCGGTAATCAGCTGTCTCATTTCTTTTCTCCTGTCACCATTCAGGCTATTGCCTCTGTTGTATACCAAACCAGTTATTACAGATTGTTCTACGGGAGCTAATTTAAACAGGTCGGGATATATTTTCTCAGCTTTCCTGGCAAAATCAAAAATAGTGGTGTTGTAAAAAACCTGCAAAGCAGCCTCTATAGATACCTCCACCATACTAAGCAATGGCAGCCGCTTTACGGCAGCTTGTTTTTTTAATCCGGCAACAGATGCCAGCCCGTTTACCATGTTTAGGGGCAGCACTGATTGCCAGTCCATCTTTATTTTATTGCTGCTGTACTGGCCGCAATCGTAACCGATACCTATGGTAATACCGCTATTGGTATTAACAGGATCTGGTACTATTGGTTTTTTATATTTTTTGTTGTACACATCAAAACCAGCCTGTGGCGACCAGCTGACTTCAAAAGCCATGATAGCTTTGTTGATAGCATCTTTGCTGAGTTGTAGTATCATGTTTCATTGGTTTGAATGTACTTCCGAAAAAAGCATCTTTATAGCGTTTTATCTCGATCTAGTATATAAATTAAGTAATGGCAAATCAACGCATACTGAAACACTGTATCTTATATATGTTTTACCTGAATAATCATTGGTGTCTTTTGTAACCTTTCTAAGATTAGGACCAACCTGTGCGCCAATATTTACTGACAGAGGAGTTTTGGCAATTCCCAGTGAATAAAATAAGCCGGGTGAAAAAATATTCTTGAGCTGAATTGTTGGAACTTGTTCTGTTGTGTTGTCTGTGAAACGAAAAGCCGCTACAGCACCCAAATCAATTAAAGAAAGGAAGATAGAATGTGACCATCCCTTTTTTGTACCCCTACTGGCAGATATTCCTATTGGTGCCGTAAGCCCATAGGCATTAAATGCATGATTATCCGTTACGCCGGTAATTTTTTCATGCCCGATAAACAATCCGCAATAGGCATTTAAAGCAACATTAAAGGATGTTTCTCTTTTAATTCTTGCTGAACCGGTTGGAAGGGCGACCGCTTCAATGGCCTTTTCAACATCATCGGAATTTTGAGCTTGGGAAACTGAAGCTATAAACGATCCGTACTTCAGTAAAAATTTCTTGAAATTATCATTACTAGTTCCTATGCTGCTAAAAATAAAACTATAAAGTTGATATGTATTAATTATAGCGGAACTATAATTTTTTCGATCTATTGCCAATGCTATGTTCCCACCAGCAGTAGCAGCATTTAGATATTTATCAAAATCTAAGCCTGTTGTTAAAGTCGTCAAACCCGGAAATTGTTTGATCTCTGATGCATATTTAAACAACCCCAAAGCAGAATTGTATAAAATGTAATAATCGTTGAAGTTGATTTTGTCCTTGTCTTTTGAAGTTATATTATCAATGCTTTGGGTCAGGACAGTCGTTTGTTTAATAATACCTCGTAGGTAGTTGCTAATATTGGTTAAGCTATTAGCTGGTA
>JBDSOC010000221.1:0-5037 GCA_039915085.1 Chitinophagaceae bacterium
ACAACCGGCTTGCCGGATTATATTATTAAAGTTTTATTGTTTGTCTTTAACCGGAGGAGGTGGCGGCGTTCCGCCGGGGCCATGCTCTGGTTCTTTGGGTTCTTCAGGATGTGGTTCTCCATGATGACAGGTTACACATGAAATTTGCAATCCGGTCTCACCGAAAGCAGGGTGTTTTACTTCAAAAAATTTCTTATTAATTTTTAATGTCATTTTCATCATCGATCTGGCAATTTCTTTCTCCGGCTTTTCATCACTGGCAAAATCAGGGTGATGTACTGTTGTATCCTGTGATTTTGCATGACAATAACTGCATTTTACACCCAATGCATTTTTAAACTCAGACATGATTTTGTCAAGCTTTTCTTTACTGATGTCTTTGGGTAAAATTTTGAGGTTTTTATAAATGCTTTCTGGTGGCGGGGGAGTAGTAAATGCAACTGCTATGGTTACTATCGCAGCCATAGTGGCCATTACTATAAATTTTCGGTTCAACTGCATGGAATTAGTTTAAGGTACTAATGTATCAAATTTTTTGGAATGGTTGTTTTTTATTACAGTGATTGTCATCATTGCTATCCAGAAATTGCAGAAAAAAAAGTAATGCATATCGTTTCAGGGATAAACCAGGAAGATGAAAAATGCATCTTATAATCATACCTGTTGAATCCCTTGTATGTAAAGTTTTCATTTCTATGTTATCTGCCTCTTTAAAACTTTTATAACTTCTTACGCTGATATTGTAAAAAGTATCAATCACTTTTTTCAAACTTTACTTCACCCACCTGTCAAAAAACTCCCAGGTACGCAGCATCTGGTCTATTCGCTGCCGGTTATTGCCACTGCGGGTAAGTTCATGTGTGCCACCGGCATGCCGCACATATTCTACCGGCCGTCCCAATACTTTCAAACTTCTGTACAGCATTTCACTTTGTACAAAACCGGTGCGGCGATCGTTATCGCCATGAAAAATAATATAAGGTGTGGTAATATCTTTTACGTAGGTAATAGGTGATTCTCTTTCAAGAATAGCCTTTGTATTGGCTTCCCATGGGTAGCCACCAAAGTAATTTGGAACCAACCGCCATGCATTGCCTTCGCCAAAAAAGGTGGCTAAATCATATACGCCGCGCTGGCTGCAGGCTGCTTTAAAACGGTGATCATGCGCTATAATCCATGCTACCAGGTAACCAGCATAAGACCCGCCTGTTACTACTAATTTCGATGTATCTGCCCAGCCTTCTGCCACTGCTTTATCCAGGGCTGTCAATACATCACTGGTTGGCCCCGTACCCCAGTCGTTTATATTGGCACGTAAAAAATCTAGTCCATAACCACCGCTGCCGCGCGGATTGCAGTACACCACGCCGTAACCTTTGCTGCACCAGAACTGAAACTCGTGCCACATGCTGGTTTCACCCGGCCCCCACATAGCAGAAGGCCCTCCGTGTATATTCAGCAACAATGGAAATTTGTTACCTGCCTGGTAATTGTGAGGTTTCATTACCCAGTATTCTATCATTTGTCCTTTATTGTTAGTAAACGTTTTCTTTTCAGGAAATGATAATTGTTTTTTCTGCACCCAATCGTAATTAAAACTACTGATGCGTTTAGAATTTTTGGCTGTTACATCTGAAAGATATATTTCGTATGGATTGGCTACTTCAGTTTTTGCGTATACAAGTTTGCTGTTTTTAATGTCAAAACTGGTAATGCCGCTGTTATAATCCGTAAGTTGTTCTGCCTGCATCGTTTTTATATCTATCCTGTAAAGCGGCTGCCCTCCATTGCTTTGCGCAGTGAAATAAATATATTTTTCATCATTGCTCCAGGTAAGACCGGCCTTGCTGCGATCTACGGGTATAGTAATAATATCTTTTGCAGTACCATTTAAGGGCATAATACCAAGGGCAGGGATATTTACAAACGATGTAGTGCCATATTGAAACGCCAGCCATTTACCTGAAGGGGAAATTTCAGGTGCTCCAAAAGTTTTTCCTTTTTCGCCTAATAGTTTACGCAAATGACTGCCGTCGGTATTTACCAGAAAGATTTCATTTTCCAATGACCGATCCGCGTTTTGAACAGAATCAACATCGCCTGAAAGTATCAGTTGTTTACCATCTGGTGTAAAATCAGCGCTGTTAAAACTATAAAAGCCATTGGTTATTGCAACGGGTATTGCACCAGCCTGTGCGGGTAAAATAAAAAAATGATTAAAACGAATATCGCTGGAGACATCTGTCTCATCCTGGAAAGTAAGTTTGTTAACTACTTTTGCTTTTTTGTCAGTAACATTATTTTCCAGGTAAGATCTTATTTCTTCAATGCTTCCATCAGGATCTGCTTTGGCAGAAGAGGTTTCCAGTTGCTGGTTCTTATCGAAGCCAGGTTTTTCAAAAGGCCATAAAGGTGTGGTATGCGCTGGATTTAATACTGAATCTTTTAATAAATCTTTTAAACCAATACTAGAAGAAAATAAAAGTTGTTTACCATCGGGGCTCCATTTGGGTGTGCCGGCGCCATATTTATATTTAGTAAGCTGAATGGCTTCACCGCCATCAAGCGGTATTAAAAATATTTGCGGCTTGCCATCTGCGGTACGCACAAAAGCAAGCTGCCTGCCATCCGGACTGATAGCAGGTTGTGAAGAGCTTTCCTTGCCCGTAATTTGTTTGGGTGCTGTATTACCATCGGTAGCCACCATCCAAATTTGATTTACATATTTATATTCCCATTTTGTGTCACCATCCGGCTCTATAGCAGTAACAGTAAAAATGGCCTTGCTGCCATCATTGCTGAGCGTTACTCCGCCAATGGATTTTATTTTGAGCATATCGGTCACCTTAACCGGTTCTTTAGCGTTTTGTGCAAATACAAAGACAGAAATAAAAAGAATAAAAAAAGTAATGATTGGTTTTCTCATAACAGCATTTTGAATGCTGAATGTACGAATTGATCATCGTTTCCGGTATGGGTAAAATGATGAAAAGGCTTTGTTGCAGATTTTTTTACCACAGCGGTTAGCAGAGGTTTTTCGCAGCGTTAAGAGAGGCTATTGCTCTGCGTACCTCTGTAAAACCTCTGCTGGCGTAGCGAAAGCCTCTGTTGTAAAAATCTGCAAATCTGCGGCATTGCCTTATTAATTTTTACGAATAAACAATGTTACTATGAGCAATTTAGTAATTGAATTTAATGACTACCGCACAAAAATGAACGAGGTGATATTAAGCAAAGACAACCTTGCGATAAACGTCTTTGGCACCTTGATACCAATATCTATGCTGAAAGGGCGCTGGATACAAAAACAAAAGAAATGCTGGGATTGGTGGCCAGTATGGTATTTCGATGATCGCATTAAATGCCATTTGGGCAAAAGCCACGAACTGGGGATAACAACAAGGCAAATGTATGAGATCTTTGCAGTAGCCAATATTGTGGGGGCACCATTGTTATAGCGCAAACAAGAAGGGCGGCTGAATATTGGGAAGAACTGATTGGTTAACACGGCTGTTTATCTTTTACTGTTAAAAACCATTAAAATACCCTTTCAAAGCTTATAATTAATGGCGAACTTTGTACATTGTATACAAATAATGAACTTTAGAAAATGAGCGATACAACAACGGCTTTGCCCACTCTAACCCCGAAAGATTTTGCTACTGACCAGGAAGTACGCTGGTGCCCTGGCTGCGGTGATTATTCCATATTAGCGCAGGTGCAGAAAATAATGCCCGGGATAGGCGTGCCCAAAGAAAATATTGTAATCGTATCTGGCATTGGTTGCAGCAGCCGTTTTCCGTATTATATGAATACGTATGGTATGCATTCAATTCATGGCCGCGCCACTGCCATTGCAAGCGGCCTTAAAGCATCCAGGCCCGAACTGAGTGTATGGATTGTAACCGGTGATGGTGATAGTCTGAGTATTGGTGGCAATCATACCATCCATTTGCTGCGCAGAAATTTCGATGTGAACATTCTGCTTTTCAATAACCAGATTTATGGTTTAACAAAAGGCCAGTATTCGCCTACCTCAGAAGAAAACAAAATTACTAAATCAACACCTTTTGGCAGTATAGATCACCCTTTTAACCCTTTGGCGCTTGCCATGGGTGCAGACGCTACTTTTATTGCCAGGAGTATGGACAGAGATCCAAAACACCTGCAGGAGTTATTGACACGCAGTCACAAGCACAAAGGCGCATCATTTCTTGAAATATACCAGAACTGTAACATCTTTAATGACGGTGCTTTTGAAGTTTTTACAGAGAAATCTTCCAAGCCCGAAGAAACATTATTTGTTGAGCAGGGTAAGCCACTCATTTTTGGTGTACAAAAAAATAAAGGTATTAAACTGGATGGCTTTCGCCCGGTAGTAGTTGATTTGAACAATGGTGCCAGCGCAGATGATTTATGGGTACATGATGAAAATGATTTCTTTAAAGCACAGACACTAACCAGGATGTTTGATAACCCCCGGCTGGATGGTCATTTGCCAAGGCCGTTTGGTGTATTTTATGAAACTGATCGCCCTTGCTATGAAGATGTTATGGCCATGCAGATTGAAGAAGTGCAGGCTACCAAAGGGAAAGGAAACCTGGATAAATTGCTGAGGGGAAATGAGACATGGACAATTAGCTAAGGGCTAAGATACGCTAAGAGCCGAAAAGGGCGTTAAGAAAAACTAAGAAAAGAAAGAGATTTTTTTAACACAGCGCTGGCAGAGAAAAAGCTAAATATATTTAAAATAGCAAGCCTTCCGGTTGGGAGGCTTTTTTATTGCCTGAATTTTTGTAGCGGAAAATAAGCAGTGAAAAGAGAACAAATGATACTTCTGCAAGATGTTCTATTATAATGGTGGAATAAAAAATGCAGCCTGAAGATCAGTGATATTCCTGCGGTACAAAAGTGCGACGCAAGGATGTTGCCAGTAGCTTACATGATGAGGGCAACGAAATATATAGATGTATTGACAATTAAAATGTAAAACTTTATCTCTTTATAACTGCGACCGGTTCTCTTTCCATTTTAGCC
>JBDSOC010000225.1:0-5394 GCA_039915085.1 Chitinophagaceae bacterium
TTGTCCATTACAATAATCATGGACACAGCTTTTTTATCAGCGATAAGATTATCCAGAATAAGATTTGCTTTTCCCTGTACAGCCCATCCTGTTTCATCTTCAAAACTTCCGTGCTGCAGGTATAGAACCGGGAAACGGGATTTGGTTTCAATAGTATAGTTGGGCGGCGTATAGACAAAACAGCGTCTCCACGCACTGGTGAGTTTAGAAAAATAAATATTTTCGCTCACCATACCATGCGGCACATCTCTTAAAGCATAAAAATCCCGATCGTATGCAGGTATTTCAATACCACTTCCGGTACGACCTGCACCATAAAAAGTATTGCTACCTGGGTCTGGCACAGCAGCACCATCAATATTTAACTGGTAATAATGAAATCCTTCATCCTGCGGCAATGATTCACCGGTCCAGACGCCTTTTTCATTTTTCACCATATCATATTTTTTTCCGCCAATATCCAGCTGCACTTTAAGCGCCTGAGGTGCAGCAATACTTGCACGAACCATTCGTTCTGAATTTACCTGTGGAAATTGTTTGCCGGGCTGATTGGTGGATGATGGTTTGAAATCCTCCACAGCTACAGGTGGATTTGATTGTGCGAAACCGTAACCGCAGCTAATAAAAGCGGCAATCAGTGTAACTAAAAGCTTACAATTTATTTGATAAATACCTTTCATATTTTTCAAGTTTCTCATCGTCAACTGGTCTTTGATTTATATAGAAATAGTGGTTGTACGCTGTTGGCTTTCATCCTGCCGCCACCTATAAAACATATCCTGCAAAAATCGTGTATGGAAAAATTGATATAAAGACCTTCCCACCTGAAATGCCTTTAAAAATAGTTGTAACACTGTATTACCTGGTTTCACGTTTTAACTGCGCGTGCATTTTACCGCCGTTGAAATCAACATTAACTGATACCGAGTCCCCTGCACTATAATATTTACAGACATGAGTGATATCCGATCCGTTGATGTTCAAATTAAAAGTAAAATCGGCACCCTTAACTTTACCATCTGTGATAGGTATCTCGCCATTGGGGCCTGTCCCCGTGCCGCTAAGTTTATCGCCATCAACTTTAAAAGTGAATGATAACGGAATTTCATTGCCGTCCGGCGTTTTTAACGAACCTGTCCATTTACTGTTCAAATCGCTTAAGGCGAACGCCAGGCAAACCATAAAACTCAAAACGAGTGCTACGGTAGTGGTAATTTTTCTTTTCATAATAATTTGATGTTTCTAGTTTGTGTTTAGATATCCTTTTTAAGCCGCAGGTATTTTATGAGTTTTGACCAACAGTCAAAACACTTCCACGGATATTAAGCCGTGTTCATTCTGTGAAAGAGCTTTTGTTCGGATGCTATAATTGTTTTTCTTTTTAAATTAATTTTTAAACAACAGCGGTGCAAGTTCATGCAGGCTGCGGCGCCAAGTCTGGAATTCGTGGGCTGTGTTTTCAGAAACATAGGAGACTGCGTTGTACCCGGCTTCTTTCAAAGCAATCGCAGCATTTTTAACACCATCCGGCCTTTCCTTGCTGCCGCAACTCAGGAATATAAGTTTCACTTTTGATTTGTCCTTGATATCTGTTGGAGCATAAGTACCTCCGCTTAATAAACCATAGTAAGCAAAAACATCGGGCTTATTAAGTGTAATGGTTTTTGTTTCCATGCCGCCCATTGAAAGACCGGCCATGGCACGGTGCGACGGCTTTGCAATGGTGCGGAAATTGGCATCTACATAAGGAATCAATTCATCTACCAACACTGTTTGAAAAGCGTCTATCTTAAAATCTCTTATCCCGCCCGGCTTTACGTCGTTGGTCATACCATAGGTCATTACTATAATGAATGGTTGTAAGCTTCCTTCGGCAATCATATTATCAACAATCAAATTGGCATGGCCCTGGTTGCTCCATGCCGTTTCATCTTCTCCCCAGCCGTGCTGCAAGTAGAGCACGGGATATTTTGTTTTAGTGTCTTTATTATAACCTGGCGGTGTATATACAAAAGCACGGCGGGATGTGTTGGTACTGGCAGAAGGGAAAAGCACCTGCTGCACATTGCCATGAGGAACATTTTTTAAAGCATAAAAATCCTGGTCATGCGCAGGTATTTCAATTCCACTTTCCCAGCGGACAGAACCGTAATAATTTTTTGCACCTGGGTCATTAAATTTTCCGCCGTCAATTCGTACGTTGTAATAATGAAACCCTTCATCCATTGGACCCTCAGTAGTACCCATCCATGAACTATCCGCAGATCTTTGGAGTTTGGTGCCGCCTCTTCCACCCAGGCCAAGACTTACCCTAACACTATCAGCGGATGGCGCAATAATTTTAAACCTGGCATATCCCTGCGAATTTACCTGCGGATATTCCTGCCCTGGTTGATTTAAAGAAGAAGGTTTAAAATCCTCCATAACAGCAGGCGGTGTTTGTGCTGCGCAAATACCACCCATGAATAACATGGCTAAAACGATCGCTGGAGATTTAATTTTCATTTTTTTCATTTTAGATGGTTGATTTCAATTTTATTTCGCAATTAAAGTATATATCCGCCCGGGCTGTGCCGGCAAATCATACTCAAAAGTTTCGTTTAGTGAGGCCGGAGTAATAACAGCCTTTTCAGCAATTACCGGCTCTGGAATTTTTTCAACCTGGTAAAAAGGATTTTTGTTTTCACCAACAGCCTTTATGAGGTTTTTACCAGTATTCAGTTTTATTTCATTAGGAACGCGTAACCGGAGATTGCCACCCAATACAGATTTAAGGACAACTTTTACCAGCTTCCCATTTTTCCACTGCATTTCCACTATTTCAAATCCACCTCTCGCCTTTAAGCCCGATACGCTGCCTGCCTGGCGCCATACGTCGGGCAATGCCGGCAGCAGGTTTATCAATCCATCATCGCTTTGCATGAGCATTTCGGCAATGCCGGATGTACACCCAAAATTGCCATCTATCTGAAAGGGAGCATGTGCATCAAAAAGATTATTATAGGTACCACCGCCGCCTTCATTGGTACCAACGGGGGTAAGCTGGTTTTGTATCAGCTTGTAAGCATGATTACCATCCTGCATTTTGGCCCACCAGTTTACTTTCCATCCCATGCTCCAGCCGGTTGAAACATCGCCCCGCTGAATCAATGTATTTTTTGCAGCACTGTACAATTGGGGTGTACGGTATGCTGAAATTTGATTGGAAGGAAATAAACCATACAGGTGAGAGATATGCCGGTGATTATCGGTTGGATTGTCTATATCGTCTAACCATTCCTGCAGCTGTCCAAATTGCCCGATGTGCATGGGCGCAAGGCGGTTTCGTAAGTCAAGTAATGTATCTGCAAAACGTTTGTCTTTATTGAGTATTGCAGCGGCTCTTACTGTGTTGCTGAAAACATCGAACACAATCTGGTTGGTCATGGTTACACCCGCATCCAGTGAGGATCCCTGATGGGCTTTCGGTACGTTTTCGGGAGACATATCCGGGCAGATTACCAACCAGTGGTATTTAGGATGCTCTATTAAAAAGTCAGCATAAAATAATGCTGCTCCCTTCATGACAGGATACACAGCCGCCAGGAATTTCTTATCACCTGTATATAAGTAATGCTCCCATAAATGCTGTATCGGCCAGCCGCCACCATTTATCCACGCGCCCCAGAAAGCGCCGTCAACAGCGCCGGTTGCACGCCAGATATCCGTATTGTGATGTGCCATCCAACCCCTGGTGCCATACATATCTTTTGCTGTTTGCTGACCTGTTTCCGCGAGGTCTTTTACCATCTGCAAAAACGGCTGGTGCAATTCCGATAAATTGGTTTTTTCTGCGGGCCAGTAATTCATTTCAGCATTAATGTTGATCGTATACTTGCTGTCCCATGGCGGGTGGATTTTATTATTCCATATACCCTGCAAATTGGCAGCCTGGCCTCCCGGCTGAGAAGCAGCTATTAAAAGATATCTCCCGTATTGAAAATAAAGTGCTGCAAACTGTGGATCATTGGTGACAGTGAAATTTTTCAACCTTTCATCGGTAGGCAAATCTTCAGCGGCAGGCTTACCCAGGTTCAGCTTTACACGGTTAAAATATTGCTGGTAAGCTTCAATATGTCTTTTTAAAATTTCCGGAAAAGTTTTTTTTAACGCATTGGCGAGATATCTTTCTGTTCTTTCATTTTCATCGCCGCTTACATCATGGTAATTATTAAAACTGGTAGCAATGGATATATATATGGTAACCTCATCTGCATTTTTTACAATAACAGAGGTATCGGTCAAAGACACTGTTCCGCCTCTGGGTACAAATTGCACAATGCCTTTGTACTTCACCATTCCTTTTACACCCTCGTGGTCAATAGTAGTTCCTGCAAAAGTTAATTGTTTGGCAGTGTTTGTTTTCATCATTGCCCCTGGCATTGCTGCCATATAAAAAGCAGTGAATGAAATGCTTTTTGGCTTGCTTGCTGTTAAACGCAACACGACCACACGATCTGGTAAAGACGCCAACGCTTCCCTTGTGTAAGTAATGTCACCCACTTTATAGGATGTTCTTGTAACCGCTTTTTCAATATCCAGGCCCCGGTAATAATCTGCATATTTATCATGGCCATTAAAAACGAGTTGAAGTTCTCCGGCAGGCTCAAACATCTGGCCCTGTGATTTTTTACTTATAATAACTTTGTTAGCCAGTTGCTCTGCTTCCTTTTGCTTTCCTGCAAAAATCAGCCTTCGTATTTCAGTCAGCGAATCCAAAGCCATTGGATTATCATTGCGGTTAGGGCTGCCGCTCCATAATGTATGTTCGTTTAGCTGAACAATTTCCTTTTCCACGTTACCATATATCATTGCTCCCAATCTTCCATTGCCAATGGGTAATGCATTTTCCCAAATTTTTCCTGATGGCTGCTTATACCAAAGTTTTAAACCGGTTTTATTTTGTGAAAAAACGGAACAATGTATAAGTAATATAAAGACCCAGTAAAATTGTTTCATCCCACCAGTTTTAATTAATTTTCAAGCGACTTATTTTTATTTCTATCCACGACGGGTACAACGAAACCCACCAGCAACGTTTACTTTTTTTCGCGTAAAATAACCCTGTTACCTGTTTTAAAAACATTATGATTTGCCCGATTTCGACATAGTTCCCTGATTAGGCTTCTGTACTACTGTGACTTCAGCTGCGGCAATCCTACCTTTTGAGGGAAGACTATTCATAATTTTCATTTACGTCTTTTATTTCGTTGATTCCGGTTTTCTTTTAAAATTTATTACTGGTGCAATGTCATTCCCGCTTACCGCCTATTTTTTAGCTCAGCCAATGCCCCGGCAATTTCCGTTACAGGCCGTTTACAAATGCCGTTTGTGCATACATATATTAGCGTTTCG